>CAZQZR010000055.1:0-19923 GCA_964597845.1 uncultured bacterium | reverse complement strand
GGTCGATTACGCCGCGCGCCATCGCGTCGGCAGCAGCCGGCTCAAGCCCGAAAACTCGTTCCGGACTCGGGCTGGCCCTCACCCGGGCCAAAAGGTCCCGGGCAGCCTTGCTAAGTCCAGTTCTCCTGGAACTTGGGGCTGTAGCGGCCTTCTTTGCAGCCTTCATATTTCCTCCTCTTCAGGCCCTAATCCGGCCTGAATGTATCAGTTCCTAACCAATGATTCCCTTCTGAGGCCGGAATCCCCACAACTTTCCCGCGAAATCGCCACCTTTCGTGGTACCCCCACGGCCTGGGGGATGGCCCTTTGTGCCCAAATGGAATCCCAAGTCGAATCCCAAATGGAAATCCAAATGCAGTCCCAAGTGGAATCCCAAATCGAGCCCCAAGTCGAATCCCAAGTAAAGACCCAAATGAACTCCCAAGTGAACTGCCCTTTTCGGTTCCAAGTGAAAACCCAAATGCGCTGCCTTCTTCAGTTCCAAATGGATTCCCAAGAGAAATCCCAAATGGAATTCCAACTGGAATCCCCTGTGGAAACCCCTCTGGAATCCCTACTCGAATCCCTTCCGAAAAGGCCGCGTCCGATTCCGCTTCGCATCTGGCGCCCCGAATCAATCATTCCGCTCCCCCTTCCGCGAGCGTGCTCACGTTCTGCACCACTTGACTTCCTCCCGATTCCGCCGCACAATCCTGCGGATGACTGAGTCGAATCAAACGTTGCCCAAAGACGGAAATGCGAGAGGTGTTCCGCCTGGTCCGTCGAGCGTCGTGTTTCTACTTGGCGCGGGGGCATCCGTCAAGGCGGGTGTACCGGACACATACCAGTTTGTAGCCCAGTTCATTGAGTCGTTGAGCGGCGACCCGCTACAGGAGCCAGTGCAGCGGCTCGTGACCGACCTTGACACTTGGGCCAAGACGCTGGGCCGCGCCGTTGACATCGAAATGCTGCTGGAGACGTTCACCGGCCTCAGGGAGAAGGGGTCTGACCCGGCCATGGGGATATGCCGCGGGAACGGGGACAACTACCTCACCTCGAACATGCTACACCGGCTAATCGCCAGGCTGAAGGACTTCATCAAACAGAAGGCAATCGTGGATGAGAGTTCTGTAGGCTATCTTGATCCGCTCCGAGGTTTCCTCCTCGACGACCGTCCGCTGGACATAATCTCGGTCAACTACGATACGTGCATGGAGCAGTTCTGCAATTCGCGCCGTCTAGCGTTGGAGGACGGTTTTGATGTCCGCTGGAACGCGGCCAATTTCGAGCGCGAGCACACTGACTTCAGGCTCTACAAGTTGCACGGTAGTGTCACTTGGTTTCAGAGCGATCGGGGTGGCTACCTCAAGTTACCGGTCATGACACCAGAGAGCCAGATAAAGCTCATCACCGGAGAACAAGCACAGAACCTGATGCTCTATCCTATGCAGAAATGGGGATATGCTGAGCCACTGCTGGAGCTTCTTCTCATCGTGAAGCACACCCTTGAATCGCAGGAATGTAAGTTCCTTGTCTCCGCCGGGTATTCTTTCCGCGACGAGCACATTCGTACCATACTCTGGGACGCGGCACGACGAAACCAAGCTCTGCACCTATTACTCGTCGACCCACAGGCGCACAACATCTATACGAACCGCCTGAGGTTCTACGACTCAGACCACAAAGTACCTACGCCGCTCGACAAGCGCGTTGTCTGTCTTCCGTACAAATTCGAGGAGGCACTTCCACTGCTCCGGACCCACTTTCTGCACAACCTGCGCGTCGGGCTTCAGGCGGTAGCGGTACAACGCACGAACGAACTTGAAGGAAAGGATGCCCACTGGCAACAGGCCATCAGTACGCTCGTGGAGGCCGAGCACAACGAACTGGCTACGGACCTACTACCCAAGTACCGTCAACCCGAAGGTCCGGCTGCCTGGGGGCCCGAGCTCGGCCTCTCGTTGAAACTTGCGTGGCACGCAGCGCTTACCGAGTCTGAAGCCGACGCGTCTAAATGGACTCAACGGTTCACAGAAATCCTCCGCGTGATAATGCACGACCACATCGGCGTGGAGATCCTTCGCTCAAACCGCGTAGGAGGAGCAGACGAGCCCTCTGTGCGGGTCTGGTTCGGCTTCGAGAAGCACGATGGCGGTGCATCCATGCTCGGTGACGGTGCCGGCATGTTGAAGCTGCTCGACCCGCTTCTCGAATTCAGCCGAGCACACGAAAGAATGGCGCTCTCTACGCCACCGGCACTCCTTGCGGCACACCGGCTGCTGGATGACGTCGTCGCCTACTGCAGGGAACTCGGGGAAGGTATTGAGTTCAAGCGATACGTGGACCTCAGACATAACGAAGATGTCGACGGAGTTCGCTTGTCCAACTATTACACTGACTTCAGGGACAACCGCGCAGACGGTGCACGCGCAGAGGTAGCTGTCGCCACGCTCGAACAGCGAGTCATCGCCAAGCTACTGGCGCCGTCGTGAGCACGGGCATGTCCGCGGCGCGCATGATGATGTTCAAATCCCGCCCGGCCTTGACGGGAGTAGAATTGTTTATTGTGTCCGCGGAACTTACCCGTGGAGCAATGTCACGGCACGGGTCTCGAGGAGCGCGCTCCGCCGTCATTGGCCGCAGCCTGTGAGGAATACCGAAACAGAATCCGGCCGGCCCGAGCGCGGTAAGCTGTGGCCGCCGAGGCCGCCGAAGGACACATATCCGGGGACTATCGGGGATGGCAACCGTTTTCGCTTCACCCAAGTCCCGCGTCCGCCAACAGTACGCCGTCCAGTCTTGACGAAGGCTAGTCTGGCATAGTATCTCCAGAACCGCCTCAAAGGAGTTGCAGTGAGAAAACCTAGAACGCATCGCCAGCCACGTAGACCGAGTGCCGAGGTCGTCTTCAAGGCCCTACTCGCGGTTATCCAGAGGAGGTTCGGGACGAGCAGCAAGACCAAGTCTGGCCGGCTGTTGGGCCTGCACGCACCCATGGTAACGAACTACCAGAGATCCGCCCCCGTGCTGCAAAGCACCTGGGAGAAGTGGTTCGGCCGCTTTCTGGATCTTGGCGTGAAGTTCGGCCAACAAGATGCCAAGCGCGATGCGAACACGAGGCTGCTGGAGGCGGTCGCCTCTGTCTACGGCATAGGAACACAGATGCGAATTGCCAGGAAGTATGGCGTAACCCAGCAAGCAGTCGCGAGCTGGCGGGCTGGCAGGGCCAGTCCCACCACTCGGCAGCTCAAACGCCTCTTGCGCAGCGGCACTGATCTACGTATCAGCCCGATCATGGAACTCCGCAGCATACAACCCCACCGCCGCCGCGTGACGTGGTCCTTGTCGGCCAAGAAGGACGAACGCGCTGCCCTGAAGTCAAAACTCGAAGGCAGGAAGGGGCTATATGCGCTGTACGACAGTCGGGGCTCAGCGCTGTACGTTGGCCAGACGCAGAAGAGCCTTTACTCTGAGGTCGAACAGCGACTCTCCGCCAAGATGCGCTCGAAACTCCTCACCGCCGGACTCAGCAAACACCAGCTGCACGTGGGAGACGTGGCGCGCTTTCTGTCCGCCTACGAAGTCTTGGGCAGCAAGGCCATCAACGACCTCGAAGCCCTGCTCATTAGGACCATGGCTAACGACCTCCAGAATCTACACATAGAGCACTTCTCGTGATAATTCCGGGGACTCACATTAGGGTATCTATATACCTGTCTCAGCAAAAACACACAACAGCCTAGTTTTTCTTCTTCGAAACCGTAGGCAGGCGCGTCCACGTCTGTGCTATGCTACCAATCCCTTCTCCTTCAGCACCATAAGCCACTAGGATTCCATCAGGCGGTTTGTAAACCACAATCACCGCTTCCCACTCTTCACGCATGGGCGACCATAAAAGTGCCTTGTATACTAACACGGACTCACACTCAGGCTCCCTTTGCATCTTAGCCGTTATTGTGGGAAGAAACCGAATCTTGGTCAATCCGGGGTCTCCAGCATGATACCCCCCAGTTCGGTGTGTTTGTAATCTGCCTGACGAATCGCGGTAAACCTCCATCGTTATGCTTGAATCGCATTCTAGGTAGCTCCAAAAGTAATTACCAACTATGCCCCGCCCCAATGCAATCGCACAGAGCAGAATGCTCCCCATGATGATCCTCTTCATACTGTAGCCTCCCATAAGTTACCCTGTTTTCCTAGTCCTGTGCTTGTTGCCAGCACCCACAATGACTGCCTTCGCTAACTTCATGAAGCGGTCAAAAGACTGTTCATCCTCATAGAGTTCTACTGTTCGGAGAGTAGTCTTGACACTCTTGCGGTGCTTGATTCTCTGCATCACTGGAAAGTCTCCGTAAATACTTTTGCTATTCCAGCTTTGTAAGCAGGCACTCTCCCCTGAAGCGGGCTAATCTCCTCCGGCTCGACGAATTCATGGTATCCCTCTGATGCTGTGATGGTAGCAATACGAAAGGGAGAACCAACCTGCTCTGGTCTAATCTCCGAAGTTGCATCAAGCATCAAGTAAGCAAGACCAGCAGCTTCCCGAAAGGGCATATCCTTCCGAAAATGCCTTAAGAGTAACTGGTGAGCAACGTCCGTAATTCCAATAACACAGTAGTGCTTCCGCAGCAGTTCGCTATGGAAGAATGCCTCCGAAGAAATCCCATACATGACCGGAGAAACCTTCCCCGCATCATTACTGTAGCCAACCACAAGCGCATTTACCGGAATCTTCTTGTCCTCTGGAAGCGCATCGCGCCTAGAGCGCCCGTACTCTCTATAGAGCAGGTTGGACAGATCGCGCAACAGCGCAATGTCAATGTATCGATCTGATGTACCTCCCAACTGGCTAATCACACAATCCGCTACGTGCCCCACGCCAGTAAATCCAGCAGCACAGAAACGAGACAACCCTGCCATCTTACATACAGGCTCCGTAGGCTCAAAAGAACTAGCATACGCTTTGCTATCACAAGCCAGCAATATCCCACCTTCGTACCTCAAAGATATAACCAAAGACATATGCCATATTACTCTGCCCCGTGAAGATAGCAAATCAGGGCATTGATATAGATAACGCACCCAAAAGAGGGAAAAAATCATGATCCAGTGCGTGCGCGAAGCTCAGCATTATCACGCTCTAGCTTCCGAAACTTCTCCTGAATATCAGCCCGAATCTTGGACTCAAGTTCAACCTGTGCCTGTACAGCACTAGCCTTGTCTTTTGCCTGTTGCTCAGCCATCGCAGTCTTCGCAGCAATCAGTTCTCTATGCAACGGGCGGGATTCCCATGAAGGTCTGAACCAAGGCAACGATACTCACGATGACTACGTTAAGCCCGCTGATAAGGACTAGGGCACCAAGCGGAGATAGTGTTTCGTGTTGAAGCAGCGGAAAGACAACCAGAAAGCAGCCAATGTTGGCAGCAATCCCCACGGCAAGAGGGACTAAGACGCTGCGAAACCAAGAGAACGGACGAGGATGCACTTCGTTTTCCATGCCTGAGCATAATTGTTAATCCTCACGGGGTCAACCGACTCCGTTTGACTCAGCCCAGAATAGAATCATAATCCCATGAAAGAAAGGAGTATGAAGTGGTAGAAAGCAAACTCCATTGGCATGGCCCATATTCGCTTGCTGATGAGAAGCAGATTGCAGCCATACCTAGAGACGCATTCGGCACCCTGGTCATATCAGCGGCTATGGTAACGACTAATCCGCGAGAGGACGTACATCACGCTACAGGAAACATCCAAACTGAGCTTCAGTATTACCTTCGTGATGGAAAGCGCAAGCTGCCGGAGCTCAAACACGGTATATTGGCAGAGTTTCGGTGGACCGAAACCACAAGGGAGAATCCCGGGGACGCAATAAAGGACTACTGACCTCAGACCCGCGCCGGGTCTATGCCTGCGCGGTTTCTGCCGGTTGCGGGACCGGCGAGGGACACTTCCCCGATTTCTGGCCGCAAACGTGTCAAGATGCTGGCCTAAGAACGGGTCCCAATACCATGTCCGGCCGGGCTGACGCGCGCGGACGTCTCCCCTGCCATAGGCGCAAATGGTGAGTCGTAGACCAGATACCTCAGCGCGGCTAGTCCGACCAGAGAATCGGGCAGAGAGATTGTCGTCTCCAACCACTGTCCGCTGACAGCCGACAGACAGCAATAGATTGCCACTAGCACTGCCAATGGTCGTAAGGCCCGGTTGTGAGGAGTGATGGATCCAGCGCAAAGACCTCGGATACGGTCAGGTAACATGCAGCACCTCCCGATTGGGACGTAACCCTATGCCAACTGGCGCCGACAGGACCTGCGCAGCGACTTCGTTGCGTCGCCGTGCTCGGCGTCGCTGCCTTGATTATAGGCCGCACCGGGAGAAGTCAAGCAAATAGCACCCGCAGCGGATTGGCAAGACGGACCCCCTCGCGCGGCCCTTTTGACTTCAGGCCGATTCCGGCATAGACTTGTCGTCCAGTCCAACAACCCTCTGGAGGAAAATGTGTTTCTACTCGTTTTGACTCTGATTACTCAGACCCCGTCATGGCATTGTGGAACGCCGGTTTTCGACGCGATGAAGCCCGCGGTTCCGGTTCCGATGCCCGGAGGGGTACAGTCCCCGTGCGGGGACAGTCCCCAACAAACCGCCCCGCCGCGCATCGGCGATACCCGGATGATGTGGCTGCAGAACATGTCGGTGATGCCGCCCGTACAGTTTCAGGGCGCTTTGACTTGTCGCGGCACCGGCAATCACTGCTATGTCATGGTTGACGACTCGTCGTGGGCGGCCGGAATCGTCGACTCGGCCGACGTGTCCCATATCCTCGAGCGCTTCGACAATTCCAGCCCGCGGGACACAAACCACGGGGTCTGGTACTACAACACCACCGTGTTCGGCCAGCCGCCGGACGCGATTGACAATGACTCGCTTGTCTACCTCCTCTACTACAACGTCGGCGAGTTCCACGGCTATTCCTTCGACGGATTCTGGCAGTACTTCGACGAATACTACGACACCACGTCGATGCGGCTCTGGGGCTATCACTCCAACGAAGTCGAGTGCGTCTATCTCGACTGCTCTCCGAATAACCCGGCCGGCGACTACCGCATCAGCATTGCCGCCCACGAGTTTCAGCACATGATTCACTGGAACTACGACCAGGCCGAATCGCTGTGGGTGAATGAGGGTTGTTCGGAACTCGCGATGTGGCTCTTCGGCGTGCCCGACGCCATTTCCGGGTTCAACACCCAGTCGGACAACGACCTGACCATATGGACGGGTTCCTGGGCCGACTACATCAAAACCTATCTGTGGACGCTCTTCCTGTACGAGCAGTATGGCGGCCGCGTCGGTAATGACCTGATTCACAACATCGTCGCCTCGCCGTTCGTCAGCATCGCGGGCGTTGATTCTGCGTTCGCGGCCACCGGACTGCCACAACGCTTCGAGGAGGTGCTCGACCAGTGGGTGCTGGCAAACGTCATCAATGACACGTCGTACCTGTCCGGTAAATACGGCTACTTCGGCGAGCACGTGCCGCGCTTCGCAAACGCCGCCTACCACACGACCTACCCGGTCTCGCGCACCGGCGGCCTCGACCGCTGGGCCGGCGAGTACATCCTGTTCCAGAAAGGCCGCGACCTCGAAATCGGCTTTGACGGCGCGGACGGCGCGAACTTCCATGCGTTCATGGTCGCGAAAGACACCATCGGCCACCGGCTCCTGCTTGATACGATGGACCTCGATTCGCTTCAGGCCGGCTCAATCTCGGCCCCGGGCTCGGACACCGGCTACCAGTCAGTTTGGCTCGTCCCGACCAGCCACTATCCGTACGGTCGAATGAACTACGCGTACACGGCCTCGGCGGTCGGAATCAGCGAACCCAATCGCCAATCGCCACTCGCCCTTCGCCCTTCGCTGAGTGGGCCGACGGTGGTTCGTGCGGGTACGCGGCTCAGGCTGACAACGGAAGCAGCCCTCTACTCAACCGACGGCAGACTCGTCAACCAGGAATCGCTCGAGCCGGGCGTTTACTGGCTGGCCGCCGCCGGCCAGCGCCGCAAGCTGGTGGTCATCCGGTGAGGCACTCTCGCCGATTGACTATGGGCCCGGCTGGACTACACTGAAATCATGCCGAAGAAGAATATCGAGGTTCTCTGGAATGACGTCCGCCTCTGGTTGACCGACGCCACGAAGACCGCCCTTAAGGAAGCCGAAGACCTGACCCGTCACGGCCGGCTCAAGATGGACCTGATGCGCGTGAGCCGTGAAATCGAGAAGAAGATGGCCGACCTCGGCGCCAAGGTCTATAGCAGGTTCACCCGGATGCCTGACGAGCCGCTGGTTGCCGACGAGGAAATGAAGCGTCTGATGCGGGAGATTGCGAAGCTCGAATCCGAGCTGGCGTCGAGCCAGCAGGAGTACGAAGCGGAAAAGAAGAGCTAGTGTGAAGTCAACCGTCAAAAGACAAAAGCCAAAAGCCAAGTCGGTCAGGCCCGGGAGCTTTGACTGTTGGCTTTTGGCTTCTAGCTTCTGACTTGTCGGCCTGACTGCGGCCCGCTACTTCTTTCCGCTCCGGCCGGGTTCTTCGAGCGGGATGCCGGCCTTGCAGAGCGGACAGGCTGACGGTTCGAACGCCGCGACCTGCTGCCGATAGGATCCAAACAGCGGCGCGCCAAACTCGACCCCGGCGCTGCGGTCAACAAACACGCCGACACCAACTACCTTTGCCCCGCTTGGTTCGATTGCGGCCAGCGTCTCTTTGATTGACCCGCCGGTTGTCAGCACGTCGTCAACCACCAGCACGTGGTCTTCCGGCCCGAGGCGGAACCCGCGCCCGATCTTGCGGCCCAGCTCTCCCTTCTCGGCGATGACGCACCGACAACCAAGCTGCCGCGCGACCTCGTAGGCGATAATCACGCCTCCGGTAGTTGGCCCGCAGGCAACAGTCACGTGGTCGTTGCGGAATCGCTCGGCGACTGCTTTGGCAAACGCCTCGCAGACCACCGGCTCCTCCAGAATCCGAAACTTCTCAAAGTACTTGTCCGAGTGCTTGCCCGAAGTCAGCAGGAAATGTCCTTCCCGCAGCACACCATGCTTCTTTAACATCTCACCCAGTTCTGTTGCCACTCATCCTCCCACGACGTGCATCAACTGCGCCCTGATTTCCGCGATTGCCGCATTCGGGTCCGGCGCTTCGTATATCGGCCGGCCCACGACGATGTAGTCCGCGCCGGCCTTCGCCGCTTCCGCAGGCGTGAGGGTCCGCGCCTGGTCGTCCGCGCCCTTGGATTGGCCCAGCCTGATGCCCGGCGTGACGACAGTGAAGCCCCGGCCGCAGACTTCTTTCACGATGCCGGTCTCATGCGGCGATGCAACCACACCGTCACAGCCTGATTCCTTTGCCATTGCGGCGAGGCTGCGCACGCGGTCCGCCACAGCCTCCTTTGACCCGCTTATCTTCTCAAGCGCCGCCTGGTCAAGGCTGGTCAACACGGTCACACCCAGAATCAGCGGTCGCTTTCCCTTTGCCTTGTTGGCCGCGGTTGCGGCCTGCAGGAGCATCTTCGGCCCGCCCATCGTGTGAACGGTCAGCATGGCCACGTTCAGTTCTGAAGCCGCCTCCACCGCTTTACCCACAACCGAGGGAATATCCGAATACTTCAGGTCGAGAAAAACGTCGACCCCGCGGCGTACGAACTCGCGCACAAGCTCCGGCCCCGTCCTTGTGAACAGGTCAATGCCAATCTTGTACACGTCAACCTTGCTGCCGATACGGCTCAGCAGGTCGATCGCGCCTCTCTCGCCTTCCACGTTCATCGCCAGCACAATCTTAGTCACGCACACATCCTTCCGTCCTCATGCCTAACCCGCCGCCAGCCTCCTGCATTGGTGACTTCCACCATGTCCAACCAGTGTGTCATTCTGAGCGCAGCGAAGAATCGTCGTTTCCAGAGACCCTTCGCTTCGCTCAGGGCGACACTTCGTGTCGTCTGACTTCTGGCATCTAGCTTCTGACATCTAACTTCGACCCTCACCCTCCATGCCTCCTGGTTCGGCCCACAATCTGCTCCCAGCCGATCAGCCGGTTCTTTGCAGAATACTCCTTCAGCCCAGTCCAGACTTCGAGCGCCGCTTCAGGATTCACGAGGCTCGCGGTGCCGACCTGCACCATCCGCACCCCGGCACTCAGGAAGTCGAGCGCATCCTGCGCATTCATGATGCCGCCGCACCCGACAATCGGGATCTTCACCGCGGCCGCGACCCGGTCCACGCAGAACAGGGCGAAGGGTTTGAGCGCCGGGCCCGAAGCTCCGCCGGTCCTGCCACCGAGAAAGGGCCGGCCGTTCTCATCCAACGCCAGCCCGAACAATGTGTTAATCAGCGTAACTCCGTCCGCGCCGCCAGCCTCGGCCGCCTTTGCAGTCTCAACCGGGTCCACGAAGTTGGCCGTGAGTTTGATGATAATGGTCTTGGTCGTCTCTTTGCGCACAATCGCGGTAATCGCCTCGACCACCTGCGGTTGCTGTCCGAACAATGCTCCGCCCTCTTTGACGTTCGGGCAGGAGACGTTGACTTCCAGTGCGTCCACCGGCTCCGAGTCCAGCCTCGCCGCCAGCTCTCCATACTCCTCGACCGTGAACCCCGCGACGTTCACGACCACCCGGCTTTTCAGCTTCGCGGTTCGCGGCACGATCTCGGTGCAGAACTTCTCGATGCCGGGATTCTCAAGCCCGACCGAGTTCAGAATGCCGCCCGGGAACTCGCAGATTCGCGGCGGCGGGTTGCCGACTCGCGCCTGCATGGTTATCGCCTTTGTGACTACTCCGCCGAGCCGGTTCGCCACTGATGGGAACTTGAGCCCGAACTCGAACGTCCCAGATGCCGCCAGCACCGGGTTCGCAAACGTCGTCCGGCCGATTGTCACCGTGGCATTCACAGCACTACCTCGTTCAGCCGCACGACCGGCCCTTCTTCGCAGAACCGGACGTGCCCGCCGCCCTTCTTCGGCAGCGCGCAGCAGTAGCAGATGCCGGTACCGCAGCCCATTCGTTCCTCGACAAAGCCCCACACCGGAATCGGGTCAAGACGCTTCACAAGGTCGGCGAGCATCGGTCTCGGCCCGCAGGCGAGCACCGCTAACCGCTTACCGCCAACCGCTGACCGCCCTTGGCCGTTTTGCCTTTTGGCTTTTGGCTTTTGGCTTTTGGCTTCGGCCTCAACCAGTTCTGTCACCACCCCATGATGCCCAACGCTGCCGTCATCGGTCGCGACTGCGACCTTTGCCCCGAGACCGCGGAACTCTCTCAGGAGCAGCAACTCCGTCTTGGTGCGCGCCCCGACGAACACCCGCGGCCGATTTGCCTTTGTCAGCCGCCGCGCCAGGAACAGCAGCGGCGCTGCGCCGATTCCGCCGCCGCAGATGAGCACGTCCTTGCCGCGCATTTCCGGCACCGGCCGTCCCAAGGGCCCGAGCACGTCGAGTTCGTCACCTGTTCGGACGTGACTGAGCAACGCTGTCCCGCGCCCGACCACCCGAAACACCAGCCGCACACGCCCTGCCTCGACGTCGGCTACCGAAATGGGCCGCCGGAGCAATGGGTCAACCCCGGTTGAGACCTTGACGTTGAGGAACTGGCCCGGCTGAATCGCGCGGGCGATTTCCGGTGCTTCAAGCCAGACGGAAAAAACGCCCGCGCATAACTCGCGAGCCTGAACAACTGGACAGAGTACCGGCCTCAGCGGAACTCGAATTCTACCCTCCGGTCCAGCCAGTATTCGTCGGGCTTCGTGGAAATCGGACGCTTCTTGCCTTCGCTGCGCACGCTGATTCGGTCCGCGCTGATGCCGGCCGCAACCAGGAATTCCTTGACCACCTGCGCACGCCTCCGCCCGAGTTCACGGTTGTACGTCTCGCTCGCCCGCGGGTCGCAGTGTCCGACAATCACCAGCTTCACGTCCGGGTGTGCCTTGAGCGAATCCGCGTCGGTCCTGAGCCGCGCCGAGTCCTCGGCCTGTATCCGCCACGAGTCGGTCGCAAAGTGCGCGATTTCGAGTTGGACCATAGCCGCTGGCTTCACCGATTCGGGCTTCTCCGTCTGCTTGGCTTCTGCGGCCGTGTCCGGGCCGGACGCGGGCGGCTTCGGCAGGGGAATCGTGTCCTTGCCTCCCTGCCCCCTGACCCCTGGCCCCTGATCCCCGGTTCTTGGCCGCTGTCCTTTCGTCCCGGTATCAGGTTTCCCTGCCGGACTCACGCCTGACTCTGGGGACAGTCCCCGTTCGGGGACAGTCCCCGTGGGGAACCGGCCGGGCGCGTGGGGCCCGCGCGGGAGCATATCGGGCCCCCGCCTGGCCGCAAACTCGCCCGTGTCACCGGGCAGAGACTCCGTCGGCATCGGCTCAATCCCGGGCAGCGTCGAAGATTCCCCGGCCGGCGGAACGGCGGCGGTCGTCTCCGGTTTAACCTCCGGCTTCTTCTTCGCGCGCTTGGGCACCGGCAGTCCGAGCCAGCGCCGCGACTCATCCGCATACTCGGTTTCCGGGTACTCGGCAATCTCCTGCTTCAGTATTGGCACTGCGCCTGCCGTATCGTTCTTTATGTTCCTGACAATCCACGCCTTGGCAAACAGCGCCTTCGCTGCCCAGTCCGTATCCGGGAAGGAATCGTAGACCTTCTGGTACAAACCCATCGCCTTGTCATAGTCCCCGAGGTTCAGGTTGTTCACCTCGGCGACGAGGAACATCGCCTCGGCCGACGTCAGCGAGTCGCCGCCGGTCTTCTTGCCGGTCTCGCGGGCGGCCAGCGCGTCCAGCAGCGCGAGCCGCTTCACTGCCAGCACCCCGTAGTCCGAATACGCGCGTCGGGTCTTGGACGTATCGTAGTACGCGCGCGCTTTGACGAAGTCGGCCGCCTCCTCATGGTACTTGCCGACGCGGAACGCGGCCTCGGCTCCGAAGTCGCCCGACCCCCTTACCTTGACCCAGGCAGCAAGCGCCTCCGCCTGCTTGCCGGTTGCGGTCAGCGCCTTGCCGAGCAGCAGGCTCGCCTCGTCGTCCAGCTCCGGGTACCGGCCGAGCACGTCGGTGACCTCGGCAATCGCTTCCTCATACTTGCCCTGCTCGTACCGACAGGCGGCAATCTTCAGCTTGGCCAGCGCGCGCTCCTTCGGGTCCGTGCTCAGCCGGGCATAGAACGCGTACCACTTCTCGGCGTCGGCGTACCGCTTCAGCTCAAACGAGGCGTCGGCGAGCAACTGCACCGCGGGGCGGCGGAAGCGGGACTTCGGAAACCGCTCGACGAAAGCTGCCAGCGAATCAGTCCCCCGTTCCAGCTCATCCCGGTCAATGAACGACTTCGCGAGGTTGTACGCGGCATCGCTGGCGAACCTCGGGTACTTCTGCCTCACCGCATCCAGTGCCAGCCGGGCCGTGCCGTACTGCTTGTCCGCGAGCAGGGCCAGCCCGCGGTACAACTCGCTCTCCGGTACAAGGCCGGAATTCGGGAAGGCCAGGCTCAACTGGTCAAACTCCCGGATCGCCTTGGCGTATTGGCCTTCCTGGTAGTAGCTGGCGCCGACGAGGAACAGCGCGTCATCTACCCACCGTGATTTCGGCCAGTGCTTGATAACCAGGGCCGATTTCTCAATTGCCTTATCGAACTTCGCCTTGGCCTGAGTCTTCTGGTCCTGGTCCTTCAATTTCAGGCCGTCGCGGTAGGATGACCGGGCATTGTAGAAGGTGTTGTAGTACGCGCAGCCCGCGCCGAGCAGCACAACAGCCGCCAGCAGCACGACGAACGGACGCATGTATTGGGAACGGGTCAATCTAAGTCTCTAGCTTATCTTAACGCCTGACTGGGCCTCCTGTCAAGCGAACCGCGATAGCTCAAAGCGACGGGGTTGCCGGCGCGAAGCGTTTGGGCGCGTCGGGTTCCTTTGTTCCGAGCTAGTCCAGCTTCACCAGCTTCGCTCGGACTCCAGCCTGACCCTCAACCACTGCCAGATACACTCCCCCCGGAACGCTCCTGCCGAGTTCGTCCGTACCGTCCCAGGTAGACGTTGTGGGAGAACCACCTGGTTGAGTCAGGCCGGGCGCGAGCCTCCTGACTTGCCTTCCATCTTGGGAGAATATGCAGATCCCTGCGCCCGGCGCGAGCGGGACGCCACATTCAATGGTTACTGTTCCAGTAGATGGGTTCGGACTCGCGATGACACAGGGCGACGAGTTGAGAGTAGCAGCCGCCGGTTCGGCCACTCCGCTCCCCAAGTATCGGTTGAAATACACATCGCCGCCATTGGACTCGTCGTTCCAGAACACCCAGGGGCACCCAGTCGAATCCAAGCACACAGACGGACAGTTCTCGCGGCGTGATGCGCTATCATCATCCAGACGCTGCTCGCTTGACCAAAGCAGGCCGTCGAAGTGAGCCGCGTACACCCGGAACTGGTCCGAGCCTTCGCCCTGGCGGTCCCAGGTGACCCAGACATTGTCGGGTCGGTCTGCGGCGATGTCCGAGTACCACTCGCTGTAGTTGTCGGCAGTGTCCTGAGTCACTCGCACCGACGGCGTCCAGCCAGAGCCATCATTCCGGCTGTAGAAGATGTCGCGGCCAGTGGCGCCCACGGCAACCCCCGTGTAGCATACGTGCATCGTGCCCTCGCGGTCAGTCACGATGCGTGGGGCTGCCCAGGGCGCGGCACATACTCCGGCTGTGTCATTGACTCTGATCGGGCCTGCCCACTGGTGCCCGTCGTAGTAGCTGTAGTTGATGAAGAAGGGGTAGTTGTCGGTTGCGGCCAGTTCGCACCAGACCACGTGCGGTGTTCCATTCGCGTCAACTGTGACATCGCACCACCAGTGTTCATTGCCATCCGGCGGGCTGACCTGCGTCTCAGGCTCCCACGATCCCCGCTCTGGGTCCCAGCGGCTGGCGAAGACCGAGTACGGCGACACGTCGGTCGGCCCTCCATACCAGACGCACCAGACCTGCCCGCCGCCACAGGCAACCTTGGGCGCGAAGTCCACGTCGGTCGAATCAGGCTGATTGACCTGCTGCTCCGGTGTCCACCGAGAGCCATCCCAGAAGCACGCGGCGATGTCGCGGGTATTGTCCTCGTGGGCATTGTGCCAAACAAGCCATGCCCTGCCCTGCTCATTGAACGCAAGGTCAGGCCTGAAGCGCTGCCAGACCCCAGGGGCGTTCGCACTGACTCCTCGCTGAGGTTCCCAGTGGGTGTCAAGCCACCGAGACCAGAGCAGCGTCGTGTCGCCATAGTGGCCTACCCAAGCTACCCACGGATGACCACTGTGGTCAACAGCCGAGGTTGGCTGGGCATCAAACGTATCGCCGTTTGGTCGGTTGACCAACTGCTGCCCGACCCAACCATTGCCAAACGCGGCAGCGACCAGCAGGACCGCACACAGGCAGTAGCGGATTCTGAAGTTCATGGCGTGTCTTCCTCGCGAACATCATGCAGCGAGTTACGCGCTAAGTCAAGCTCGTGCTTCTCGTCTTCTCGCTCGACCACTTGACCACCAGCCCGCTTCCCTATTCTTCCGCTTGCCAAGACGCAACCTGATGGCATAATGTAGCGTCAAATTCGTAGTTAGCTGTTAGCAGTTAGCAGTTCCGACTCCTAACTCCTAACCCCTAACTCCTAACTCTCTTGAAAGGAGCTTCAACGTGAATACAGATTCCGACCGGCCGGCGGCAACCGTGAAAGCCGAGCTCAAGCGCATGCTCGACGCCGGCTGCAGCTTTGCCGATGCGCGTTTCTATGACGAGGACCGCGGCGAGCGGCTGATGCTTTATGACGGCAACCTCGAAACCAACGACGGCGCGAACGAGCGCGGCATCGGTATCAGAACCCTGTACAAGGGCACGTGGGGCTTTGCCGCCACCGCCGACCTCGCGGCAATCCCGGCGTGCTTCGACCGCGCCTTTGCCAACGCCAAGGCCGCGACTATGCTGCCCGGCTTTCCGAAAGACATGGGCCCGGCCCAGCCGGCAAAGGGCCAATACCGTCCGCCGGTGAAGCAGGACCCGTTCGACGTACCGACGGCCGAGAAGCTCGCGCTGCTTTCCGGCATCGATGCGAAGCTGAAGGACAGCGCGGTCGCCCATCGCTACGTCACCGCCAACTTCCAGCGCCGCAAGATATTCTATTGGAACTCGGAAGGCACCGAGGTTGACCGCTGGGCCCTGAACACGTTCGGCTCGATGGCGGTCATGGCGCCCGACCCGCAGGGCCGCACCCAACGCCGGACGATGAACCTCTTCTGCTCCGGCGACGGCACGCGCGGCTGGGAGTGGCTGGCGAACCATGATGCATTCGGCGGCCATGCCGAGCGCATCCGCAAGGAGCTTGCGGAAATCATCGCGGCCGAACCCCTGCCGCCGGCAAAGCGGGACGTGATACTCCTGCCCGGCCAGGGCTTCCTGCAGGTCCACGAGACCATCGGCCACGCGCTCGAACTCGATCGGATTCTCGGTTACGAGTTGTCGTTTGCCGGCGGGTCGCACGTACGGCTCGAACACATCGGCAGTCTCCGCTACGGGTCGGACAAGCTCAACGCCCGGGCCGGCATTGTACCCAACTCACCCGGCACATTCGGGTTTGACGACGAGGGCACGCCGCAGCGCGACTACTACCTGATTAAGAACGGCATCCTCGTCAACGTCCTCTCCTCGCGCACCGACTTGGCCGAAGCCAACGCCAAGGCCGGCCACGTTGCCATCAAGGAATCCGGCACCGCCGCCCGCTCCTGCGCGTTCTACCGCACCCCGATTGACCGGATGACCAACATCAACATCGACGCCGGTGACGACGGCACGCTCGAAGACATCATCGCCGCCACCGAAGACGGCGTGGTGCTCGACGTGCCGGTCTCCTGGTCCATCGGCTCCAACCGCGAGCACTTCCATTTCGGCTGCGAAATCGCCTGGGAAGTGAAGAACGGCAAGAAGACGAAGGTGTACAAGAACCCGACCTATCACGGCCATACGCTTGAGTTCTGGAACTCGCTCGACAAGGTCGGGTCCAAGCCGACGTGGTGCCTCGAACAGGTGCCGAACTGCGGCAAAGGCGAGCCGAACCAGATTATGGAGCTCGGCCACGGCATACCGGTCATGCGCTTCCACGGCGTCGAAACCGGGGAGAAGGAGTAACCATGTTAGAGAAACGAATCCGCGACCTGCTGCTCGACGCCCGCGCCAACGCCCGCAAGCAGAAGCTCGACGCCGAGTTCAACTTCCACCGCGAGCGGTCGAGCCTGATAAGGCTCGGCAACTCCTCGGTCGCGCTCTCGACGTCCGAGGAACTCTCCCGGCTCGACGTTGTGGTCCAGCAGGGCCGAAAGTCCGGCTCGTACAGTCTGACTTCCGACATCACCTCGCCGGACCAGCTTGCCGAGACGCTCAAGATAGCCGCGGCCAACTGCCACGCCGCGCTCGAAAAGGACTACGACCCCATCTTCGGTGTGGTCGAAGAAGCGGTGGACGACTCGGCCGGCTTCGACCCCGCGCTCGAAGCGCTGTCGCCGGTTGCGAAGACCGAGCTGTGTAAGAAAGTGGTGGACGCGCTGAAGCCGATGGGCAAGTATGACTTCTCCGGTTCGTGGTCCTCGGGCTCGACCGAGATGTACTACGTCAGCACCGCCAACGACAAGGAAGACTATCGCCGCCTTACCGACGGCCGGTTCACCATGGTCCTGAAAGAACAGGACAAGAAGTGGGAACTCCAGGTCGAGCGGACGCAGAAGCGGGCCGGCGAGTTCACAGCCGACGACGTCATCGCCGACTTCAAGGGAATCCTGCCCGTGTACGAAAAGAACCCGGGGTATAAGACGCACGTCGACCGCCAGCGCGTCATGTTCGGGCCCGATGCCGTGGCGAACCTCCTGGGCCTCACCATCTGGGGCGCCTTCGTCGGTCGGATGTGGGAAGAGAAGCGGGCATTCTCATCGAACCTGAAGCCCGGCGACCGGCTCTTTCCGGAAAGCATCACCATCAGCGACGACCCGACCAATCCCAACGTCTTCGGCATGCCCTTTGACCTGAAGGGCCACCGCCGCCACCCGCGCATGATGTGCGACAAAGGCATCCTCAAGGCCATCATCTACGACTCGGCCACCGCGGCCAAGTACAAACGCCAGCCCACGGCAAGCGACCTGGGCAACGACGACTTCTGCCTTGCCCCGGGAACTGCACCCGCCGGAATCGACGCCGGCTGCAAACTGGCAAAGGACGCCCTCTACATCCCGCACCTCCACTACACCCACATGCCGGACCCGACCAAGGGCATGTTCACCGGCTCATCCCGGTTCAACGCCCGGCTAATCAAGGACGGCGAATTCGTTGCCCCGCTCCTCTCCTCCCGCGTCACCGACACCATCCCGTCGGTTTTCGGGTGCGTCACCGCCATCTCCTCCCGCACGATTCCGTGGAACGTCTCCGGCACCTACGACCGCCGCCAGCCGACCGCACTCAGCATCCCGGAGTACATCATCTGCGACGGCGTCCGCATCTCCGACGTGGCCGACAGCTTCTAGAACAGGAACTGAACTATGGAAGCCGGACTTCGGTCCGGCTTCCTGCTTTGCCGGCTCCACTTCTGCTCGGGAGTCGGTTGAAAATTGGAGCCTGGCAATTGGGAATTCCCGGGCACCTCAGGGTACCCGGGGCCCGTCCTTGACTCTCCGTCCTTACCGGCTATCCTAGAAGCCGTCGAAGTCCTGCCGAGGTGGCGGAAATGGCAGACGCGCTAGGCTCAGGACTTAGTGGGTTCACACCCATAGGGGTTCAACTCCCCTCCTCGGCATGCGAAGCTCTTTACGGCGGGTGCGAAAGCACCCGCCGTTCGCTTCGCGCCCTTTCACAGGTTGGGGAGATTGGTCGCCCGCAGGAGCGAGGCGATGCAACTCCCCTCCTCGGCATATCCCGCTCACCGAAAGGTGAGCGGGAATTCCTAATACTCAATTCCTAATTCCTAACGAATTCCCAATACCCGCATCGGCGTTCGTCGCCGGTTCATTCTGACCTCTTCGCTCTGACTTCTGACTTCGGCCCGCTGAGAGACCCCTCCTCCGCGTCGGGGCGACAAGAAGAGAGTTTTGGGGTTCCGTCCGGAAATCTGTGTAATCTGCGGAATCTGTGGATAGTCCTCTCGGGCCTTGGCGTCTTGGCGGTTACCCCCTCCTCGTCCGCACTTCTGACTTCACTATTCTAACTTCTGCCTTCTGACTTCGCTGCTCCGCCACTCGACTCCTCGATTCCTCGACCCCTCGAATCCTTTCCCTTGTTGACATCGGAACGCCGCCGGATAATCTCGGTTGGTGCTCATAAACGCAACTGGCGTCTGCAAGTCCTTCGGCACCGAGTCGGTGCTGCAGCACGTCAGATTCACCATCAGCCCGGGCGAGAAGATCGGCCTGGTCGGGCCTAACGGCAGCGGTAAGACCACGCTGCTCCGGATTATCCTGCGCGAGGTCGAGCCGGACCAGGGCGATATCACCATCGCGGACGATCCGGAGATTGGGTACTTGCGGCAGGACGTTCTCGCCGACGAAGAGCTGACCGTGGGAAGGGCGCTGCTCGGTGAGATGGAGGAGCTGGAATCACGGCTGGCCGAACTAAGCAAAGAAATCGCCGCGAGCCCGGACGATGAGGGCGAACTCGCGAAGTACGAGGTGATCGAAGAGGAGATGGCGACGCGGTTCGGAAACGACTACCGCAGCCGGTGCGAGAAGACGCTGGCTCAATTCGGTTTCGGCCCTGAACGGTACAAGACAAAGGTGAACATGCTCTCCCCCGGCGAGCGCGCTCGGCTGGAACTGGCAAGGGTACTCGTGCGCGAGCCGGATGTCCTGATCCTGGACGAGCCGACAAACTTCCTTGACATCGCGCAGCGCGAGTGGCTCGAGCTTTTCCTCGAGAGGTTTGGCGGGA
>CAZQZR010000054.1:3542-20383 GCA_964597845.1 uncultured bacterium | reverse complement strand
CAGCGTCGCGGCACCGGTTGCGCCGTGAGAAGGCCACGAACGATGCGGGCGGAGTCCCGCTGCCGGACTCCGCCCGCGCATTAGGCTCCGTGCCGAACCGGCCATTGACAAGCGGCGGGAAGGGCCGATAATCAGGCGTCCGGGAGATGCCATGAAACTGCCGAAGTCATTCCGCTCGTTCCTACGGTGGCGCAGCCACACGGGGCGGAGCGGAGTCGAGGAATCTCTCAGCGTGCCCGAGAGACCCCTCCACTTCGGTCGGGGTGACAAAGGGTGCGCGAGGACCCACCGTGTCTGTCGGGGTGACAGACACTCAGGAGGTGCCATGAAGTACGCGTCGGTGCTGTTAGCCATAAGCTGTCTGCTGTCGGCCGTCAAGGCACAGTACTGGGCCGGGCCGTTTCAACTCACGTCCGGTTTGTCCGACAACATCAATCCATCAGCGTGCAAGGAGTTCCTGCCCGGCCACACTACCTGCCTGGTCTGGCAGCGGATGACAGCCGAGAACTGGGACATCTTCAGCCGGTTCTCGGACGGCGGCTGGACGCCGGAAGCTGCGGTGACGACCGATTCGGTGGATGACGTCAATCCTGCTGTCGCGTGCCTGAACGACTGGCAGGACGGCCCAAGCTACTGGTGCGTGTGGGAACACAGGGTGTCGCATCTCGTCGGCAGCATTCGGGCATCGTTCATCACGTTCGGCGACAGTTGGGGGCCGCCGGTCGACTTGGGCCCTACGATTCACACTGACGGCGACTCGGCCATGCCGGGCATCATCACGATTAAGGGCGCCTCCGCGGACACGGTCTGGGTCGCGTGGCGGAACCACGACACGTCCGGCACGTACATCACTTGCGCGTTCCGCGCCGGCGACTCTTGGTCGAGCCCGGAGATCGCGGTCATGGGTGACCTAAGGCATGCGCGTCTGGGCCGATCCCTCGCGCAGTACTACGCGAAGCCCATGCTCGTGTGGGAGCTGGCCGGCGACATCTGGTACAGCATCCGTGATTCCTCGGGCTGGCGCACGCCGGCCCAGGTTGCGCCGTCTGCTTACGAAGACCATGACCCGGACATCGTCAGCGGCGGCGGCACATTCGGATGTGGCACATACGTGGTCTGGCAGTCTATGCGTGACGGCGACACGGCGGTGTACATCACGGAACCGGATTCCTTCTCAGTCGGCCAGCGCGCGTGTGAGGACTCAGCAGCAGGCCGGAACTTCGGCCCGGTCGGGGCCGACTTCGCTCGCACGACGCTCGACTACTGGATGTGTGTCGTCGCTTGGGTCTCGGACCGGAACGGGAACCCGGACATCTATACGAGTGAATACCAGGACTGGGATGTCTGGGTTGACCTGGACTCGGCCGACGACATCGCACCGGTCGTGACGTGCATAGGAGACTGGGGTTCGCAGATGGCTTGGGTCCTTTGGCAGAGCAACCGCAACGGCAACTGGGATATCTTCGGCAGCTTCATGTACAACTCGGGAGTCGAGGATAGCCCCAAGCCGCAAGCCTCAAGCTCCAAGCCCGCTGCCACGGTCGTGCGCTGCCTGCCGGCGGGCGCGGTAGCGTTCGATGCGATGGGCAGGCGGGTGCTGAATCCGAAGTCCGGCGTCTACTTCCTGCAAGAAGCACAAGCGCAAGCTCAAGCTCAAGCACAAGCTATGCGCAAGGTCATCATTCAGCGGTAAGGAGGTGCCATGAAGTACATTACGCTGTCGGTCCTTCTGCTAGTGTACTGCGTCGCAAATCGCTTTTAGGTTGCATCTTGGCGAATATCACAACATGTGGTATCCGCGCGCCCCGGGGATCCACAGGCGGTAGCAAACACCGGGCGTAATAGGTAAAGAAGCGTGTGACGCACTACACTAGCCGCGCTGGTCGCGGGCAATCCGACCTTGGAGACCTATATCAATGAGTTCGGGTTCGACGACGACGGGTTGGGCTGGGTTGAACTGCACGCCGCCCCGTATCCGGACGAAGTGAACATTACCAACTGGAGTCTGACAACCAACACTTCTGTCTGTACCCTTGCATACACTTTGCCGTATGATGGGTTCCTTGTCGTTGATTCGGCCTCGCTTGCAGGCGGCGATTACGGCCATGGGACGTTCCGGCTGGACCCGGCCGGGGACACCATCCGTCTCTTTGCGGGACCCCAGTTCGAGGACGAGGTCGCGTTCCCAGTGCTTCCAGCCGATTGGGGCCGCGCACCGATGCCTCCGGACCACGGGTCGGCCTCAGTTCTGAATGAGGAAGCGGGCTACGCGCAGTCCATTAACTGGTACATCGATTCGACGCCAACCCCCGGGTGGTACAACAATGACTACAGCATGGTCACCGGCACCGTGACTTGGGCTCCTGGTCGGAACTTCTACATGGTCTATGTGGCCGTGTCCGGTCCGATGGGCAACGCGTACTCCCTGGTTGTCGCGTCAGGCGATACCTATGAAGCGACTGGCCTGGGCGCGGGCAGGTACGAAGTCTACGCGCGCGACTGGTCCAGCGGCGAGTGCGTATTCTACCGGGACTCGGTGGACGTAGGCTACAGCCAGACCGTACCGGACATCAACCTTGACTTCGACCCGCCGGGAGTAGAGGAGGGGCAACGGCCGACAGCCTGCGCCTTGCGGCCCGCAGCCACGGTCATCCGCAGTCTGCCCGCAGGCGCGGTAGCGTTTGATGCGATGGGGCGAAGGGTCGTGGACCCGAAGCCAGGGGTCTTTTTCGTGACGGATGACGGTGCACGGAGTGCGGTTCGCGTCCGCAAGGTCGTGATTCAGAGGTAGAGGAGCATTGCGGGGAACAGCAGCGCTTCGGTCTTCGCGCCGGCCACTTTCGCAGTAGGACATCGGGTCGATTCAGTCTCCGCCGGCGCAGACAGCCACATCACGTTCACTCACGCCGGCCTGCCGAGCCTCCCGCCCAATCCGGTGTCCCTCGCGAGCCCTGTCGTCTCCCTGGAGACCTCGGGAATGTCGGTGGAAGTGCCGCAAGAGCAGCAGCAGTCCGTAGATCCGGGCATTCGCGCAAGGTGCGTGTCCCCGGACGGACACGGGAACCCGCATTCTCTCTAGTTCGGCACCGAGCTGCGACTACGACGGTTGTCGCACCTGATAACTCTCGCAGACTGAGCGTTTACAGGAACAGACTCGGGTCGGGTCACGAAACTGCGTGCGGACACCATTTCCAGCACAGGCTGTTACCTCTTGAAAATACTGCACTTGCACCGCTGGGTTGAGTCCGGCCAAGTGGCACATATGTTGCATTGGCTTACTGGAGAGCATTGCGTCCAACGTTTGCTGTGGCATTGCCCGGTCAAGACGCTGGTTTGGTTTGGAACGGGGTTCCGGACCAATCCGCACTCATGTCCTTCGGCATAGTGATGGGCGCGATGCCGGCCAGAGGGGTACGTTGTACTCCTGCATCGACAGCGGCCGGTCGAGGTTTCATTAAGGCCGCTTTCCATGGACGTCGCGGAACGGCTCTCAATAGAACGTCCACACTCTCGGCTAGGGCGGGTCCGGGAGGGTGCAAACAGGCGTCCGCCAACGCGAAGAAGGAGATGCGACATGAGGAAACTCGTGGTACTTATCGCTGGGGTCATCATTCCGGCAATCCTGACGGCCCAGCTCATGCAGGAATGGGTCGGTACACACAGCGGCCCGTGCGCTTGGACAACCGACGATTTTGGTCAGAGGGTCGCGTGTGACGCGGACGGCAACGTCTACGTGTGCTGGGGCGGCCGAGGTCTAACCGGGAGTACTGACTTCATCACCGTCAAGTACGGCTCCGACGGCAGTGAGTGTTGGACGCGCTACTACGACGGCCCGGATGGAGGTCTTGACGAGGCGAACGCGATTGCCGTGGACGCCTCGGGAATCTATGTGACCGGGTACTGTACCGACTTGGACTACGACAACGACTACGCGACAATTAAGTACGACTTAGACGGAAACCTGCTGTGGCATTCTCACTATGACGGAGGGTGCGGCAGTGACGTGGCGCGCGCGATTGTTGTATCCGGCAACGCCGTCTACGTGACCGGGTGCAGCAATGGCTCGGGCACGTGCGACGACTACGCGACGATCAAGTACGATGCGTTCACCGGCAGTCCGGTCTGGTCCGGCACCGGCATCGACCAGTCTGGCGCGGCGCGCTACGACGACGGGCACGGCTACGACGAAGCAAGCGCGATTGCCGTGGACGCCTCGGGCGCGGTCTACGTGACCGGGAAGAGTGCCGGCTCAGACTGGATGTCCCACTACGCGACGGTCAAGTACAACACCGACGGCACGCTCGGCTGGGGGGCGCTCCCCGGTGGTGCCGCGCGCTACGACGGCGGGTACGGCAGCGCCTATGCAAGCGCGGTTGCCGTGGACGCTGCGTCGGGCGCGGTCTACGTAACCGGGACCAGCGCCGGCTCCGGCGTATGCGACAACGACTGGGCGACTATCAAGTACGATCCGTCCAACGGTCTGGCGATCTGGACGTGCCGCTACGAGGAGAGCGGGAATGCCTTTGCGAACGCGATTGCCGTGGACGCCTCGGGCGCGGTCTACGTGACCGGTTCCAGTTCGGGTGAATGCACAGACTACACAACTATCAAGTACAACGCCGACGGCATGGAGGGCTGGGCCAGCCCGGCACGCTACGACGGCCCGGACCACCTCTACGATGACGCGTACGCGATTACCGTGAACAGCTCGGGAGTCTATGTGACCGGGTTCAGCACCGGCGAGGGCACAAATGACGACTACGCAACGGTCTGGTACGACGCGGACGACGGCGCAGAGCTTGGAGCCGCGCGGTACGCGGGCCCGTATGGAAGCTACGACCTTTCGCTCTCGATTGCGTCCGGGCCTGCCGGCCACGTTTACGTCACCGGCTACTGCACCGACTATAACCAGTTCGAGAACATCGTGACCATCGGTTACATCGGGGAACGGGAGTCGGGGAAGCCGGCTGCGTTTAATCTCACGGACCCGGCCGACGCTGCGACTGATGTGCCGATTGAGGGAAACCTGACGTGGGAGGCCTCAACCGGCGCCGACCGCTACGAGGTCTCGCTGGGCGGCATCGTCTACCAGGCAGCGACCAACAGCTACCATTACAGCGGGTTGAGCAATGGCACCAAGTATGACTGGGACGTGACGGCGTTCAATGACGGCGGCAGCACGGCCTCGTCCAACGGGCCGTTCAGTTTCTCGACCATCATCGAGGCGCCGGCCGCCTGGGCCCAGTGGCCCGATGCACCGGGCAAGAATCCGCACCGCGACATCGGTGAGGGCGCGGCGATGGCGACCGATCCCGATGGTCTCTATGCTTTCCTGCTCAAGGGTAACAAGAGCTGCGATTTCTACCGCTACGAACCGGAGATCGGAGCCTGGGCAGTACTCGACCCGATCCCGGACAAGGGACGCGACCACAAGAAGCGCGGTGTGGAGGCAGGCGGCACCATGGCCCAGGTCGACGGCAAGTTTTACGCAACCAAGGGCGGAAACTCTCTTGATTTCTGGGAATACAACCCGGCTGCTGGGCCGGGGTCCCGCTGGACCCAGATGGCGGACGTGCCGGCCGGCGCTGCCGGCGTACAAGCCGGTGCATCGGCCGCAGGCCTGACAATCAACGGCAGCGGCCACGTCTACCTGCTTAAGGCCTCAGGGACCTTCGAGTTCTACAGCTACGACGTCGCGAGCAACGCCTGGCAGACGATGTCCGCCGCGCCCGGCCAGCCCGGCGAGGAGTTCGGACAGGGCTCTTCCATCTCCTGCGACGGGACCGACACCATCTTCGCGCTCAAGGGCACCTTGGACAAGTTCTACGTCTATGTCGTTTCCACCAACACGTGGCTTGCGAGGTCGGACCTGCCCCTTGGCCCGAATGGCAAGCAGGCCAAGGCGGGCGCGGCCATCTGCTACCACATGCGCAGGGTCTACACCCTCAAGGGTGGCAACACCCAGGAGTTCTGGACCTACAACTGCGACGACAATACCTGGGCCCAGGGATCTGATGTCCCGCTCGGCCCGAAGAAGTCCCGTGTACAGGACGGCGGCGCGCTCGTCTACTGCCGCGACTCCCGCTACCTGTTCGCGACCAAGGGCAGCAGCCCGGAGTTCTGGTCCTATGGCAAGCTATCGAACTACGGGCCCCAGTCACCCGACGGGGTCGCCGCGGTGCAGTTGGCAGGGGTGGATACCTATGGCCTGGCCACGGCATCCGCGCTGGTACCGGGCCGGGACCGCGTTTCCTTTGCGCTGCCGAGACCGGGCACCGTTAGCCTGAAACTGTACGACATGACCGGCCGGGTCGCGCGCGTGCTCGTGAATGGCTGGCAGCAGGCCGGCCGCCACGAAATCGCCCTGGGCGCGGCCAGCCTCGCGCAAGGCACATACATAGTCAGGTTTGCTGCCGACGACTACATGGAGTCCCGGAAGCTCATCGTCCAGCGCTAGCGCAGCGCATCAAGACACCTGCGGGGACGGCATCTGCCGTCCCCGCTTCTTCTTGCGTGTGTCCCGAGCAGGTGAGTGCTTGCGCAAAGGCCGGCAGGACCGCAACAGTCGACGGCAAGCGACAAGCTTCCAGCCACAAGTCGCAAGCGGTCCGCAAGGTCGTAGTGCAGCGGTGGCCGCCTTGGAGTGCGGCAGCAAGGCTGCCGCTCTTCGGGCCCCGGGAGAAAGAAGAGCGGGAGCTCCGCTCCCGCAGTCCAAAGACCGCCGTCCGACAAGTAGTGACTGGAAACTGGCATCCGGTAACTGGTAACTGGAACCTGAGCCCGCCGTTCTTGAACCGCGTCCGTTTCCGGGTAGTCTTGGCTTGTGATTTCCCTTTCCAATGTCACGATGGAGTTCGGCACGCAGGAACTCTGTCGCGATGTGAACCTGTTCGTCGGGCCTGAGGACCGCATCGGGCTGGCCGGCGCGAACGGGTCGGGCAAGTCCACAATCTTGAAGTTGATGTCCGGGGAGCTGGACCCGACCCGCGGGTCGGTCGACCGGCGACGGGGCACGTGCATCGCTTACCTGCCCCAGACCGGCGCGGTAGTAGGGGAGCGGACCGTGCTGGAGGAGGCGCTGACCGCCTTCAAGCATCTGGATGACGTGCAGGCGGAGATGATCGAGCTTGAGCACCGGATGAAGGACGCGGACATGCCGCCCGCCGAACTGCAGGAGGTGCTGGACCGTTATTCCGTCCTGCAACATCACTTCGGTCACGAGGCCTACGACCGTGAGTCCCGGGCCGAGAAGATGCTGATGAGTCTCGGGTTCGCCGAGGAGGACTTCCACAAGCAGTGCCGGACCCAGAGCGGCGGGTTCCAGGTGCGGCTGGCCCTGGCGCGGATGCTGCTCGAAGAGCCGGACGTGCTGCTGCTCGACGAGCCGACCAACTACCTCGACATCCGTTCCATCGAATGGCTGCAGGAGTACCTGACCGCGTTCAAAGGCGCGGTGGTCTTGATTGTGCACGACCGGTATCTCCTCGATGCGCTGGTGCAGAAGGTCTGGGCAATCGAGTCGCACAAGGTGTTTATCTTTCCCGGGAACTATTCGAAGTACTTGAGCGACAGGGTCCAGCGGGATGAGCGGCAGCTCAAGAAGTTCGAGGAGCAGCAGCAGTTCATCAAGCGCACCGAGCAGTTCATCGCCCAATACAAGGGGCGCAAGGATACCGCGCCGCGGGCGATGAGCCGCCAGAAGATGCTCGATAAGCTGGAGCGGGTGGAGGCGCCGGAGACCGCGCCGGCAATCCGCATCCGGTTCCCGGAATCGGACGTGGTCTATGGCAAGGCGGTTGACCTCCGGTCCGTGTCCAAGAGCTTCGGGCCGAAGCAGGTGCTGAAGGACGTAAGCCTCGTGGTGGGTGGAGGCGAGAAGATCGGGCTCTTTGGCGCGAACGGGCAGGGCAAGACTACGATGCTTCGTATCATCGCCGGCAAGTTGAGTCCCGATTCGGGCGAGGCGTGGACCAGCCAGAAGACGCAGGTGGCCTACTACGAGCAGGGTGCGGAGGAGACGATTGACCCTGATTTGACCGTGCTGCAGGCCGCATCCGAAGCCGGGGCCTGCTTCACCGAGAACGAGATGAAGGGCATACTCGGGACGTTCCTCTTCCCCGGGGATACCATCGACAAGAAGGTGTCGGTGCTATCCGGCGGGGAGCGGAGCAGGCTGGCCATTATCCGGGCGCTGCTGACGCCTTCGAATCTCCTGATTCTCGACGAGCCGACGAACCACCTCGACATCCAGTCGCGGGAGATTCTATTCGAGGCCATCCGCCGGTACCAGCGGACCGTGATATTTGCCGCGCACGACCGGTTCATGCTCGACGAACTGGCGGACAAGACGGTGCGGGTCGAAGGCGGGCACGCGGCCCTGTTCCCGGGGAACTACAGCTACGCGGCGGGTCGCGGGCAGAAGCCCGCAACCGCAAGGACAAAGGACAAAGGACTAAGGACTAAGCAAAGCGGACAAGGGACGAAGTCTGAAGCTCGAAGTCAGAAGTCCAAAGTCCAAAGTCTGAAGCCCAAAGTCCCGAATCGTCACTCGCCTACCGTCAATCGCCAGCCGGCTGACCCGGTGTCCGTAATCGAGCAGCGGCTGCGGCAGATTGAGACCGAGCATGAGGCGGCGCGGCAGGCGATGGACTTCAACCGGGTGCGCGAGCTGACCGACGAACGGAAGTACCTTGAGGGCGAACTGCAGGCGCGCAAAGCGGACCAGGTCGAGGACGGGAAGGCTTAGGTGCCGGGGCTCGGCGCGGGTTCGGACAAGGAAGCGGCGCTCGCGGCGCGGCTGCTGAGTCTGGGCGTGAGGCCTGAAGACCTGGTTGAGAAGTTCATCCGGGCCGGCGGGCCGGGCGGCCAGAACGTCAACAAGACGTCGACCGCCGTCTACCTCAAGCACCTGCCTACCGGTATCGAGGTCAAGATGCAGCAGGAACGGTCGCAGGCCCTGAACCGGTTCCTGGCAAGGCGGGTGCTGGCGGACAAGCTGGAGGCCCGGCTGCAGGGAGCGCGAAACGCGGAAGCCGCCCGGGTCGCGAGGCTCAGAAAGCAGAAGCAGAAGCGGTCCCGGCGGGCCCAGGAGAAGGTGCTTACGGCCAAGCACCTGCAGGCGGCGCGGAAGGCCGCTCGGGCGCTGCCGGACCCAGACGCTTGACAAGCGGCCGGCCGGCTCTATAATTGCGTCACTCCGCAGCACAACCAAACAGTCCCAAAAGGAGTTAAGATGAGAAATATCGTGAGAGCAGCCGCGGTACTGATGGTGGCAGCAGTCATCGTCGGTTGCGGCGGCGGCGAACAGCCGGCCAAGACCGAGGCGCCGGCCCAGCCGGTGTTCGTAGCGCAGATGATGACCGTGCCGGCGATGAAGGTCGCCTCGATTGCCAAGATCGGGCCGTATGCCGACGTCGGCAAGAGCGTCAGCGACCTGATGGCTATCGTCAAGCAGGAGAAGTTGAGCGCGACCGGCATGCCGTTTGGCCTGTACTTCGACAACCCGGCGAAGGTGAAGCCGGAAAGCACCCGGTACGAGATCTGCGTTCAGGTCGCGCCTACAGCCAAGAACATGACCGAAGGGAAGACCGGCTTCGCCGTCAAGGACGCGCCGGAGATGATGGTCGCGGCGACCGAGTACATGGGTCCGTACGACATGGTGACCCCGACCTACGAGAAGCTCTACAACTGGGTTGGTGAGAACAAGTACGAAGCGGCCGGACCGATGATTGAGTGGTACTTGAGCGACCCGTCCAAGGTCAAGCCCGAGTCGCTGCAGTCCAAGATCGGCGCGGTCGTGAAGCCGGTCGCCCCGCCGGCCGACACCATAAAGAAGGCAGAGGAGTCGAAGCCGGAAGAGACCAAGAAGACCGAACCGAAGGCTCCGACCAAAAAGTAGACCCGCGTTCCGAACCGCACTATTCCTGACCCCGCCTTGCGCGGGGTCAGCTTTTCTTGGTGAACGCCCTGCAGGATTCAGCTACGCTTGACAAGCGTGCGCCAGCGCGAGAGAATACTACACTCAGGTCTCAGCCGGAGATGCCGAGGACCGAGCTCCTGGTCCGGCCCGAGGGGCACCGGACTTGGAGGAAGCGTGGCTGTCATAGATTATCCGTAAACCAGGGAGGACCGAGAGATGAGAGCATTGGTACTGCCGCTCATGCTGGTCGCGGCCGTGGCCTCGGCCGGGCTGCTTGAGCCCGCGCTGCAGGAGCGGATGGTGCAGAAGGACGGGCGTGAGCAGATTGGCGTGATGATTGCGCTGGCGGAGCAGTTTGACGGCGCGCAGGTTATCCGGACCATCAAGAACAAACAAGAGCGCTGGGCGACAACGGTCAGCGGGCTTCAGTCGCTGGCGACTTCGACCCAGGCCGGGCTCTTGTCCGAGCTGGCGGCGTACGAAGCCGACGGCAAGGTATCGGACGTCCAGTCGTTCTGGATTGTGAACGCGGTGTACTGCAAGGCGACGCCGGCGGTGATCCAGGCGGTAGCGGACCGGGCGGACGTCTGGTTCGTAGAATGGAACCTGATACCGACCGAGAACGCGCTGGCCCTGGCCGGTGCGGCGACAGCCCCGGCGGACGGGACCGACAATCCGGAATGGAACGTCCATATCGTGAAAGCGGACTCGGTCTGGCACGTCTACGGGTACATGGGCGAGAACGTGATTGTCGGGCACATCGACACCGGCTGCGACTACACGCACCCGGACCTCGCGGGCCACATGTGGACCGACGCAAACTACCCGTACCACGGCTGGGACTTTGAGAACAACGACAACGACCCAATGGATGCGCAGGGCCACGGGACCCATACCGCGGGCACGGTGGCGTCGAACGGGACGGCCGGGGACACCTGCGGCATGGCGCCGATGGCGCAGATAATGATCTGCCGGACCAAGACGAGTATCGGCACGCCGTACCCGGACACGGTGGCGGAGAACACGGTAATGAACTCGATGCAGTTCTGCGTGGCGCCGCCCCTTTCGCCGACGGACCACGCGCACCTCCTGACGATGAGCCTCGGCTGGTACCACTCCTGGAACCCGCGGCGGGGGCTGTGGCGCGCGAGCGTGACGAACGTGGCGGCTGCGGGCCTGCCCTTCTTCATCGCCAACGGCAACGAGGCCGGCGGGAGCCCGCCGGACAACGTGCGGACGCCCGGGGACTGCCCGGGGCCGTGGAAGCACCCGGCTGAGCCGGCCGGGGGCCAGAGCGGCGCGATATCAATCGGGGCGACCGACAACCTGGACAACCTGGCCAACTTCTCGTCCATCGGGCCGGTAGCCTGGGACACGGTGACTCCGTATTTCGACTACCCGTATCCGCCGGGACTGTACAAGCCGGACTTCTCGGCGCCGGGTGTGGACGTGACGTCCTGCCTCCTGGGCGGCGGCTACACCCAGATGTCGGGCACCTCGATGGCGACGCCGTGCGCGGCGGGCGTGTGCGCGCTGATGCTCGAGAAGAACCCGAACCTGCTGCCTGAGGAAGTCGACGAGATAATGCAGGGCGCGGTGCTGCCGAAGGGCGGGCAGCCGAAGAACGACAGCTTCGGCACGGGCCGGATTGACGCGATGCTCTGCATTGCGAACACGCCGCCGGCAGGCCCGACACACGACATCGCGATGGGCGCGGTGCTGGCCCCGGCGGACAAGATCGACCCGATGACGCCGCTGGCGCCGATGGTGGTGGTCAGGAACCGTGGCACGTACCACGAGACGAGCATCACCTTCTACTGCAAGGTCGAGTCTCTGGGCACGCAGGTCTACAGCGACCAGTACGTTCTCTCGTCTTTGGACAGCGCGCAGACCGACACGGTGACCTTCCCGAACTGGAACGTGGGCCCGGGCAGCCAGACCTATGACCTGACCTTCTGGCACACCTACCTGCCCGACACCAACCACCACAACGACACCTGCATGAAGACGACCGTGACCCGGGGCCACGACGTGGCGATGAACGGAATGAACGTCGGCTCGCGCGTGCGGGCCAACCAGCCTTTCACGCCAGTCGGGTTCATTCGCAACGTCGGCGACTACACCGAGGTATCGTTTGACGCGACCTGCAAGGTCGAGTCGGCCGGAACTCAGGTATACCTGCAGACCGTGCCGGTGGACAGCGTTCCGCTGGGCGGGACCAGGAATGTGACGTTCCCGAATTGGAACGTCGGTCCGGACAGCGTCACCTACACGGTGATCATGTACCACGACTGCGGTCCGGACCAGAATCGCGCGAACGACACCCTGAGCCGCACGACGCTGTCCTCGTCCACCGTCATGAAGGTGGCGATTGAAATCGCGTCCGGTTCAGGTGGGCGTACCCCGCCGAACGCGTGCTACCGGATTGACTCGCTATGTGCGGCCCAGGGCTGGGACGACTCGATTGTCACCGGCACCGACATCGACGAGCCTTCGGAACTGGCCGACTACAGCGTGGTCGTGACCGGCGACGTCGGGTACAGCGACAACGACTTCAACACCTACGAAGGCGCGCTTAAAGACTGGGTGCGGAACGGCGGCGGGTTCGTCGGCGCGGGCTGGATCGTGTACGGAGTTGCCGGCAAGGCCGCCTGGCAGATGGACTCGATAATGGCGGTCAGTTGCGTCCAGAACTACAGCTTTCTGACGTCGGGCCAGGTGCGCGTCATTGACAACACCCATCCGGTGACCCAGGACGTGAACGACTTCAACATCCAGAGCCACGGCGAGTACGCCAATGCGGGGCTGCAGCCCGGGGCGACGATGCTCGGCGACTACACGGCCGCGCACGGCCAGGCGTCAATCGCGGTGCGCGAGGTCGAAGCGGGCCGCTCGGTCTACATCGGCCCGATCTACTTCGCTGCGTTCCAGGGCTATAGCAACGAGCCCTACTACGACGACGCGGACGCCATGCGGCTCCTCAAGCAGGCCATCGAATGGGCGGCGTGGGGTACTTCCGGCATCAGCGGGCCGGACGCAAGGCCGGCGCTCCGGGCCGAACTGCGCGGGGCCGTTCCCAGCCCGTTCCGGTTCCGGACTACCATCAACTACAGCCTCCCGGCAGCAGGCCGGGCCAGGCTCGTGGTTTATGATATCGCAGGCAAGCTGGTGAAGACGCTCGCGACCGGAAACCTGCCGGCCGGGCCCGGGCAGGTCACCTGGAATCGTACCGACGACGCGGGCAGGCAGGTCGCATGTGGTGTCTACTTCTGCCGGCTCCAGACCGGCGGTGCGGACCTCTCCCGCAAGCTCGTGGTCAGATAGGTCTCAGTCCGCAACATCAGTCGGGGCGGCTCTGCCGCCCCGACGCTTATCGCGGGCGCAGGTTCTGCTTGACAAGGCATCCCGCGAATGCTAAACCATCTGAAGCGGAAGACATGAGTTCGGCGTTGTTCACCCAATCTCGACGGCTGGCGCAGGGGCAACTGCTGCTTGTGCTGGCCTGTAGTCCTTTAGACAACCCGGACCCGAATGCGTTCGATGACTGGCCCGCGTGGTCACCCGACGGCCGCACGATAGCCTACATCCGATACCACTCCGACAACCCCGGTCTGTACCTGGTCAGTCCAGAAGGGCGAGACAACCGACTGCTGCTGGCGGTCCAATGGACGACTCCCGCCTGGTCGCCCGATAGCAGGTGGCTCGTGTTTTCCGTGGCCTATGCCGGGGCGATGTACAAAGTCAAGGCTGACGGTGACAGCCTAACACTCCTGACGGATGAAGGCGAGAACTTCCTCCCCGATTGGTCGGTAACGGACCGGATTGCGTACGATTCGAACAAAGACAACCCTGGCCAGGGCAACCTTGTGTGGGTCATGGACTCCGACGGCAAGAACGGACGATGCATTTGTCCAAAGGACATCGGGGAGTGCCGTTCGCCCAGTTGGTCTCCTGACGGTTCCCGTCTTGTATTCTATCGGTACTACGACGGACTTCACTGGCCTGAGCTGGCCGTGATGGACTCGGCTGGGCGCGGTGTCGTTAGGCTCACCACTGACACACTCTACGACGACAAGCCGGACTGGTCTCCAGACGGTTCCGTTGTCGCGGTGTCTTCGGGCGAAAGCCACGAGTATCGCATCCGACTCATCAACGTCACCGATCGCACATGGGAGTGGCTCGACCCGGCTCGGGCGATGTCGCCCACATGGTCCCCATCCGGGGACCGAATCTGCTTCGCCAAGTATGACACCGACTCTCTGAACGAAGGTTGGTCGAGCTGTAAGTTATGGGTGATGGACCGGGATGGAAGCAATGCTAGGCAGCTTACCAGGTGAGTTCTAACAGGAGGTAAAGATGCAGGTATGGAACAAGATGGTGCTCGGCGGTGTGATCGCCGTCGTTGCGGCGTTGACGGTAGCAGCCGCGCAGACACCACCTGAGTACATTGGCAGAGAGGTGATCGCCCAGCTAGTGCATGGGGCCATCGTGATGCCACCAGAAAGCACGCAGGCGACGCTGTCGCAACTGGACAGCGCGGAGACCGACACGGTGGCGTTCCGGGACTGGAACGTCGGACCGGTCGGGGCCGCCTACGCCGTCACCATGTACCACAACTGCGGTCCGGACCAGAATCGGACCAACGATTCCCTGACCGTCAATGCAACCGCGTCCGACCGGTCCAGAATCCTGATGTGCTACGCGGACTTGGAGACACCGGACTCCCTGGTTGCGGGCCTGGTGGCGATGGGCGACAGCGTTACGCTGCTAAACGTGATGAATTACACGCCGAGCTTGAACGAACTGCAGGCGTACAACGCAGTCGGCGCGATGTCGAACTACGCGTACGCGGACCCGACAGGGTTCGGCAACGTACTGGCCGACTACGTTGATGCCGGCGGCGGCGTTGTAATCGGTATGTTCTCGTTTATCGCGTACCCCGGCTGGGCGATGGACGGGCGGATCATGACCGGCGCCTATGCTACAATCTCCGTTGCCGTCGGCTCTGGCGGGACGCAACTAGGCTGGTACAACTCGGCGCACCCGATAATGAGCGGGGTCACCGCGGTTGGTGATTTCTTCACCGTCAACAGTACATTCGTCGGCGAGTCAGTGGCGGCCTGGGAGGACGGTTCGGCCTACGTGGGGGTTAGTTCGAACCAGAAGGTCGTGGGCCTGAATCAGTATCCGGGCAGCTATTCGCCCCCGCAGAGTTCGGGTGACTGGGTGCTGGTCTGGCACAACTCTTTCATGTACGTGGCCGGTTCGGGCTCCGGCGTGGGCGAGTTCGACCCGTTTGAGCCGGCGCTGAACGTGACCCTGAGCGCGACTCCGAACCCGGTGCTGGGTGTGCGGACCGAGGTCAATTACACGGTGCCGGACGAGGGCAAGGTCAGCCTGAACGTGTTCGACATCAATGGCCGGTTGGTCAAGACGCTGGTGAACGGCAACGCAAAGCCGGGTGTGAACCGGGTTGTCTGGAACCTGGCCGACAACACGGGCCGGCAGGTTTCCTCCGGCGTCTATTTCTGCAAGCTGGTTACAGGAAGCAAGACCCAGAGCCGCAAGCTCGTGGTCAGATAGACCGGAGTCCGTGACATCGGTCGGGGCGGCTCTGCCGCCCCGACTCTTTCGTCCCCGCTGCCAACGAGTTGACTTCAGTCCGGGTGCGGCAGCCTTGCCAGGCCGCCGGCCATCGGCTAGAATAGCGCGCCGGTTAGGCGATTGAAAGGAACTCACATGGATAACAGCGACTACATTCGACTGGCTGAAGCCCACAGCGCCCGCAATTACCTGCCACTGCCGGTCGTCCTGGCGAAGGGCGACGGCGTCTGGGTCGAGGACGTTGAAGGGAAGCGTTACCTCGACATGCTCTCTTCCTATTCCGCTCTGAACCAGGGCCACCGCCACCCAAAGATTCTCGCGGCGATGCAGGAGCAGATGGGCAGGCTTTGCCTGACCTCGCGCGCGTTCCATCACGACACATTCGGTCCGTTCTGCAAGACCGTGACCGAGGCGTGCGGGATGGAGCAGATACTGCCGATGAACACCGGGGCCGAGGCGGTTGAGACTGCAATCAAGCTGGCCCGGCGCTGGGGCTACACGAAGAAGGGCGTGCCCGCCGGCAAGGCCGAGATCATCGTCTGCGACAACAACTTCCACGGCCGGACCACGACCATTGTCGGGTTCTCGTCCGAGAAGCTATACAACGACGGGTTCGGCCCGTTCACTCCGGGATTCACGATGATCCCATACAATGATGCCACCGCGCTGGAACAAGCTATCACTCCGAATACCGTCGCGTTCATGGTCGAACCGATACAGGGCGAGGCGGGAATCAGAGTTCCGACCGATGGTTTTTTGAGTACGGTGCGCGATGTCTGTACGCGGAACAACGTCCTCCTGATGACCGATGAGATTCAGACCGGGCTGGGCCGTACCGGCCGGCTCTTTTGCTACGAGTACGACGGCATCAAGCCGGACGTGCTGATTGTCGGCAAGGCGCTGGGCGGCGGTTGCTTCCCGGTTTCCGGTGCGCTGGCATCGAAGGAGTTGATGTCGGTGTTCACTCCGGGCAACCATGGTTCGACCTTCGGCGGAAACCCGCTGGCCTGCGCCGTGGGCAAGGCGGCGGTCGAGGTCATCATCGAAGAGAAGCTGCCGGAGAACTCGTACAAGCTCGGCGAGTACCTGCGCGGCGAACTGGCGAAGATGAACTCACGTCACGTCGCGGAGATAAGAGGTAAAGGCCTGTTCGTCGGCGTTGACATACGGCCGGAGTCCGGGCCGGCGCGAGGGTTCTGCGAGAAGCTGATGGGACTGGGCGTGCTTGCCAAGGAGACCCACGGCACGGTCATACGGTTCGCCCCGCCACTCATTATTACCAAGACCGACCTGGACTGGGCCCTTGAGCGCATCGCCC
>CAZQZR010000054.1:0-3442 GCA_964597845.1 uncultured bacterium | reverse complement strand
AGTTAGCATATAAGTTCACGTGCGTTTGTTGTCCATCCATAACCGGGCCGACCTCGAACACGAGCTTGCGGCAGTCGGCGCTGACCCGCAGAGCTGGCCGATATTCCGAGCTAAGAGCCGGGTTGTGGCGGTTAAACTCGAAGGTCTCTCGACCGCCGGCGCCAATATTCTGAAGCAGACCGCGATTGCCTGCGGCGGGGATTGCGCGGTGAACCGGGCAGTTGTCTCGGGCCGGGCAAGGCGAAGTGACGCGGTGCTGCTGGTCACGGCGAGACAGCTTCAAGTTCTCGCGAACCGGCTGGCTGCGCAACCGGAGTGCGTGGCGCGGCTGGTCCCCGAACTGGTTGAACTGAGCGGGAGGATGCTGTTGCCGATGCGCGTCATCAAGCTGGGACGAAGAACGGTTGACCTTGGACGGCGCACTCACGTGATGGGGATACTGAACGTCACGCCCGACTCGTTCTCGGACGGAGGACAATTCCTTGCACCTTCGGCCGCGCTCGACCGCGCGTTTGGGATGGCGGAAGAGGGCGCGGACTTCATCGACATCGGCGCGGAGTCCACCCGGCCCGGGGCGCGGCCCGTCCCGGCAAAGGAACAACTGGCGCGGCTCACACCGGTGCTGCGCGCGGTTAAGAAGAAGGTCAAGCTGCCGGTGTCCGTCGATACCACCAGCGCCACGGTCGCCGAGGCGGCGTTGCGCGAAGGCGCGGACGTGGTGAACGACGTCTCAGCCCTGACCGGTGACCCGCGAATGCCCGCTGTTGTGGCACGCTCCGGTGTTCCATGTATACTGATGCACATGAAAGGCCGGCCGCGCACGATGCAGCGTAACCCGAAGTACACTGACCTGATGTCCGAGATTACCGGGTTCCTTGAGGCGGCGCTCGCGCGGGGAGAGCAGGCCGGCATCAAGCGCACACAGATGCTCGTCGACCCGGGCATAGGGTTCGGCAAGACCGTAGCGCACAACCTTGAGATCCTGCGGCGTCTGGCCGAACTTGAGTCGCTGGGCGTCCCGGTGATGGTCGGTCCGTCCCGCAAGCGGTTCATCGGCGCGGTGCTGGATGCCGCGCCGGACGAACGGATAGAAGGCACGATTGCCGCGTGCGTGCTCGCGGCCGCGAACGGGGCCAACGTCCTTCGGGTGCACGACGTCAAACCGGTAGTGAAGGCCCTGAGGTTGGCGGACGCCATCGGGCTTAAGAACTAGATGCTTTCATTCATCAGGTTCCGGCTGGTCGACGCGCTCGACATCCTGCTGGTGGCCCTGCTCGCCTATTACTTCCTGCGGTTCCTGAAGGGTACGCGCGCCATCCGGATGTTGTACGGGCTTTTCTTCCTTGTAGCCGTGTCGTTCATCGCCCGCTGGTTCGACTTCAAGGCGCTGGGGCTGATCGTCAATTCGCTGACCACGGTCTGGATCGTGGCATTCGTCATCATCTTCCAGCCGGAAATCAGGAACATCCTGTCGATGTTCGGCCGATACCGGCCCCTGCGGTTCCTGCTCAAACAGGCCGCGGACGCGGCCGCGATTGACGAGATCGTCGACGCCGCGGCCCAGATGAAGGACCACAAGACCGGCGCGCTGATGGTAATCGAGCAGGACATCGGCCTGCGCGACTTCATCGAGACCGGCACCCGGGTCGAGGCGCGGGTGTCGGCGCCGCTTATTGTTTCGTTATTCACTCCGCCGGCCCCGCTGCACGACGGTGCGGTGATTATTACCGGCGGGCAGGTGATGGCCGCGGGTTGCACCCTGCCTCTGAGTGAGGAGCGGTACGTTGAAAGCGCGCTCGGAATGCGGCACCGTGCCGGGCTGGGCATCGCCACCGTCACCGACGCTATCGCGGTGATTGTCTCCGAGACCACGGGCAAGATCACCTTCGCCAGCCGCGGCAGGCTGCTCACGGGTCTGACGCCTTCCCAGCTCAAGTACAACATCCAGCAGGCGCTGGCCAAGGAACTCTAGACGATGAACCAGGGACGGGTCCGGCTGATCGTGTTCGGCATGGTGTTCGCGGTCGTGCTGGCGGTCTACTACTACAGCGCGGCCCCGACGGCGTCGTTCTGGGACTGCGGCGAGTTGATTTCCGCGTCCTTTACGATGGGCGTCCCGCACCCGCCGGGCACGCCGCTGTTCGTGACCATTGGTCGTATCTTCTCGATGCTGCCGCTGGCAAAGGAGATCGCGTTCCGGGTAATCTTGATCCCGGTGCTGTTTGGTTCATTCTCCTGCGCGCTCATCTACCTGATTGTCGTCAAGCTCATCTCGTTCTACGCAAGTCCGGAGCGCCGGTACGACAAGTGGCTGCCGCATGTCGCCGGGGCCTTTGCCGGGCTGGCCTGCGCGTTTGCCTACTCGTACTGGGACAACTGCGTCGAGGCTGAAGTCTACGGCCCGTGCGTGGTGGTGGCACTCTCGGTGCTGTACATGGCGTTGATGTGGCGTGACCGGATCAAGGATGCGACGGCCGACAACCGGCTGATACTGGCCACCGTCTTCCTGCTGTTTCTTTCGACCGGTATCCACTTCACTCCGATGATGACCGTGTTCGCGGTGCTGGTCTTCGCTCTGGTGGTTGACCGGGAGTCCATCCTGCAACTCCGGATCTTCGAACTGATCTCGGGCTACCTGATAATCCTTACCGCGGCGGAACTGGGCATGAGTCTCGGCACCTTCGTTGCCGTGCCGCTGATGCTCGCGGCCACCTATCTTGGCATCCGGGTGATGGAGCGCTCCGACCGGTCGGCTTCCGTGGTATACGGGCTGGCGTTGCTCTTCGGGGTATTCGTCATCGGGTACGCCGCCGCGGGTAATCGGATAATGGACGACACGGTGCTGTTCCTGGCTTCCCCGACAGTCGCATTCATCGAGCGCTGGGTCCGGTCTCCTTTTACCGTGGTGCTGTTCGTGCTCGGCTACGGCGGCTACCTGTACTGGCTGCACCGGAAGAAGAGGCTGCGCCCGAAGTACGTCGGGCTGATGCTGGGGCTCGTGTTCCTCGCCGGCACGGTACAGTTCATCATGTTCATCCGGGCGCATCATGCGCCGGTAATCAACGAGGCAGACCCCTCGAACTGGCGTGACTTCGTGAGCGTGCTCAAGCGCGAGCAGTATGACCCGATGAAGCTGTTCCCGCGCAAGACCCAGTTCCTGACCGAGGACAACTGGCGCACGAACCAGAACCCGCGCTTCAGCCTGCTGGTCGCGTATTTCGAGCAGGTGAAGTTCTACCTGCGCTACTTCTTTTGGCAGTGGGGGAACGAGCGTTTCTTCGACATCTTCCTGCACATCGGCTGGCAGGCGCTGCTCGGCCTGATACCGCCGCTCTTGGGACTCTGGGGCATGTGGCACCAGTTCCGCAAGGAGAAACGGTCATTCGTCCTCATCTTCGTGGCGTTCCTCGTCGCGTCGGTCGGACTCATCACGTACCTGAAC
>CAZQZR010000053.1:0-20626 GCA_964597845.1 uncultured bacterium | reverse complement strand
CCCGGCAGCTCTTCCGTCTCTCGCACGGCCGGTCAATCTCCGGCCCGACGCTGGCTCGGGAAGCCCAGGTGCTCTTGGAGAAGTGGCAGGCTCGCGGCCTGAAGCCGGAAGTCCTTGCCGCCATTCGCACCGACGTCTTCAGCGTCCCCGCGCCGGAGCCGTAACCGTAGCGCAACCTTGTCGGAGGTGGGGTAGCTGAACAATCGGCTGCCCGCGGAGACGCGGGCAGCCGATAGGAAGCGGTCGGAACGGCCTATTCGGTCAGGACGACCTTGCGGACAGGTTGCGGCTTGCGGCCTGAGCCCTGCGCCTCTTCGCACACGAAGTAGACCCCGGGCGACAGCGCCCGCACGTCGTTCGCACCGGTGTGCAAGTCGAGCACCTTGCGTCCCGAGACATCCATCAACTCCCCTCTCGCCTCTCGCTTCTCGCCTCGCGCCTCGGGCAGGAACAACACGCCGCGGACGATAGTCGGCAGTTTCGCTATTCGGAGCCTGGGCTCGCCGCTCCCTCAAGCCCAGCCGCGAATCCGATCCGATACACTGGGTACACTTCTAGATTACCCGCAAAGGGCGTGCCGAGGCCAAGGTTGTTGGTGGTTGCGGCCTGGTCTTCGAACGGCACGCAGCAGACGAAGTTCTCGCCCAGAATCAGCGAGTCAGTGCCCCAAGCATAGGACCACATGACGGAATCCGTCCCTGCGCCCGACGTTATCGCCGCCCAGCCCCAGGCCATCTGTGCGGTGTTGAGCCGGTTCAGCACGCCCATCATCGCGGTCCGGTCGGGTGACGAACGGTTCACGGCCTTGCCGGTCAGCGTTGGGCGACCGAACGAAGTGGTGTCGCCCGGCAGCCGGTCGAATGCCGCCCGCACCTTCGTATCCTCGAGCGGCGCATCCGTGACGACTGTTACGCTCTTACCGCTTTGGTTCGTGATGTAGATCTTGTTGGTAACCGGGTTCACCGCCACGGCATTGGGCCTCGAACCGACGGCCACGGTGGTTGTGGCGTTGGTCGCACCGTCGATCACCGTCACGCTGTCGCCGAACTCGTTCGCGACGTAGATCTTGTTGGTGACCGGGTTCACCATGACGGCACTAGGGCTTGAGCCTGTAGGCACAGTCGTCGTGGTGTTGGTCGCGCCGTCGATCACCGTCACGCTGTTGCCGCCGCTATTCGCGATATATACCTTGTCGGTGACCGGGTTCACCGCAACGGCATAGGGAAACTCGCCTACGGCCACCGTGGTTGTGCCGTTCGTCGCGCCGTCAATCACCGTCACGCTGTTGCTGCTGTTGTTCGCGACGTAGATCTTGTTGGTAACGGGGTTCACCGCCACGGCTTCAGGGTACGTGCCTGCGGTCACCGTAGTTGTGGCGTTGGTCGCGCCGTCAATGATTGTCACGCTGTTGCTGTTGCTGTTCGCGACGTAGATTTTGTTGGTGACGGGGTTCACCGCAACGGCAAGGGGGATGATGCCTGCGGCCACCGTAGTCGTGTTATTAGTCGCGCCGTCAATCACGGTCACGTTGTGGCTGAGGCCGTTCGCGACATAAACCTTGTTGGTGACAAGGTTCACCGCCACGGCAAAAGGGTTCGTGCCTGCGGTCACCGTGGTTGTGGCGTTGGTCGCGCCGTCAATGACCGTCACATTGTCGCTGTTGCAGTTCGCGACGTAGATCTTGTTGGTTGCAGGGTTCACCGCCACGGCACAGGGGGCCGAGTTTACGGTCACAGTGGCTGTGTCGTTGGTCGCGCCGTCGATCACCGTCACGTTGCCGCCAGCGTAGTTCGCAACGTAGATCTTGTTCGTGACCGGGTTCACCGCCACGGCACAGGGCGTCGAGTCTGCGGTCACAGTGGCCGTGTCGTTGCTCGCGCCGTCGATTACCGTTACGTTGTCGCTGCCGTAGTTCGCGGCGTAGACCTTGTTCGTGACCGGGTTCACTGACACAGCGGAGGGGTAAGTGCCTGCGGCTACGGCCGCTGTATCGTTGGTCGCACCGTCGATGACCGTCACCTGGGTGCCAAAGTCGTGCGCGACATAGATCTTGTTCGTAACCGGGTTCAGCGCTAGTGCCATGGGCCACGCGACGACGGCCACTGTGGTTGTGGCGTTGGTTACCCCGTCGATTACCGTCACGTTTCTGCTCATGTAGTTCCCGACGTAGATCTTGTTTGTGACCGGGTTCACCGCCACGGCGCCGGGCCCCGAACCGACGGTCACGGTGACTGTGGCATTGGTCGCCCCGTCGATCACCGTCACGCTGCTGCTCATGTAATTCCCGACGTAGATCCTGTTCGTGACCGTGTTCACCGCCACGGCCTCGGGAGCCGAGTCTGTGGGCACCGTGGCTGTATCGTTGGTCGCGCCGTCAATCACCGTCACGTTGTTGCTGCCTTTGTTCGCGACGTAGATCTTGTTCGTCACCGGGTTCACCGCTACGGCGTAGGGGTATGAGCCTGCGGTCACCGTGGTTGTAGCGTTGGTTGCGCCGTCCATCACCGTCACGCTGCCGCTGGCGTTCGCGACGTAGATCCTGTTCGTCACCGGGTTCACCGCCACCGCACAGGGGTATTCGCCTACAGTCACTCTAGTTGTGGCGTTGGTCGCGCCGTCGATTACTGTCACGCTGCTGTCCTCTTCGAAGGCGACGTAGATCTTGTTGGTGACCGGATTCACTGCCACGGCACAGGGATACAAGCCGGTTTCGGTCAGCGTGGTTTCGGCGTTGGTCGCGCCGTCGATCACCGTCACATCCCAGCCGTACCAGTTCGCGACGTAGATCTTGTTGGTGACCGGGTTCACAGCAACGGCACAGGGACTTTCGTCTGCGGGCACTGTAGTCGTGACCCAATCCGCTGACGCGGTTCCGACAAGTGCCGCAACCGCCGCGCACACGGCCAGCCTACGCACTCGATTCATCATTGTCGCTCTCATATCGCCTCCTCACCTCTTGATGGTGACCTTGGTAACAGTCGATGGGTGTAGGGCTCCCAGCGCGCCCAGGAGCAGTTGCGGCTTCACCATATTGACGCCTCGCATCGGCTAGCCGGAGTCTAGGACTACCCAAGCCCTTTGTCAAGCCCAATTCGCGTCAGGCCGCGAGCGGGTTCGGGTTGTTGGTGTCGAGAGCTAAAACCTGCCGCCGATGCCGATCACAATTAGGGACAGTCACCTATTTATCTGCCGTCCCACCGGGTCTGCCGACGGGGCGGGCTTGCAGTTGCCTGTTGAGTTGCTTGCCTGTGACAGCAAGGAAACGGACGGTGCCGAGCGGACGGCCGGTCATCGTCTGGCGGCGCAGGTCCGAGTACTCATCGCCGGGCAGGCGTTCACTGAGGAAGGCTCGCCAGTCCAGTCCGGCAGACAGCCTCTGCCAAGACTTGAGGTCGAGCATGCCGGATGGGTCGGGTTGGCCCGTGTGTGCGGCAGCGCTGGACCATGGATACCGCCAGGCTTCTCCAGCCAGTCCGGCCCGGACCGGGTTCTGTTCGACGTAGCGCAGAGCTGATAGCTCGTGTCCATGCTCCATCGCGCAGGAGTAGAATCGCCCCTGCCACAGGTGCCCGCTCCGGCCGTGGTCGCCATTGAAGCGCTGGGCATAGGTGAAGTGCGTCCGGCCGACGGCTTTGGCCAGTGCGGTTTCGCTCGCCGGCACGACCACGAGATGTATATGATTGGTCATCAGACAGTAGCCCAGTATCTCAAGCCGGCACTTGGTGGCCTGGTGCTTTAGTATCTGGAGGTAGGCGACGCGGTCCGCGTCGGTCAGGAAGACATCCTGCCGATTGTTCCCACGTTGGGTGACGTGATGAGCCAATCCTGGGACGACGATGCGCGAGATTCTGGGCACGACATAGGCTAGCGCGGAACAGCCGCCAGGTCAAGAAATAGGTGACTGTCCCTAATTTAGGGACTCTCGAAATCCTACCTCGTCACCACGACCTTGCGGGTAATTCTCTGCTCACCGTTGTCCAGCGTGCAGAAGTAGACGCCGGCGGGAAGAACGCCCGAGGGCAGCTTGGCCTCGTATCTGCCAGGGGCAGCATCACCTTCTGACAGCGACCGCACGAGCCTGCCGCTCGCGTCGTACAGGCCGACCGATACTCGACTCTGACACGGCACGTCGTAGCGCACGCTGAACGCACCGCGCGCCGGGTTAGGAGCGACCTCCAATCGCCACAAAGATAGCGGACGGGACGTCTCCTCCTCGATGCCGACGCCGGTGTACTTGCAGACCCACACGTACTTGGCCAGCCGACTGGGGTAGTTCGAGACCATGAATTCAGCCCGGCCGTCACCATCAAGGTCACCGGCCGTGGAGACCGCATAGCCGATGTCCTGCTCCTCGGCTACACCCTGGATTCTGGCATCAGGTACCGTGTCGAAGTGAGCGCCGGTCTGCCAGAGGTAGGCTGCGCCCATGTAGTAATGCGGCAGCAACGGCGCTCCGGCGACGAGATCGTCATTTGCATCTCCGGTCGCATCGCCTGCCGATTGAGCTGCCATGCCCAGGCAGGCGCTATCCTGACGGCCGATGAGACAGACGTCTGGGATGCTGTCCATAGGTCGGCCGCCCTCATGGATGTAGACTTTGCCGCAATTGTCCGGGCTGAAAAAACCGTGTGGCCAAAAGGGATTGCCCTCAACACCGTAGTCGAAGTCGCCCTGGCTTGCCAGGAAGCCCGGCTTCATCGCCCCGAGGGCCTGACTTGGCCCTTCACCGGACATGGCCATGTCGTAGCTTGTGTCCATCGGGCTGCCGCCGTAGTAGACGTACATCCGACCCCTGCCGTCAGCCCCATAGCACCATGCCCCCACATAGAGGTCGTGGAAGCCGTCATGGTCGAAGTCGCCTTCCGCCGAGACTCCTATGCCGAGTCCTTCGTATTCGCCCTCGTGCCCGCCCAGCAGAGTCACGTCCGGAATGGTGTCGAAACCGGGACCGCCGTGGTACACGTAGACCCTTCCTGTGCCGTCATGTCCGGGACGCTCGGCCGTAAAATAGGCCCCCACTACGAGGTCGTCATGGCCGTCGCCGTTCACGTCGCCGATTGAGACGCCCCAGCCGAGATGAGCCTCCAGCCACCAGCTTCCTCCGTGTATGATGTAGTCGGGAACCGTATCCATCGGGTCGCCGCCCAGCCACACCGTACAAATGCCCAATGCGTCATCCGCGCAATCTTCACCCATGGCAATATCTGCAAAGCCGTCGCCATTCAGGTCATCGCAAGCCAAGTTGGGAGTATTCGAGCCGACCCACACCGGGCTTCTCAGTACAAGGTCCGGCACGGTTTCCCCGACATGGTTACCGTAGTAGATGTTGACCCTCCCACGTAGAGGCGTGGTCCCATGATTCACGTCGTAGGTGTCGCATGCGACTATCACGTCGGGAATGCCGTCTCCATTGACGTCGCCACTGACCAGGGACGCGCCGAAGTAAAAGCAATCATGCGAGGTGTCTCCGGGAATCGTCCAGATGATGTCCAGGTTCTCAGTGGTCACAGCGTAAGCTCGCGTGGCCAGCAACGCCAGCGCCAGAAGTAGAAGAACTCTCTGACCCTCGGGTCTCCTCATCACGGGCGAGACTGCGCTGCGGCTGCTACTTCTCATGGTCCCGTCCCTGAGTCCCCGGTTTCCCGCCGTATTCCACTCCGTCGCGTTTGGCGGTAGCCAACCAGTTCACTCCTCCATCATTACTCCTTAGGATGTACCCGCCGTTGCATGTCAGCCACACGCGCTGGGAGTTTACGGCCTGCACCTTTAGAAAAGGCGCGTCGATGCCGGGCCTGACTACGGGGAACGTTGCGGTCCACTCTTGCGGATTGTCGCCGCCTGTAGTAGTCCTGAACACCACGCCTCTCAAGCATTCCGGGTCATCGCGCTTGTAGCCGACAATCCAGCCATGGTTCGTATCAGCGAACGCGACGCCGTGCAGGTCGTACAGACCCTCACCGAGGTTGTACTCCGTGTTGGTGTCGCCGTTCACTATCTCTAGGACCTCGCCGCTGTCCCCGACCGCCCAATGCACGGTGTCGTCGCCAACCGCCAAGCTACAGACACCGTTCCACGTCGGCCCGTTCGGGCCGGAGCGTAGCGAACCTTGGTCTGCCGTCGTCACCGAGGCGATGAAAAGGAACAGGCAGGCGACCACCGCGTGTTGTGCTACCCGCATCCTAACCTCCCGTTCGAGCTGTACTTCCTCCGACATTCTGCCCAGCCCGTAGACAGAAGCGGTTTGCCACTCTCAGACAGACTCAGGACGCGTCGGCGACCTTGAGTCTACTGCCGTCACGCGCAAGTCGCAAGCCCGATGGCTCCGCGCAAGCAGGCCATGAGCTAGAACCTGCCGCCGATGCCGATGAGAGGGATGAAGGCGATGCCGGTTGACTGGCCGGTGACGATTTCGCCGTCCCGGTCTTCGAACTGAATCAGGTTGTACGCGTTCTGCCGGTTGTAGACGTTGAGAATCTCGATGTACATGTACGGGTGCAGCGGCAGTGTGGGCAGCTCGCGCATGAGCTTGAAGTCGAGCCGGTGATAGACCGGGATCCGGGCCGAGTTCTTCTCCCCTTCAATCACGAACGGCGAATGGCCGTGATTGACCTCAGCGGTCCCTGTCGGACAGCCCAGGTCCGCGCCGCCGACCTGATTCGGCGTGCGCGTGTACAGAAGCGGCGTGTACGGCGCGCCGGTGTTCAAGTGGAACGTCGCGGCCAGCGTCCATTCCGGGCCGAAGGTCTTCTGAACCTGGAAGTTGAACGAGTGTCTCCGGTCGTACCTGTCCCAGTAGAGCATCGTGTCCGTGCCCTGCTGTTTCCTGCACCAGGAGAGCGCATAGGTCAGCCATCCGCTCCAGCCGGCAACCGGCGACTGTTCGAGCACGGCCTCGATGCCGCGCGAGAACCCTCGACCGAGGTTACCCGCGTCGTAGAGTTCGCCCTGGTCATCGATCTTCCACGTCGGCAGCTTCGAGTAGTCCTTCACGTACCCTTCGAGCGACAGCCGCGTCTGCCGCGCCAGCCGGAACTCACCGGACACCGAGTAGTGGTCGGCCTGCTTCGCGTCAAGCGCGCCCAGTTCGAAGAGCCGGTAGTCGTCGTACTGCTCATCGAACACGAACGACGCGCATGAGTTGCGCAGGAAACTGTACGAATGCTGGTAGAGCCGCCGGTACCCGACCTTCAGGGTCGCTCTGTCTGAGAGAATCAGGCTGGCCACAGCCCGCGGCTCTACAACCTTGTCCAGGGACCAGCGCACGTCTTCGTACCTCACGCCCAGGTCAATGCCGAGCGGCTTCACCGGTCTCAGGCTCAGCGCCGCGAATGCCGCCCAGTCGTTGTCCACCCGCTCCAGAACCGGCGGGGCCAGCAGATTGCCCTCGAATCCCACCCGGCCCAATTCGAACCCGCAGTCGAGATCCATCTCCTCGGACAACGTACCCGTCGCGTTAAACCGCGCGCCGTACTCCTGCTGCCGGGTCATGGCCGTGCCCCACCAGAGCGAGGGCGTCAGGTCGAAGTCATGGGTGCTCGAATAGAACGTCATGTCCGTCTTGAGCCGGCCCAGGTCGGACTCGATGCTCGCGGCCAGCGACGTTCCGGATTCGTGCATTTCCTCCTCGATCCCGAGCAGGTCCGAGACGACGTGGTCCGAACCATTCACAACCGTCAGACGAAGCCGGTGCGGCCCGTACAGCGGCAGCGCCGCCTGCGCGGTGATGTCCGAGTACGACGGCCGGTTGTTCGTGCCCGCTCCCATCGGCCCGAACAGGACGTAGTAGAACGTCCGGCGGTACGATGCAAGGAAATCGATGTCCCCGAGATTGCCGACGTATGCGCCTTTCATGTTCATCGGATCGTACGCCCAGAACCCCTCGCCGTGCTGAAGCTGCTTCGGCTGCATGATTGCCACGCTCGACAGCGCCCCGCCGTATCGCGACGGAAACACACTCGGGTAGAAGGAAATCTTGTCCACGATGTCCGGGTTGATGACCGAGGAGAAACCGAGCAGGTGATAGGGCCAGAGCAGCTCGACGTTGCCGAACCAGACCGAACTCTCGTCGGTCTCGCCGCCCCGCACCGCGTACGTTCCGCTCCACTCCCCGCGCGCGCTCTGCCCGACCCCGGGCAGGAAACTCAGGGACCGCACCGGATCCTGCACGAACCCGCCCGCATTCCGCGAGAGCTGCTCGGAGCTGATTTCCCTGACGGTCATCTTCTCCTCTCCCCGGTCTCGGCGCGACTTCACGCTCACGCCCTGCATCGGGATTACCTTCGCCCTCAGCCTGAACGCCACGAGCACGACGCCGTTGGCCGGCACGTCAACCGCGACGGTCTCCGGCTCAAACGCGATGTGGCTCGCCGCCAGCCGGCACGCGCCGGCAGGCACCGGCCCCAGCACGAATCCGCCGTTCTCGCCGGTCGAAGCCCCGACCCCGGCGCCGACCAGCACAACGTTCGCGCCCGGCACGACAACGCCGGAGGCGCTGTCCGCGACCGTACCGCGCACAAGCCCGGTCTGTCCGACCAGAGCGATTATTGTAAGGAGATTACAGAACAAACATGGTGTTTAATCGATGCGACAATCCTAGCCGCGGCCGTGCCAGCGGTCAAGCGCGGCGAAGGGCCCCAAACCCAATATTGAAAGCCACGAAGCCACGAAATAGGATGAAACGGAGCATTGTCCCTTCGCACCCATCCGTTTCGTGGCCTTTCGTGGCTCCTATGTCGGTTTCAGGGAAGGGCGGTTGGCACCACCCCCTGCCTGAGTCCATCGTCTGCTCCCGGACCTGGAACCTCAGCCCGGCCAGTTGGACGACCAGCGCCGCCTTCATCGCATCTCCCTACCGCAGTATCACGACCTTGCGGACTCCGGCCTCCCCCCTGCTCGCTCCTCTCTCCTCCCTGACGAAGTACACGCCCGGGGCCAGCCCGCTCACATCGTTCGCGCCGGGGTGAAGCTTCATGGCCGTCCGCCCTGACGCATCGAACAGGTCGGCGCGGGACATGACCGAATTGCGCTCGGGCAATTCGGATCGTGTCCCAGGCCCGGGCAGCTCCAGCACCCCTCGCACGAATGTCGCTCTGGGCCATGAACGCCAGCCTGCCGGCTGTGCGCCCTCGCCAACCGCCGTGATAACAGAATCATGCTTGTAGTACATCTCCGAGTTGCCGTCGCGGTAGTCGGACCAGACGATATGGAGGTCGAACGGCGACGCGGAGTTGCCGCCGTTTGCGATGGACGGGCGCTCGCGCGTGCTCGTCGCAGAGGTAAGGTTGGCCGGGGCGCTCCATATTCCGGCGACCGAACGTTGGCCGTAGCGTATCTGGCCCACCGTCGGAGAAGAGTCGCTTCTCCCCTCCCAAACCGCGTGTCCGGTGCCGTCGCGCGTGAACTCAATCTGACCGTTGCCCTGCGCGTATTCGAGGCCGGGCTCGGACACCGTGTCGCGCGGCTGCCAGCCAGCCACGGTCCGATGCGCGTGGATGGCCCGCCCGGTCCCGTTCGCGTCCTGTCCCTGCCAGAGCACGTGCGGCTCGCTCGTCACCGGGTTCGCGGCGACGGAAGGGTTCATCTGGTGCCTGACGCCGCTAGAGACGTTCTCCATCGCTCCCCACGTCGTGTCCTTCCGCGCCGTGTACCAGACATTGTAGTACCCGCTCGGGCCGTTGCGTCCGTGCCAGACCACGTGCACACTGTTGTCCGGCCCGCCCGCGACTGCCGGGTAGACCTTGTAGTTGGAGTTCAGTTCGAGGTCAGCCTGCGCCTGCCAGACCGTGTCGATAAGCTCGCGATAGGCCACGCAGATGCCGCCGCCCGGCTTGACCTCCTTCCATACCGCGTGGACGTGACCATCCGGCGTCGCGGCAAGGTTGGGACATTCGCGGGTGAAGTCAGGACCCGAGCTGGACAGGAGCCGCGAGGTTGCGTCCCAGCCGCCGTTGCCTGAGCCCTCAGGCAGACAGGTCTTGTAGTAGATGAAGGCGTCGGCATTCTCCGACGTGTCGCTGCCCCAGGCCGCGATGACAAGGCCGGACGAATCAACCGCAATCGCCGGGTACTTGTTGTGGGTGCTGTCGGCATAGAGGTCCCCGCTGAGCATTGTGTCCTGGGTCCAGCCCGTGCCGGGATTGAACCGCTTGTAGTAGACCTGGAACCGATAGGTGCCGAGACCGGAGTTCATTACGTACCAGATGACGTGAATTCGACCTGTCGAGTCTTCGGCCACACGGCGCTGGCAACTCCAGTAGGTGAAATCGGAATAGGAATTGTCGGTCAGCCTGGTGTCCGGGCCCCAGGCCACGGCCATCCCAGCCGCCAGCAGCAACGTAACGATGATACTACGCTTCAAGATTCCTCCCTATCTCACAATCATGACCCTGCGGATTGCCTGCGCTTGAGCTTGGGCTTGTGCCTGCTCCGCACGCACAAAGTACACGCCCGGGCCCAGCCCGCCCACATCATTCGCACCAGAATGGAGGTCGAGCACGTTGCGACCCGAGACATCCATCAACTCCCCTCTCGCCTCTCGTTTCTCGCCTCGCGCCTCGGGCAGGAACAGCACCCCGCGCACAACCGTAGCGGACAGCCGGCCGCCCACGGACGGAACCGGACGCTCTTCGGCAATCCAACTCGCGCCGCCGTCGGTCGTCTTGATTACGATGCCGCTATCGCCGCACGCATAGCCGTTCCGGGCATCGGCAAAGTGCACGGAGTGAAGGTCGCGTGAGACACCCGAGGTCTGCGCCTGCCAGGTTTCGCCGCCGTCGACGCTCATGGCCACCGCGCCGGCTTCCCCGACCACGAACCCGGTATCGGGTCCGCAGAATTGCGCCGATGTCAGCCAATGGCCGGCAGGCACGGACTCAGGCAGCCACGTTGCTCCGCCATCTGTGGTGCGGATCGCCGCGTACGAACCGCCGACGAAACCGGTCTGGCAGTTGCCGGCAAACGTCACCGTCCGCAGTCGGAAAGTCGTGCCCGAGTTCTGCGGAACCCAGTCCGCTCCGCCGTTCGTCGTTTTGAGCACCCGTCCCGAGTCGCCGACCACGTAGCCGGTATCCGCATCCACCGGGAAGCAGACGGAAAGCAGGTCGCCGCCGACGCCGGACGTCTGCGCGGTCCACGTGGCACCGCCGTCGGTCGTCTTGGCGATTGTGCCCGCCTCGCCGACCGCATAACCCACGTCCACTCCACCGACAAACCGGATGCAACGGACCGGCTGCGACAACCCGCTCTCGTTCCTTGTCCACGAATCGCCGCCGTCGGTCGTCTTGTAGACTGCAGGACCACCCGCGTCTCCCGCCACATAGCCGGTCATGTTGTCGACCGGGAAGTGCATGGTGTTCAACGAGTACGCAAACTGGTAGAGCAGCGGCGACCAGCTCTGCGCCGCATCGGTCGTCTTGAACACCATCCCGGTCGAAGTCTGACCGGTCGCAAATCCGGTATCCGGCCCGGTCGGGAAGCACACCGCACGCAACTGCTCGGGGGCACCGACATTACCGACGACCCAGCCGGCCCAACCCAGACCGGCCAGGAGAGTAACCGCAAGCACTAGTCTCGTTCGCATGGTTGGCTCCTATCTCTGTATTATGAACTTCTCTGCTCTGCCCGCTGCCCGGACGAAGTAGACGCCGGGCGAGAGCCTACTCACATCATTCGCGCCGGCGTGCAGCTCAATCACCTTCCGTCCCGCCGCATCCAGCAACTCGTAACTCGCAACTCGCAACCCGCAACTCGCCTCCAGGCACAGCACCCCGCGGATGACCGTCGGTCCGACGTTCATCGTTCCTCGTTCCTCGTTCATCGTTTCCTCGACGCCTGCCCCGTAGTACTCGATGACCCGCAAACCGGCATATTCGTCCGCGACGTAGGCATAGTTCCCGGCCACGGCGACGCTCCAGGCATAGCCCGGCGTGTCGTAGTACCCTACTTCCCTCGGATGGGCCGGGTTAGCGACAGAGATGACCCGCAAACCGGCATAGTCGTCCGCGACATAGGCATAGTTTCCGGCAACGGCCACGCCCCGGGCAAAGCCTGGTGTGTCGTAGTACCCGACTTCACTTGGCTGCGCCGGGTTAGAGACTGAGATGACCCGCAAGGCAGAGCCGTCCGCGACGTAGGCATAGTTCCCGGCCACGGCCACGCCACGGGCATAGCCTGGTGTGCCGCAGTACCCGACTTCACTCGGATGCGCCGGGTCGGACACGGAGATGACCCGCAAACCGGCATAGTAGTCCGCGACGTAGGCATAGTTCCCGGCAACGGCCACGCCAACGGCCTCGCCTGGTGTATCGTAGTACCCGACTTCACTCGGATGCGCCGGGTCGGAGACTGAGATGACCCGCAAACCGGCGAAGCCGTCCGCGATATAGGCATAGTTCCCGGCAACGGCCACGCCATCGGCATAGCCTGGTGTGCCGCAGTACCCGACCTCGCTCGGGTGGGCCGGGTCGGAGACTGAGATGACCCGCAAACCGGCAACTTCGTCCGCGACATAGGCATAGTTCCCGGCAACAGCCACGCCCTCAGCCCAGTCTGGTGTGACGCAGTACCCGACTTCACTCGGATGCGCCGGGTCGGAGACGGAGATGACCCACAAACCGGCAGAGTAGTCCGCGACGTAGGCATAGTTCCCGGCCACGGCGACGCTCCAGGCATAACCCGGCGTGTCGTAGTACCCGACTTCACTCGGGTGGGCCGGGTCAGCGACCGAGATGACCCGTAGACCGGCATAGTAGTCCGCGACATAGACATAGTTCCCGGCCACGGCCACGCCCCGGGCAAAGCCTGGTGTTTCATAGTACCCGACTTCACTCGGGTGCGCCGGGTCGGACACTGAGATGACCCGCAAACCGGTATAGTCGTCCGCGACATAGGCATAGTTTCCGACAACGGCCACGCCCCGGGCATCGCCTGGTGTGTTGTAGTACCCGACTTCACTCGGATGCGCCGGGTCGGAGACGGAGATGACCCGTAAACCGGCAGAGTAGTCCGCGACGTAGGCATAGTTCCCGGCAACGGCCACGCCATAGGCATCGCCTGGTGTGTCGTAGTACCCGACTTCACTCGGATGCGCCGGGTCGGAGACGGAGATGACCCGTAAACCGGCAGAGTAGTCCGCGACGTAGGCATAGTTCCCGGCAACGGCCACGCCACCGGCAGAGCCTGGTGTGCCGCAGTACCCGACGTAGGTCGGATTCGTCGGGTCGGTAATCGAAATGACGGTCAATCCGGATCCCCCGACGTAGGCATAGTTCCCGGCAACGGCCACGGCACGGGCATGGCTTGGTGTGTTGTAATACCCGAGCCTTGCCGGAGCTGCAGGATTAGTGACATCCCAGATTTCCAGACCTGCCACATCCGCAGCAATGTACAGCCGGTTCGCCTGATAGCAGAGACCAAGGACTAATCCGCGCGAATGTATCGCCTCAGAGAGCTTCTGCGGCGCGGCCGGGTTTGACACGTCAAGCACGTACACACCGCCGTATGAACCGCAGAAGGCCAGGTTGCGGCTCGGATCGCAGGCAACCGCACTTGACGGCCCGAACGGCCAACTGCCCTTTTCCCGGCAGTTGAGCGAATCCTGAGCCGGCGCGACTCCGGCCAGCAGCAGGCTCAGACAGAATGCGAACACTGATACTCTCATCGTTACCTCCTACTTCGTGATGATGACCTTATGACAGCTTGCGGCCGACAGCTTACGGCTGACAGCCCGGACGAAGTAGACGCCCGGGTTCAGCCCGCTCACATCATTCGCGCCGGCGTGCAGATCCATCACCCTCCGCCCCGCCGCATCCAGCAGCCAGCTTAGGCTTGAGCTTGCGCTTGTGCTTGTCTCCAGTCGCAGCACCCCGCGCACAACCGTCGGCACCCCTGGAGACCCAACCGACCTATCCCCCGTGTGGTGCGCCTCCGCACAACCCATCGGGACCGTGTCTTTGACCGTAAAGGGCGACAACCCGGTGAAGAAGCCGTCTTCGTCGTAGTACCGGACGGTGTAATCGTCACCGGGGAGTACCCGCGCACCGGTGCTGTCCCGGCCGTCCCATGCGAGCGTGTCGGTTTCCCGACCCGGTCCACTCGGCAGGGACTCCACCAGCGTGCATATGGGACGACTCCCCTTCCGGATGCGCGCGGTCAGCAGGCCCGACCGCAGAGTAGTGACTACGACCGGAATCGTGTCCTCATACACGACGTCGACGGTGTCGCCAACCGCACCGCTGTAGTCCACGTCGACCAACGGCGCCCTGCCGTAGTGGAGTGTGAGTATCTTCACCCAGCCGCCATAGGACTCGGACGCGGACGGCATGTACCAGTCGCATATCATGCGGCCGTCGCCGGCGTTGCGCACCCGGCCGTGGCCGGGCACGTGTATCAACGGAGCCGAGTCATTAAGGTGCCCCGCATACCAGCCGCCGACGTCACCGGCGAACGGTGTCAGAAATGACGCAATCGCGTCGACCTCGTTCTGTCGGAAGTTGGCGATTCCCCACGGGTCGACGGCCATCAGCGGGTGATGCGCAAAAAAGATCACGTCTTCCCTGATGGTGTCGCTGACGACCGAGTCGCAGCACGCCTTCACATAGTCACGCCACCACTGGTAAGAGCCGTTGATACCGAGGTCCAAATCAGTTGCCGTCAACTGCAGCCAGGTGTCCCCGGCGAAGTCGGCGGCATCGTACAGCTTCACTGTGACTCCCGGGTTGACGCGCACGGAACTGATTCGATTGTCGAAGGCCCCGAGGTCGGTTGTGTCGCCGGTGATGGACAGCGAATCGCCCCGCAGAGAGTCGTCCGCGAACACGACGCATTTGACGGGTTGACCGCCACCGCTGACCCTGATTGACGAAGTCAGATTGTCGAACGGCAGCGCATGAAGGTCAGCCGAGGGCATCACCCCGTTGCCAAGGCCCGCAACCTTTTGTCGGCTGTTGAAGTCCAGGCAGACGAAGCGGTAGGGACTTGGCTCCGGCCCGGCCTGGAAAGCGAAGTCCTGCCAGATATCGTAGGCAAAGGTATCGTGGCTGCCCATAGGCCACTCTATCCCGAAATCCCAAGGGTGCTCCTCGTAACGCCGAAAGTTGCTGATCTGCGGATACTTCCCGGTCGCCAGCGACTCGTACACCGGACCGAACGTTCGGTCGAAATACCTGGTGACGAAGATACTGTCCGCATCTCTTGGCGGCACCGGCGGGTCCAGCCAGTAGGGCACCACGTCGTGATTGCCCATCAGCGGCACGTATGGCACGTCAAGACTGTCCAGGACCTGCTTCGCGACGGGCAACTCAGTGGTCGTGTCGGCGGTGCTGGTCACGTCGCCGAGGACCATGACCATCTGTATCTGCCCGTAAACCGCAACCAGCTTGTTGATTGTATCCCGCGCCGCCCGCAGATTATCGTAATCGTTACTCGGGTCCGTTATGATGGCAATCTGGAAAGTCTGCGGGCCGGACCCGACTTCGTAGTCATCCTCGACCACAACCGCCGCCGCGACCCCGACCAGCAGCAGGCCCAGAGAGATTGCGGACAGCAATGCTCTCATCGTCGCCTCCTATCTCGTGATGATGACCCGCTGGACGCCGACCGCTGACCGCTCACCGCTTTCCGCTTCGTGTATGAAGTACACGCCGGGCGCAAGCCCGCTTGCATCATTCGCGCCGGCATGTAGCTCCATCGCCCTGCGGCCCATCGCATCAAAGAGAACGCCGGTCGCCTTTCGCCCTTCGCCATTCGCCGGGAGCATTAGCACGCCGCGCACAAAAGTCGCAATGCGGGTCGCAATCTGCACTTCGGAGCTTGGCGTTTCCTCCACGCCACTGCCGTAGTAATGGCATATCTGAAGCCCTCGGTAGAAACACGCCGCATAGACATAGTCGCTGTCTGTCGTCACGCCTTGGACCTGACAACTGTCCCCAGATGGCCACCGATAGTGACCGACCTCCGTCGGATTAGCCGGGTCGGCGACCGAGACGACCCTGATTCCATCAGCCACGCCCGCAACGTAGGCAAGTCCATCGCCCAAGACCACGCCAGTCGCACCGGCTGCGTAACAGTGGCCGACATCGACTGGATGGGCCGGGTCAGCAATCGAAATGACTCGCAGAGCATTGGCACCGCTTTCAGTTACGTAGGCGTATTCGCCGCTCACGACCACGTCACACGCCCAACCTGGCGGGTTGATGTAGCCGACCTCGGCCGGGTGAGCCGGATCGGCGACCGAGATGATTACTAGTCCGGAGTCATAATCAGCGACGTAGGCGTAGTCGCCAACCACGTCAACGCCGATGGCGATGTTAAGCGTGGCGCAATGCCCGACTTCCACGGGATGAGCGGGGTCGGCAACTGAGATGACCCCTAACCCCGAATCGTGCTCCGCGATATAGGCATAGTTCCCGTCCACGCGCAGAGAACTAGCCCAGTCTGGAGTTTCACAATAACCTACCTCTGTGGGATGCGCAGGATCGGCAACGGAAATGATCTCCAGGCCTGACGGCCATTCGGTCACATATGCATAGCCCGCTCTGACGAACACTCCGTCGGCTTCTTTCTGTGTGGCGTAGTGCCCGACTTCAAATGGATGAGCCGGGTCGGCAATTGAAATGAATCGCAAGCCGGAATCCATGTCGACCACGTAGGCGTAGTTTCCGCTCACTGCCACACTCAAGGCATGACCCGGTGTTTCGCAGTGGCCGATGAGCCGGACGTTGAGCGAATCGGCGGCCGACGCGACGTCTACCAAAAGCAGGCCGAGACAGATTACGAACGCTGGTACTCTCATTGATGCCTCCAACTTCGAGGTCAGGACCTTGCGAACGCAAACGGTGAATCTCACGATTGCCTCGCTGACATACTAGGCCGAACCGGTGCCTTGTCAATCGACTTCCGATTCCGCAAGAGAAGGGACCAGAACTCACAGCTCAGCCACTAGAACACGAAGCTCAGAATAGGCATGAAGGCGGAGGGATGAAGGATGAAAGCCCGGCCCCCTATTCCTCTTCTACATCCCTTCCCGTTTCATCCCCTTCCCTTTGCACCTTTGGGTCTTTGTGGTTGAGCTTCCGGTTCAGGCCGGCTTCGGCGGGAGCTTAACCTTCCATTGGTTGAAGGTCTTGGCCACGATGGCCGCGGCTTCACGCGCAAGCGCCGGGTCGTGCATCTTCGGCGCAGTCGCATCCACTTCGGCCTGCCATTCCGCCGAATCGGTACCGTGCTCATCCGCAATCGGAATCAGCCGGTCAATCCACGCGTAGTAGTGCTGCTTAACGTAGTACCAATCGAGCTTGAGTTCATCCAGCCGGAGGTCAACTGCCAACAGGGCCGCCATCCCGACTTGAGCCAGAGCCTTGTTGTATTCTACTCCGGGCGCAATCTCGTCCATCTCCAAGCGCGTCTCGGCTTTCTCGACCTTGGGCGCGTGGCCCCGCTGCTTGATGATTTCCTCCTCTGTCGGCTGCCAATCCAGTCGGCCCGACTGCTCCAACTCAAAGTGGGCGTCAGTCGCCGCCTTCAGTAGCGCGGCCATGGTCTGTTCAGAGAACCCGTCTTCCTTTGCCCGGCGCTTGACCCGCTCAAGCGCGCCCCGCCTCCGCTTCTCGTTCTTGTAGTACCGGGTCAGGATACCGAAGAACCGACGCGCGTGATTGCAGGCGTACTTACGCTCACTCCTCGGCACTTCGTTCTTCAGCCCGCGCATCGCCTCATATAGCTTCTGCTCGAACAGCTCGTTCCAGTTCGCGTGAATGAACGACCAGATAACCCGAAAGACCCGCTGCTGTGCGGTCTCAACCCGTGGTTTCTTCCTCTCCGGCTGTGCCGCGGCCTTCTTCTCCGGCTCGGCCGCCGCCTTCTCCTCCCTGGCCACAGCGGTCGCCTTCTCCCATCTCAGCATCGCCCGCTGCTCTGACTTCGGCAGGCTCTTGAGCAGTTCCGCGACCGCAGCGTCGCCCTTCTGCGTGAGCACGGGCGATTGTGACAGGTAGGCGTCGAGCAGGTCGGCCACATCCTTGACCTTTGCCCCGCACGCCCGCAGAAAGTCCACAAGCAGGTTGATAGACGGATGCTTCAGGTCTCCCCTTTCCAGCTTGGCCAGCAGGTTGAAAGACCCGGGCTGGTGCCGGTCCATGAGCAAAGCCAGGTCCCGCAGGGACAGGTTCCGCCGCTTGCGCAACTGGCGCAACCGCGCCCCGAATTCGGGCGTGAAAACGAACGTGGTCTTGGTGTATTTCATCTTCGCCTCGGTTCAGATTTGTATCCAATGAAGGATACACGCCGCCTGCCCGGTTTTCAAGTGTATGTGCATCTGGCGTCAGGCGTTATGCGTCTGACGTCGAACTCACAGCCCCGTGGGGGGAGTTGCTGGGCAGATAGCTGTCCCAATTGCCCTCTGAGTTGTCTGGTGAGTTGCTGCCCCGATTGCTCCCGGAATCGCTTCCCCGGTTACTATCCCGGTTACGGCCCGAGCTACTGCCCCCGTTGCTCCCTCGGTTACTCTACCGATTGCCTGCCCGGTTGCCCCGGCCATTGCGGCCCGAGTAGCTCCACCGGTTGCCGTCCTCGTTGCTCTCCAGATTGCTCTCCAAGTTGCTCCGAGGATTGCCTCCCGAATTGCCCTCCGAGTTGCTCTGCCCATTGCTGCCCCGATTGCACGGCCGGCAACATCCCCGACCGGACGTTCAAACGCACTTCACTACGGCCCAACCCCTACCACGGCATTAGACTCGCCGGGACCGGTCCCGGTTTCGCGCCCCGCTACGCCAGCCGCCGCGCACGCGCGGTTGACGGTCATTGGATTGCGGGAGCGCAGCTCCCGCTTTTCCCCATCCGGTGGCCGGAAAGGCGGCAGCCCTGCTGCCGCACTCCAAAGCAGCTACCGCTGCACGATGACCTTGCGGACGCTCGACGCCTCTGAATGCTGACTACTGAATGCTGGTTGCCCACTGACAAGGTGGGCGCCGGGAATGTCAGACAGCCGGAGCCGGGACCCCGAGCGCAATCTCTTCGAGCACAACTCGGCTGAAGACCCGCTCATCGCCGAATCGCCTGCGGGCGTCCAGGACCTCAATGCCGGCGACCCGGCCGTCGGCTGCGTAGTCCACGGCAATACCTTCGGCCACGTGCTTGGTCGTCACGGTCGTCTCGATAAACCGGATATACAAGGCGTCAACCTCGCGGTCGTAAGTAATACGCATCACTTTCTCCTAGAAATAGTACACATAAACCGTGACGACTACAATAGCCACGGGTTCATCTACGAAGATGGGACGAACCTGCTTCGTGTCGTACTGCCTGCCGTCCCATTCGCGGTCGAACCGGAAGTCCTTCCGGCACTCAAACCTACCCAGTTCCGACCGCTCCCAGTCTGCCGTTCTGATGCACTCGGATACTTCCTCCTCGGTCGCGCCGCGGAAGGCAAGATTCTGACTGGCGTGCCGGGAAAATCGGATGGGCTTCATGTCTGTCCGAGTCTAGCGGCGGCAGGCGACCATTGTCAAGGACTCCGGCGGGCAAGTCTCATTCTGCGGCCTGGGCTTGAGCTTGCGCTTGGGCCAGCGGCTGCCTTGGCCCACCGCGCAATCACGATCTTGTGCATGCGGGCCGCTGGCCGTCCGGTGCCGGTTTCCTGTCCCGCCGCGAGTGCGGACTACCTCGTGAGGACGACCTTGGTGACGGCTTGAGTCTGGGGTTCCCGCGCAAAGTAGACGCCGGGCGCAAGCGCACGCACATCATTCGCGCCGGCCTCTAGGTCCAGCACCTTCCGCCCGGCTGCGTCCAGCAGCTCCGCCCTGTATGCTGTATTCTGTCTACTGTCTACTGCGCCGAGCACCAGTACGCCGCGGACGACCGTCGGTCCGACGTTCATCGTTCCTCGTTCCTCGTTCATCATTTCCTCGACGCCTGCCCCGTAGAACTCGATGACCCGCAAACCGGCTTCATCGTCCGCGACATAGGCATGGTTCCCGGCAACGGTCACGCCATGGGCAAAGCCCGGCGTGTCGTAGTGCCCGACTTCGCTCGGATGCGCCGGGTCGGACACTGAGATGACCCGCAAACCGTCAGAGTAGTCCGCGACATAGGCATAGTTCCCGGCAACGGCCACGCCCTCGGCCAAGCCTGGTGTGCCGCAGTACCCGACTTCACTCGGATGCGCCGGGTCAGCGACCGAGATGACCCGCAAACCGGCTTCATCGTCCGCGACATAGGCATGGTTCCCGGCAACGGTCACGCCATGGGCAAAGCCCGGCGTGTCGTAGTGCCCGACTTCGCTCGGATGCGCCGGGTCGGACACTGAGATGACCCGCAAACCGTCAGAGTAGTCCGCGACATAGGCATAGTTCCCGGCAACGGCCACGCCCTCGGCCAAGCCTGGTGTGCCGCAGTACCCGACTTCACTCGGATGCGCCGGGTCAGCGACCGAGATGACCCGCAAACCGGTAGAGGCGTCCGCGACATGGGCATAGTTCCCGGCAACACGAAGGTGCTGAGTGCCTAGCACAGGCGGCGGCACCTCGTAGTACGCGACATAGGCATAGTTCCCGGCAACGGCCACGCCATTGGCATAGCCTGGTGTGTCGTAGTGCCCGACTTCACTCGGATGCGCCGGGTCGGACACTGAGAT
>CAZQZR010000052.1:0-20858 GCA_964597845.1 uncultured bacterium | reverse complement strand
ATCACTGGCTGTATGGCATGGTCGGGAACGCGGAGGACGCGAAGGACCTGACCATCTGCGTGTACGACTGGGCCTGGGAGCACCAGAACCAGTACGACCCGTCAAGGAGCAGTCACTGTACGTGGCTCTATCTCATAGCACATTCCGAAGCGGTCGGGTTCTGGCGCAAGCGGCGGCTGCCGAAGAGAAGCCTGGACACGCTGCCCGAGTCCATGGAGCCGACCTGCTCCGGCCCCGAGGAGAAACACAATGCGGCGGCAGCGCGGGAGCGGCTGTGGAAGGCGGTTGGCGACCTGCCCGAGTCGGAGCGCGTGGTCATGCGACTGCGCTTCCACGACGGGCTGACCGTCGCCAGGGTGGCGCGCGTCCTGCACGTGTGCGTGAGAACCGTGAAGTACCGCGAGGCCCGGGCCGCGGCGCTGCTCCGCGTGAGGCTGCGGCAGCAGTAGCACGATGGCAGGTAAAATGGAGGTGCTATGGAGAGTAAACGTACCGACCCGGAAGACATAGACTTTACCGATGCCGAACTGGACGTGTTTGGCGACTACACCGACGCGCTGCAGGCGCAGAAGAACCCGGACATGGAGGAGTATCTCAAGCGCTGTCCCGGGTCAGCGGACAAGATGCGGCCGATACTTGAGACCGCGCTGCTGCTCGACCGTGAGATAACCCAGTTCCGGCGCAAGCACCCGCACGCGGACCTGGACAAGCTGCTCGACCCGAAGCAGAAGTCCGGGAACAAGCCGAAGTAGAATTCCGCAACGCCTCCGGACCCGGCCATCAGGGCCGGGTCCCTTTTTTGCACCTTTTCCCTCTTCATTACGAACAAGTACGCGAAGTCAGAGAACCAAGCGCTCTTTGACAACTCGGAGAACCGGACGCATGGGCAGCGAATGCGAGACCGGCGTCGCTAACGCAGGTAAGAGGAGGTGAGCTATATGCCTGACCCTGGAAAGAGAATCCAAAGCTGGGACACGAAGTTCGACACGACCCGGATCAAGGCCATCATCGACGAGAAGCGCCCGAAGATGCTTGAGCACGTGAATGCGGTCTTCACTTCCATCGCGTTGATGGAGACCCAGGTGAAGCAGGTGCTCGACGGGTCCGGAGTGTCGTTCATCATGTACCCGTTCTACCTCTCCTTCGGCCGTGAGCTGTGGAGCAAGAGCCAGAAGGAGATGTCGGGTGAGTCGCTGGCGAAGGAAGCCGCGATCCTGATCACGAAGTGGACCGCAAGAGGCCTGACGCAGGCGGTGCTGCAGGCGGTCCGGACCGACGTCTTCAACGTCGCGGCGCCGGTTGCGCCGTGAGAAGGCCACGAACGATGCGGGCGGAGTTCCGCTGCCGGACTCCGCCCGCGCGTGCACTGAGGGGCCGTGCCGGCATGGCGCGGTCTTCCGCTTTCGTCGGCTACGCTTCTTGACTAGTCCGTATCAGCGGCTATCTTGGGTTCGATGACGAAAGCAGTCTCCGGCCCGTCGGGCGTCGGGTACAGTCCCCGTTCGGGGACAGTCCCCTCGGGCAGAGTCCCCACCAAATCAATCGCCAATCGCAGGCGGGTTGGATTCATCGGCGCGGGTCGCGTAGGCTGCGCGCTGGCATGGCACTGCCGCCGGCTGGGCTACCCGATTGCAGGCGTCACCGACCTGAAGCCGAGGCAGGCGCGGGTCGCGTACGGGCTGCTGAAGCAGCGGTACGAGCGGCTGAGTCCGCGCGCGGTCGCGGCTGCCAGCGATGTGCTGTTCCTGACCGTGCCGGATTCGCGCATAGGGCCGGTGTTCGAGTCGGTGCGAGAGGCACTGGTTTTGGGGACAGTCCCCGTGGAGGACAAAGGAGGAAGGAGGAGGGAGGAAGGAGGAACGAGGAACGAACGGATCGTGGTGCACTGCTCGGGTGCGTTCGGGCCCGAGGTGTTCGCGGGCGCGCAAGAGCGGAGGCTGGGCACGCTCGCCCTGCACCCGGTGCAGTCGTTTTCGAGCCACGCACAGGCGATACGAAGCCTGCCGGGTTCATTCTTTGCCGCGGATGGTTCGGCTTCCGGACTTCGGTTCGGCAGGCAACTGGTGAAGCAGTTGCACGGCAGTTGCGTGGTTGTGCCGGGCAAGGACCGGGCGCTGTATCACGCGATGTGCGTGTTTGCGTCGAACTTCTTGAGCGTCCTGTTTGACGCGGCTGAGACGATTGCGGGAGAACTGGGTATCGACCCCGAACGGGCCGCGCGGATGCTTGCACCGCTGGCCATGACTGTACTGGAGGGTGTCGTGGAGCGTGGCGCGGGGCCGAGCCTGACCGGGCCGGTCGAGCGCGGAGATGCTTTGACCGTGGCCGCGCATCTCGCGGCGCTGGAGCAGCGCGCGCCGAAGCTCGTGCCGTTGTACCTCACCATGTCGGGCCGGTTGGTCGAGATGGCGAGGCGGCAAGGGATGGACAAGGCGGCATTGAGAAAGCTGAAGCAGGTGCTGAAGGAAGGCTGAGCGATGGGGACGATGACTAATTGCCAATTCCTAATTACTAACGAAAGAGGAAATGACCAAGACGGGAGGCACGCCGCCTTGTCGCTGTGGCATTGGTCATTAGTTATGAATTGGGAATTGAGTATTGGGAATTGGCAGGTGCTGACCTCGGGTGAGGTGGGGAAGTGAACCAGCGCTACATCCTGGTAGTGAGTGTTTTGACAGTAGTGCTCCTTGCTTGCGCCAAGAAGATGCTGCCGCCGAGTCCGGACCGGTTCCCACCGCACCTGCAGGAAGTCGATACCCGGACAAGGAGCCAGGTCGCCCTGGTGTTCGACGAGGAGATTGATGGTGCAAAGCTCTCGCCCGACAGTTTCCACCTGACCGGGCCGGCGGGTGAGACACTTGCCTTGCGCGGCGCTTCGCTGGGAAGAAAGGGCGATGAGGTGCAGCTCTGGACTCCGACCCAGGAGCCGAAGCTGTACGACGTGCGCGGGATCGTCTGGGACCGGGCAGGGAACCCGGCGCGGTTCCGGGCGCGCTTCCGCGGTTCGTCGAAGCCGGACACAATTCCTCCCCGGGTCACGCAGGTTGCGCCCACGCCCGGCAGCGCCCGCCAGAAGCGCGGCGTCGCAGTCCGGGTCACGTTCAGCGAGGCGATTGACACAACCTCCCTGGGAACTGCAGGAGAGACGCTGGGAACAGTCCCCGTGCGGGGAGAGACACTGGGGACAGTCCCCGTGCGGGGACAGTCCCCTTACATGTTCGTGCCGGCCGAGTACGACACGCAGTTCAAGCGGTCGTGGACATCGGATTGGCAGACCCTGAACTTCACGCGTCTCGAGTCGCTGCCGACCGGGGCTGTCATCTACTTCCTGCTTCAGCGGCGAGTGAGGGATCTCGAGAGGAACCTTGTGCAAGGCCCGGCGTTCACCTACTTCACCAGCGATTCGGTATTCGACGGGGTGCCGGTCAAGGGGAAAGCGAAGTGGCACGATGTGCCGCTCGGCACCGGCACCGTGTTGTTCCGGGCTCTGGATACTGTCAAAGCGGTGCCCGGTCTCGGGGACAGTCTCTCTGCGGGAACCGTGCCCCTGGAGACGGTCCCTCCGGAGACAGTCCCCTCGCGCACGACCGGTCTCGCGCCGGTGCTGACCGATGGCTCCTTCTCGACCAAGGTGAGGAAGGGCGAATACGAGGTCGTGGCCGTGGCCGATACGAATGGCGACGGCCTCGTGGACCTCGTGAGCCCGGCACTCAAGTTCAATACCGATGCCGAGAGCCTGAGCCTGTTCTTCGAACCCGAGTCGCTGCCCAAGCCCATCAATGCTTATCGCCGTTAGCGCGGTACTGCTGGTCCTCGGCGTGCTTGCGTATCGCAAGCCCCTTGTGGGGCAAGTGCGAAGGGGAAAGGGGAAAGGGGAAAGGGGAAACGGGAAAGGACAAGGTGGAGAAGGCGCGTGGTTGCTCGTCTTGCGCCTTGCGGTGTTGCTATTGTTCGCTGCGATATTCGCCGGCGCGGTCCTGAGCAAGGCATGGACAGTGAGGCCGAAGCGCGTCGCGGTCATGCTGGACGTATCCGAGAGCATGAGCGCGGTCAAGGCCGAGAGCGTTGCAGCAGCCGCGGCAGAGGGATTCGCGTTGCCGGCAGGAGCGGCAGAACAGGAGTGGGCGTTCGGCGATACTGCGGTCAGAGCTGAAGGCAAAGGCCAAATGCTAAAGGCCAAGAGTCAAATCGGCGGAAGGACGAGGATTGGGGCGGCGTTGCAGACGGTCGGGAAGACACGGCCGGGGGCCGTGGTGCTCCTGAGCGATGGGCAGGACAACGGCGGGACCGACGCGGTCGCGGCGGCGCGCGCGATTGGCGTGCCGGTATACACGGTCGGATTCGGCGGGCTGGCGAAGCGCAACCTGAGCGTCGAGCGCGTGATGTTGCCTGCGGTCGTCTACTCGGGCGACACGGTGGAGGTGCAGGTGCGCGTCGCGGCAGCCGGGTTCGCGGAGGAGAAGGCGCGGGTGAGGCTGCGCGGCGACTCGAGGGAAGTCGTGCTCGGGCAGGCGATGGCCGAGCAGGACGTGCCGTTCCGGTTGGTCTTCGACAAGCCGGGCAGGCAGGTCATCGAGGCGCGGGCAGACAGCATGATGGAAGAGAGCAACTATGCCGACAACGTCCGCAGCGTCGTGGTCGACGTCCGGCCGGGGCGCGTGCGGGTCGCGTACGTGACGAACCGGCCCGGGCCGGACACGCGGATGATGATGAGAGCGTTGGCAGGCGATGAGCGAATTGAGGTCGAGCCCGTCGTTGCGGTCGTGGGAACACCGGGTTTTGGGGACAGTCCCCGTGCGGGGACAGTCCCCCTGCCGGACCGCGTGGATGTGTTCATTCTCGACAACGTGGTCGAGACGGGAAGCCCGGATGCGTGGCAGTCAATTGCCGCTCGGGTGGAGGCCGGCGCCGGTGCCCTGGTTCTGGCCGGCCCGGATTTCCAGCCGGGGCCGAGCATCAGCAAGCTATTGCGGGGAGCCGTTGGTCGGCCGCAGACGGGTTCGTTTGTGCCGGAGTTGACTACTGAGGGCGGATTCCTGCCGTGGTTCGCCCGCGAGGTGATTGACCTCGGCAGCGTGCCGCCCTTTGCGGGCGTACGTCCGTTGAGCGTGTCGGGCGGGACGCCGACCGTTTGGCTCGCGGCGCAGGAGAGCCAGGTTCCGCTTCTGGTCGCGGAGAAATACGGCAGGGGCAAGGTCGTTTATTCTGCCGCATACCCGCTCTGGCGCTGGGGGTTCGGGCCGGATAAGAAGACGGACCAGGGCACTCCGCTCTCGAATTTCGCTACCGGAGTTGTGCGGTATCTCGCCGAGCGCGACACCAGCCCGTTCTGGCTTCAGGCTGAGAAGCAGGAGTTGTACCGCGGCCAGCCGGTGCGGCTGGTGATGCGGGCGGTTGCGCCTGACGGGAGGCCGTGGACAGGGCTGAGCGTGATGCTCAATGTCGCGGAGGACGAAAGCTCCAAATCTCAAACCCCAGATCCCAAGTCCGGAATCCGGAACCCGGAACTCGAAACTCGCAACTCGCCACTCGTCACTCCTATGACCGAGACCGGAGATGGCGTGTACGAGGCGACGCTTGAGGCCTTGGGGCCGGGTCGATACCGTGCAGTTGCGGCGGTCAGCCTGACCGACACGGTGCTGGGCCGGGCAGCGACCGAGTTCGCGGTTGCCGAACAGGCGCTCGAACTGGCCAACACCGGGATGAATGAAGGTCTGCTGAGGGCGATTTCGGATGCCAGCGGCGGGAGGTTCTTCGCATCGGACAGCCTGCCGCGCGATGGAAGCGAAATCACGCTCGGTTCGTACCAGCGCAGGTTCGTGTTCGACCCGAGGCACGCGGTGTGGGCATATGTGGTCGTGGCACTGCTGGCCGGTGCGGAGTGGTTCATCAGGCGGAGGAGAGGGCTGCTGTAGGAAAGTACGAAGTCGAAAGGACAAATGACAAAGTGCCCAGTCGGAAGAGCGGACGCCGGATGAGGATGCTCTTCGCTGTGGTACTGTTGCTGGCTATGCTTGGGACGACATATGCCGGGACCGGGGAGCGGATTGCCGAGGAGTTGCGTGCGAGGGGCCTGACGCCGGAATTGGTCGTGGTCGCGGTCTCGATGCTCCCCATCGTGGAACTGCGCGGGGCCCTGCCTATCGGCAACAACCTGTTCCACCTTCCGCTCTGGAAGACTCTGCTGCTCTCAATCGTTGGCAACATGATACCCCTGTTCCTGGTCGTGCTGCTGCTGGAGCGGGTCGTAGCCCTGCTCGGCCGAATCCCCATCTTCAAGCGGTTCTTTGACTGGCTGTTCAGGCGGACCCGGGGCAGGAGCGGCACAATCGCGAAGTACGAGTTCTGGGGGCTCGTCATCTTCGTCGGGATTCCGCTGCCCGGAACCGGGGGCTGGACCGGCTCGGTAGCGGCGGTCGCCATGGGGATGCCCTACTGGCGTTCGCTCCTCGCGATATTCATCGGCGTGCTGATGGCGGCGGCCGTAGTGACGCTGCTGTGCCTGCTCGGAATCTGGGGCGCGGCCATCGCCGGCGTTGCCGTGGCGGTCGTGCTCGTGCAGGCGGTCATTGCCGGGCTGCGGCGCCGGCGCGCCGCGCACGCGGCCCCGTGATTTTATCTATTCGCCGAGCTGGGCGAGGGCCTGTCTGACCTTCGGGAGTTCGGGGGAATTCGGGTCGAGCGCGATGAAGCGGTTCAGGTAGAACCGGGCGCTGTCCGGTTGGTTCGAGTATAAGAACACGATGCCCTTGTTTTCAATCGCCGACGGGTAGTCAGGGAAGTACTGCAGGGCGAGGTTGAAGTCCCGTATTGCCTCGGCGTCGGCGTTGTTGGCAAGCCGGATGATGCCGCGGCGACAGGCCGTGACCGCAAATCGGCGACAGATGTCCTGGGTCTCAAGGTCTCGATAGAAGGTGATGCGGTATCGGCTCGCCGGCGGCAGGGGAGAGTCAAGGTCGGGCAGCGTGTCTTGGGCGGCGACTTCATAGCAGAGTCCGTGCATCGTCAGGCGCAGGCCGTTCCAGTCCTGGGGCCAACCAGAGAAGTCAGCCGGAATCCAGAAGACCCGGCCGCGGAGCAACCTGTCCCGCACCAGCAGAACCATCGCCTGTTGAGACGCGGCTTTGGCCTGCTTACCGAAGCCGATGTCGTCCACCCGGCCGGAGTTCTGCCACAGTCTGCGGACGATGTCAACAGCAGGCTCGGGGACCGGCATGGTTCGGCTGAGCTGGCCAAGGTACCAGGGAACCGCCAGGTAGTACTGGAGGACCGAGACTACGTCGGCCCGGTATCCAACGATCTGCTGCTGCCAGCGAATTGCCTGATACAGGCTGTAATCGTCAGTGAACACCGTGGAATTCGGGGGGAGGTTGGTCAGAACCGCCCGCGACAGGTCGGAAAGGCCGTGCAGTCGGCTGCGGTTCTGTGCGGGAAAGAAGAGCGCAACCGGCAGGGCGACGAGGACCAGCCCGAGCGGCGCGATGGCCCGTTTCGCACGGGTGTTACGCAGCAACGCAAACCCGCAGCCAACCATGATGAGCAATGCCAGATAAGCGGGCAGCAGATAGCCTTCCTTGTCCGGGATGTTGTACGCCAGTGCCGCGACGGTCACGATTGCCGCGCCCAGCAGGAGCGCGGCCAGCAGGCTCCGGTACGAGCGCCAGAGCAGGACCGCACCCGGGATGACCAGCGCCCAGGCGGCAAGCAACTGTTTGCCGGCAAGCGAGGGCAGGACTGAAGCCTGTTGGCCCAGGTACGCGGTTCCGCCGGCCAGCAACCGGTAGCGGTACATCCGGCCGGATATGAACTGGAAGAGGTCGGACAAGCTGTTGACGCCGGTCCAGGACTGGCCGTTGACCACCGGCGAACGCAGGGGCACGTAGATGTAGAGACAGATGGCCAGTCCCGTCAGCAGGACGCCGAACCCGAGGACGCGCGGGCCGGGTCGGGCCGGTGACGCCAACAGCAGGATGAGCATGCTGGGAATCCACAGCACTATCGGCGTGTGGTTGGTCAGCGCGAGACCGAAGACGAAAAACGCAAGCAGTAGCCACTTCGTGTCCGCGGATCCTCGACTCTGGACTCTAGACTTTGGACTTTGGACTTGCACGTTGTGCCATTTGAGCATCGCCAGCAGCAGAACCGAGAGAAGCAGTATCTGGAACGAGTAGACCTCGAGTGCGGTCGCCTGCTGCCAGAGCTCGAAGCTGACTCCCCAAAGCAGGGCGGAGAAGAGACCTGCCAGCCGGTCCGGGGCGCGGGACATGACCGAAATCGTGGGGACTGTCCCGGATTGCGCCGCGTTCCTGCGCGGCGGGGACTGTCCCCCTCCGACGATTTCGGGTCGTGTCCCAAGCCCTTGGACAGCCCTGGAGGATGTGAGTTCAACGACTATGAAGTACACCATCACGCAGGAGCCGGCAGCGGCCAGTGCGGCAATCAGGTTCAGGCGGAACGGCAGCGCGAGAATCGGGACGATACTGAACAGCCGGATGATGAGCGTGAGCAGCGGGTACCCTGGTGGGTGACTGACGGCGAGGTGCCTTCCGACCAGCATGAATTCGGTCGAGTCCATCCAGAAGACGTCCCGGCACGCGGTGAACGCGTAGAGCACAAGCGGCAAGACCCCGGCCAGAATTGGGAAGCCGTAGCGCTCAAGGGAGGTCCGCGTCACGGCCGGATTGTAGAGCGCCCAATGCCGGAGTCAAGGAACGTATCCGGCTGGAGCCCAAGTGCCCACCAGGACGGGCCCGTGCCCGCCCCCGGTTTTCCTGTCCCTTTTGACATTCTGTCAGGTTAACCTAGTATTTCACACCACCGTGAGATTTGGCTTCCACGTTTCCATGGCCGGCGGATTCAGCAGGGTCCGCGAGCGGGCGTTAGCCGTCAAGTGCGAGACGATGCAGATGTTCTGTTCGAACCCGCGCGGCTGGGGCGTGGCCAAGCTCGACCCGGAGGACGTGGCCCGGTTCCGGGCCGACATGAAGGATTCCGGGGTCTCGCCAGTATTCGTCCACGCTCCATATCTACCCAATCTGGCTGCCGGGACGGACGGGGGACGGGGGACCGGAGACGGGCTTCGGTCAGGGGCAGGCTTCGCCAAGCGCTCAGTGAAGGCGCTTATCACGCAGGCTGAGCGTTGCGAGGCACTGGGCGTTCATTACCTGGTCGTTCACGTGGGCAAGGCTGGGGGACTGTCCCCGCACGGGGACTGTCCCCAGGGTCTGGACAAGGCGCTGGTGCAGGTCGCGAAGAACCTCGACGCCGTGCTTGCGGCTGCGCCCGACAGCGTGATGCTCCTGCTTGAGAATACCGCGGGCATGGGTTCCGAAGTCGGGTATCGGTTCGAGCAGGTTGCCGCCATCCTTGGCCGGGTGGGGCAGCCGGACCGCGTGGGCGTGGTGCTCGATACCGCCCATGCCTTCGAGGCCGGGTACGAGCTACGGAACAGAGTCGGGCTCGATGCGACCCTGCGCGAGTTCGACAAGCTGGTCGGGTTCAGCCGGCTGCATCTCATCCATCTGAACGACTCGAAGACCGATTTCGGCTCAAGGGTGGACCGGCACTGGCACATCGGAAAGGGGAAGATAGGGAAAGAGGGGATGAGGGCGATTGTGAATCACCCGCTGCTTGGGAACATGCCGGCAGTGATGGAGACACCGCATAAGACGACCGCGGAGGACCTCAAGAATCTGAAGACGATAAGGAGCCTTGTGGCATGAACATCCGGTTCTGGGGCGGCGCGCGGACCGTGACCGGTTCCAAGCACCTGCTGACCTCGGGCAAGCAGCGGCTTCTCCTGGAGTGCGGGCTGTTCCAGGGACACCGGGCTGAGGCGGAACACACCAACCGCAACCTGCCGTTCAAGGCGCGCGAGGTGAACTGGTGCGTCATCAGCCACGCACACATCGACCACGTCGGCAACATCCCTAACCTGGTCAAGTACGGGTTCCGCGGACCGCTGGTGATGACGCAGGGCACGGCGGCGCTGGCCCGGCTGCTGGTCGAGGACTCGGCCCACATCCAGGAGTCCGACATCAGGTACCTGAATAAGAAACTGCGGGAGAAGGGCGAGCCCGCCAAAGAGCCGATATACACAATCAAGGATGCCGAGGAGTCGCTGAAGTATATCGAGGGAATCCCGTATGCGAAGCTGCGAAAGCTCGGGCCTTTCAAGGTCGTGCTGCACGATGCCGGGCACATCCTCGGGTCAGCGCTGGTGGACATCGAGGTCGAGGGCAAGCGCGTGCTGTTTACCGGCGACCTCGGCCGCAAGAAGATGCCGATTATCAACGACCCGGTGCAGGTGTCTGAGGCCGACTACCTGATAATCGAGGCGACGTACGGCAACCGGCAGCACGGCGACTACAGGGACGTCGATACGCGGCTGGCCGTGGTCGTGAACCGGGTGCATGCGCGTGGCGGCAGGATTATTATCCCCGCCTTCGCCGTCGAGCGGTCACAGGAGATTGTCTATACCCTGAACCGGCTTTGCCAGAACAACCAGATTCCGGACGTGCCGATTTACGTCGACTCCCCGCTTGCCAGCCGCGTCACCGAGGTGTATCGAAACTACCCGCAGTATTACGATGCTGAGGCGGTCGAGATGCTCAACGGTCATCAGCACCTTTTCGATTTCCCCGGGCTCCGTTACGTCGAGACGGTGGAGGAATCGAAGGCACTGAACGTGAGCAAAGAGCCGTGCATTATCATCTCGGCGTCGGGAATGTGCGAGGCGGGGCGGGTCCTGCACCACCTGAAGCACTCGGTGGAAGACCCGAAGAACCTCGTCCTGATCGTATCGTTCCAGGCCGAGAATACGCTGGGCCGGCGGATTGCCGAACGGCAGCCGGTCGTGCGTATCTACGGCGAAGAACATCCGCTCCGGGCCGAGGTCGAGATAATGGACGAGTTCAGCGCGCATGCGGACCACGACGGCCTTATCCAGTACGTCAGGGGCATGAACGTGCCCCGGCTGAAGAAGGTCTTCATCGTCCATGCTGAGCTGGCAGCGGCCGAGGCGCTCGTTGAGCCTCTAAAGGCATTGGGCGTGCGCGAGGTGGTGATACCCGAACTGGGGGAAGAACATGAGGTCTAAGAAGAGAATGTCGAATTCCCAATTCCTAATTCCTAAAGGCCGGCGTCTGGTCGCTTTAGTGGCCGGGCTGGCAGCGGTGGCGGTATTCGCCGGGTGTGACCTGCTGAACATCCTGCTCGGCACTGATACGACGCCGCCGACCTGCCAGATTACGAGCCCGGTTGACTCGGCGCTGGTCAACGGCCTGGTGTCGATAACAGCGAACGCGACCGACAGCATCGGTGTCGACCGGGTCGAGTTCTACGCCGACGGCGCGCTGGTCGGTACCGACAGCTCCTCGCCCTATTCGGGGAGCTGGGATGCCTCGGGCCAGGCCGAGCGGAGCCGGCACTCGCTGAGTTGCATCGCCTATGACCTTGCCCAGAACAAGGGCTACAGCGACACGGTCACGGTCGAGATTGCCGGCGTCGGCCAGACCAGCGTGTATCACGGCGAGCTGGAGGTGGCGGCGCGCGGCCGGAAGGCGGTGCAGTTCGACGCTCAGGCCGGGGACACGCTGGCCGGTGATGCGCAGGTCGCTTCCGGCGGAACGCTCTCGAGCTTCATGTGGCTGGACAACGACAACTACCAGAAGTACGTTGCGAACCAGGCGTACACCGCTCTCTTCCAGCGTGATGCTTTCACGCAGATGAGCATGCAGCAGGTGGTTCCCGCGACCGGCAAGTACTACCTCGTCTTTGTCAATGCCGGTAACGCGATAGTGACATGCTGGGCAAGATTCGTGCTGGAGTAAATGGACATGAATATGATATTGATACTTCTCGCTCTTTTCCCGCGGCCGGAACTCAAGCCGGTCGGGCAGGCTGAGCTCTCGGCCGCACAGCAGATGTTCTCGGCAGAATGTGCCGGTCTCCGGTCTCCGGTCTCCGGTCGTCCGTCGGCGTGGGACAGCCCGACCGAAGCCCGGGTACCGGGCAGGTTTGTGGTCGGGTTCGAGGCCGGGGCCGTGGATGCGGCCGGCGCATGGGTCCAGCAGCAGGGCGGCAGCGTGGTGCGGGTCGACCAAAGCGGCGGCTGCTTCATCGTGGCGGATTTCCCCGAAGGTGACGAAGCGCGCGATCAGCGGTTGGCCGCGTCGGCGCTCGGGACCAGCGGCGTCCGGTACTTTGAGCCGGACGTGCGGGTCCTCGCCACGACGCTGCCGAACGACCCCTACTTTCTTCCGTACCAGTGGGACAAGTGGGTGATGTACGGGGACGAGGCCTGGGATATTGTCGGTGGAACCATGGACGTGAAAGTCGCGGTCGTAGACAACGGCTGCGACTGGCAGCATCCGGACCTTGCCGCGAACTTCCTGCAGGGTCAGTTGGGATACGATTTCATCGGCAATGACAACGACCCGAGGCCGGATAACGCCAACATCGCGGAGTCGTTCCACGGCACGCACGTCGCCGGCATAATCGCCGCGACGCGGAACAACAACGAGGGGATTGCGGGCTGGTCACTTGTACAACTGCTGGCAGTGCGGGTGCTGAACGATTCCGGCTCGGGCACCACCGATGTGGTCGCATCGGGCATCCGGTGGGCGACAGACCACGGGGCGAGGATAATCAACATGAGCCTGACCTCTGCCTCGTCGTCCACGCCGATGGAGGAGGCCTGCCGGTACGCGGCGCAGGCCGGCGTGCTGCTCGTCGTCGCCTCGGGCAACGACGGCCAGCAGGCGGTCGGGTACCCGGCGGCGCTGAGCGAGTGTATTGCCGTCGGCGCAAGCTCGACCGACTCGCGCCTTGCGTACTTCTCAAACTTCGGGCCGGAGCAGGAAGTGGTCGCGCCCGGGGTGGACATTTTCTCGTGCTTTCCGGGCGGCGGCTACGGATGGGCGGACGGCACCTCAATGGCCTCGCCGCAGGTTTGTGGTGTGGCCGCATTGGTGCTGGCGAAAGACTACAGCCTGAGCGCGGACGAGGTCAGGGCGGTTCTCGACGCCTCGGCGATTGACATGGGATTGCCCGGCCGGGACATGCAGTACGGCTACGGACTCATCAATGCCAAGCGGGCAGTGGACCTGGCGGCGGCGTATGCCGCGAACCGTGCACCGCAAACCGTGAACCGCGAACCGTACGCCACGGAAGACCGGACCATCATTCTGCGGCGTGGCGTTGGGCTGCCGTCCTGGATAGAGCAGGCTAGCGTCTTTGACGGCTCGGGCCGACGGGTTCTCGCCCGCGGGCGGCCAGCAGAGAGGCTCGGGCTGACGCCGGGTACTTACTTCGTCCGCCTCGCGGGAAGGACGAAGGACGAAGGACTAGGGACTAAGTCGGGGACCGTCCGCAGGCTGCTCGTGCTCGACTAGTCGGCCGAGTACTCGGCGCACGACTCTTCGGTTTCCCAAACGGTCACCTTGCTGACCGGGTAGAACTTCGCCATATCGTCAAAGAGCTGCCGGGCCAGGTTCTCCGAAGTCGGGTTGAAGGAATAGACCTCGTTCAGCATCTTGTGGTCGGGCAGGATACTCGTCAGCTTCTTCCCGACCTCGATGAAATCAGCAATCATGCCCGGCTTGGCGAGCTTCCGGGCGCTGATTTCTACTTCGACCCGGTAGTTGTGGCCGTGGATGCCTTCGCACTTGCCGCCGATACCGTGAATCTGGTGTGCGGCGCTGAACTTGCGGCTCACCTTGATGGTCCACATCGTTGCCTCCTCTGATGTTTGGTTCGGCTTATCGTCATGTTCGTCTGCCTGAATATTACCCACGTCCGCCGGACCGGTCAAGAATCCTGTCCTGGTAGCCAACACCCCGTCGGCTGGACAACCGGGCACCTGGTTGCAAACGTCACGGGTGCGGTTTGACTGGTAGCGGCGAGGCGGTAGAATGGACATCCAATGACTACCCTCGAAGTCGGAATTCCCTCTCCGAAATCCGCCCTTTGCCATTTCTCCTTTGAACTTAGTCCTTCCTTTTGACATGTGGCCCCTGCGCGAGGTTGACGAACCGGCGGTGGCACAGTTGGCCGCGGAAGCCGGCGTCACCAACCTGACCGCACGGCTCCTCTGGCTGCGCGGGGTGCGGGACGCCGAAGCGGCGCGGCGCTGGCTGGAGCCGGAACTGAGCCATCTTCACCCGCCCGAACTGCTGCCCGACTTCGAGCCGGCGGTGGCGCGAATCCGCCGGGCCATTGCCGGGCGCGAGGGGATTCTCATCTGGGGGCATGACGACCTCGACGGCATCACGTCGGTCGTGATTCTGCACCGGATGCTGACCGATCTGCAGGCGAAGGTACGATACCACATTCCTCAGAAGGGCAAGGAGAAGCACGGGTTGAACGGCGAACTTGCCGCCGGGTTCGGCAGCGAAGGCGTGAGCCTCGTGATTACCGTAGACTGCGGAATCACCAACCGCCAGCAGGTTGAGTTCCTGCACTCAAAGGGCATTGACGTCGTTGTGACCGACCATCACGAGGTGACCGAGCCGATGCCGGACTCGGTCGCCAACGTTGACCCCAAGCGGCCGGACTCGAAGTACCCGTATCGCGGGCTGGCCGGCGCCGGCGTGGCGCTGAAGCTGGCAATGGGTGTTGCGCGCGAAGTGCTGGGCTTGTCGCCGGAGGAGTTCATCTCGGTCCAGCCGCAGCAGTTCGCCATGGCCGTACTCGGCACGCTGGCCGACCGCGTGCCTTTGACCGGCGAGAACCGGACCATAGTCACCGCCGGCCTGCGCAAGCTCAGGACGATTCCGGTCCCGGCGGTGCGCGCGGTATTCGAGTACCTGAACGCCGGCGAGAAACTGACGGTCCATCGCTTCGTCACCGAGCTGCTCCCGTTGTTTGCCTCGGCCAACGGCAACGAAGGCGTGCAGAAGTTCCTGACGTCGACCATGGATGAAGCGCGCACGTGGGTCGTGGAACTGGCCCGCCGCCGGGAAGAGTGGCACCAGCAGGCCGAGCAGACCTATGAACTCGCCCAGCAGCACCTTTCGGTCGGTGACGGTATCGTGTTCGCCCGTTCCCGGGAACTGTCGCTGCGCGCGCTCGGGTTCTGCGCCATGCGCTTCAAGGACAAGTACCAGTTGCCCGCGATCGTGATGGGCTGGCGCGGTGACGCCTGGGTCGGGGAGGGCCGTGGGGTCGAGGGGCTCAGCCTGATGGACGTACTCTCGGCGTGCAGCCGCTTCTTCATCGACTACGGCGGGCACAAGAAGGCGGCCGGGTTCTCGATGAAGGACGAATTCGTCGAGGAGTTCATTCGCTGCGCCGAAGCCTACGCGCACGAGCACTTCGCGGGTCGGGCCCAGCCCGAGAACGTGGTGCGTGCCGACGCGCTCCTGCCACTGGCCGAGTTCGACCCCGGGCTCGTCAGGCTCGCGCCGTTCGGCGAAGGCAACCCGCAGCCCGTGTTCGCGACCGGGCCGACCGAACTCCGGTTCAGCGACGACGGCTGGACCGTAGACGGTCGGCCGGGACTCACCCTGCACGCAGCCGGTCCGGGAATCCAGTTTGACACGCGCCTGAAGAGTCGATTGCTCTATACCCTCGACGACTTTGGGCGACTGAGCATCCTCGAAGCGCAACCCGTGGCGAGTGACGAGTGACGAGTAGCGCGTGCTTTGGAGTGCGGGAGCGTAGCTCCCGCTTTTCCGGAAAGGCGGCAGCTCGGCGCTGCACGCACTCCAAGGGACGAACGGGAACCGGGGTCTGACTGGATGCCTGATAAGCTGGTGGCCGTTTCCCGCAAGAAGAGCCGGGGCCAGCATGCCTGGGTTTTCTCCAACGAAGTCACCGAGACCGAAGGCAATCCTGGGCCCGGCGACACGGTCCAGGTCTTCGACCGGAAGCGGCTGCTCGGTTCCGGCATCTACAATCCGCACTCGCTCATCCGTGTCCGGCTTTACTCGGAACAGAACGAAGAGCTGGATGTCGCACTCATCCGGCGGCGGATTGAGGCGGCGCTTGCGTACCGGCAGACGATGCTGCCCGGTGAGAACGACTTCCGGCTGATGTTCAGTGAGAGCGACCGGGTGCCCGGGCTCGTTATTGACAAGTACGGCAGCCACTTCGTGGTCCAGACTTACTCGCTGGGGCTGGACATGCGGCACGAACTGGTCGTCGCAGCCCTGCGCGAAGTCTTTGACGTCGCCTCGGTCATCGAGAAGAACGACTTCCGGCTGCGCGACCCGGAAGGTCTGCCGCGCCGTGCGGGCGTGCTGTTCGGCACGCCCGAGCCGCGGATCGTGATTTCCGAGAGCGGGGCGAAGTTCTACGTTGACACGACCGGCGGCCAGAAAACCGGGTACTACTTCGACCACCGCCTGACCCGGCGCAAGGTGAGGCAGCTTTCGGCCGGGCGCAAGGTGCTCGACGTCTTCTCGTACACCGGCTCGTTCGCCATCAACGCGGCGCTGGGCGGTGCGGAAAGCGTGCTCGCGGTTGACGCCTCGGCCGCGGCCGCGACCATCGCTACCGACAACTCGGTCTTGAACGGTGTTGCGGACAAGTGTACGTTCGCCACCGACAACGCATTCACGGCTCTGACTGGATTAGACGCGCAGGGTCGGCGGTTCGACCTCATCAACCTTGACCCGCCCGCGTTCATCAAGGCGCAGAAGGACAAGGACGCGGGCATGCGTGGCTATCGGCAGATTAATGCGCTGGCGATGAAGCTGCTGCCGCCGGGCGGGATACTCGTCTCGTCGTCCTGCTCGCACTACCTGTTCTGGCAGGACATGCTCGACATGCTTGTGGCCTCGGCGCAAGACGTCGGCCGAGAGTTCACGATTCTCGACCGCACAACCCAGGGCCCGGACCATCCGGTCCTGCTCTCCATGCCCGAGTCCGAGTACCTCCGCGGCTTCATACTGCAAGTCAGTTGACCGCCGCGAGGCCACCGGCGCAAGCTCAAGCCCACGCACAAGCTGTCGGGCAATCGCGTAGGGAATGAACCGCCAAGCGCCAAGACCGGCCTTGGTTACCGCCAACTGCAAACCGCCGCAGGGTCACCGATGGGCCTTGAACCTTGCCAGGACCGGGCCTTCGTGTTACAATCGAGCATGCTCGTTCGAAAGCTTCGTATCTATGTGGATGCCTCGGTCATAGGTGGCTGCGAGGACGCCGAGTTCAGGGACGACAGCCTCGCGCTTTGGGAACGATTCCGCACCGGACAGCACACGCTCGTGTTGTCAGAACACACTATCCGCGAATTGGTGAACGCTCCGCCGGCAGTGCGCAATCGCATCACGGAGATACCGCGTGAGAATCAGATAGTGCTTCCGGATCAGCCTGAGGCGGTCGCGTTAGCCGGAGCCTACGTGAAGCATGGAGTACTTGGACCGGGTTCATACTCGGATGCCCTGCACATTGCTCTGGCCACGACCCGCGGGGTGGACGTGCTTGTCAGCTGGAACTTCCGTCACATCGTGAACTTCGGGAGGATCCGTCTGTTCAATGCGGTCAATCTTGAGCAAGGGTTTGGAGTTCTGGAGATTCGTACGCCCAAGGAGGTACTGGACTATGAGTAAGGGCTTTGATGCCGTCGCCTTCATGCGGCGTCGCCGCGAGGAGATAGATCGAGAAGACGAGGGCCTGTCTTGGGATGAGCGGGTGCGCAAGACGCGAGAATTGCTCAGCAAAGACCCGCTGTGGCTCTATCTGAAAGACCGTCTGGCCGAGCCCGCAGAGCTCGAAGCGACGGTCGTGTGCGACAAGCCCCGGTAGCCGAGACCGAGCGGGCATAGCATCCCTTGTCGCCTCTGCGGTACAGCAGCCCGCATCGGGCAGGCACGCCGAATCCCCCTGCCGTCAGCCGTCGGCCACGAGCCCCCAAGCGCAAGCACAAAATCGCTACGGCCGAGACGCCAAGGCACGAAGCTAGGGAGTTCCCTCGCGGCGAGAGGGTTGGGGTGAGGGGAAAGCTGTCAGCCGTTGGCCGTGACTCGCGGGACGCCAGTGGCCGTCAGGGGTAGGACAGCGCGTCGGCCCAATAGGATCCCTGTTGCGTGTCCCCGAGGTTGCTGCATCTACCGCCGGGCGTCGCGTCACTTCTCAAGGGAATCCTCGTCCTTGAAGTACGGCCCGTATATCTCCTTCAGCGAGTCGTAGGCCGGGCTCCCGGGATTCATCATGCTGCCGACCGAACTGCCGTGCCGCAAGGCGAACTTGGTGGCTCTCATGTAGACGTCCAGAGGTTCGAGTCCGACTTCGGCACGACGCTCGTCCACGTGGAGGCTATCCTCAATCGGGTCCATCTCGACCAGGGTATCCTTCCAACTGCACTGTGTTCCGTAGAGTTGCTTCTGCCCATCCGCCACGCGGATTCGGTCAGTGAGATAGGCCATATCCGACTTGGACGCTTCCCCTTCCTCGGCTGCCTTCTGCAACAACGGCAGACACTTCTTCTGAAACGCTGTGTCCCTATCGGCATGCTGAACCAGCAGAAAAGCAGCCCCAGCGCCATCAGCGCCGACCAGCGTCTTGCCAGGCCAGCCGTACTTGTCGATGATGCCGCGCATGCGTTTGGTGTTCGTGCCGTCGACCGAGTTCATCCTCAGTAGTATCCAGAGCATCGGGATGTTCATTTGGTCGCCTGTCTTCGTGAACTGTGCCAGAGCCTGCATCCGGACCTTCTGGTCCGCCGCCTCCATCTTGAGCAAGGTGGACCGTAGCGATGGATTCGCTACCTTTGAATCTGGCGCAGGCTTCACCGAAGCGCAAGCTGCAGACAACAAGGCAGCAAGCAGCGTTGCTCGGATGATGTCGTTCATAGCCTACCTCCAAGATTGGATTTCGGGACATCTCGTCTCGCTAACGTTGATGGTTCGGATTTCATTGCGGGACGTAATGCATTTACGAATGCCGATTGACGATTAGTGATTGGCGGACGCGGAGGGGACGCGCTCACGGCTTGCGGTTCCGGCGGCGGGCGGGCTTGTCCGAGGCCACGAATTCGTTGCGCCGGACGCGGCGATGGACCGTGCGGGCCGGCACCGCAACAGCATTCGTGGAGGCCGTCCGTCGCGACTGGAGATTGAGTACGACCCGAGCGTCGAGCGCCAGGGCTACTTTGACCATCGTCTCAGCCGTCAGGTTGTAGTCGGTTCTGAGGATTCGGGTGATGTACGCCCGCGACGTGCCAAGGCGTTCGGCAAGCTGCGTGCGACTGACGCCCTGCTCCTCCAGCAGGCGGCAGAGTTCCTCGGCAAAGGCGAGCTTCACCATTTCCAGGAGGAACTCGGGTGTGTTCTCAATGCTCCGAACCCGCTCCCGGTACTTCTCTATCGAACTCATGCTCATCTCTTCTCCTCAGCGTAGCGCTGCCGCAGAGCCTTCACTTTGGCGATGTGCGACCGCAGTTCCCGGCCGCCGGGCTTGCGGTCCGCGTGCGTGCAAACCCAATCCGGCCCATGTTGAAAGCAGAACATCCTCACCGGAGGGTGCCAGAGCTTCAATTCATAGACTCCCGCATCCAGTCTTCTGAACTTCTCCCGGTTGGCAATGAACCCATCGCTTGCCAGCCTTAGAACAAGTCCTTCCATCTTGTCGAAGTGTGGACGTGGCAGGTCGTTCAAGAAGTCTGGGACTTCGGCCCGGCCGTCCACGACCAGCGCGAAGACCACGCACCTGCGCCCCCGCCGCAGTTCCTCAAGGCTCAGCACTATGGTAACCTATAAGTAACCGCAGTCAAGTTTGGATTTCGGTCGAGCGGCGCGGCCACTGAAGGCTCACACGCCGAGGCAGCGACGGACGGCGTCTTCGACTTGAAGCAGGGCATCAGTCTCTCGTCAGTCCATCAGATTCAGTGGCGGCAAATTCGCGATCTATCGACTGAAGCTCAGCCCGGATGTTGCGGTCGCGGGCCATCACGGCAAGCTGGGCACCGAATAGCTCGGCTGGCTGCTCGTTTGCGGCCACCCGGGCACGTAGGCGATGAGCCAAGTCTTCGAGCAGACGTAGCTGGTCTGTCGGCGAGAGCCGGGCGATGAGAGCTTCAAGCTCAGGTAAGGTGTGTGCGGACACTTTGCTCCTTTGTCTCCTGCTGGTAACGCCGAACCTGAATTCCTGCCTTGCGGTTCGCACTGTGGCAGGGTCAAGACCTTCGTTCCTTCGGGGACAGGATAGCAGCGCCAGTCCGGGAGTCAAGGCTGGGCGGGGCATGAAGTCAAGTGGGCGAAGGCATCATGCTGAGGACGGCCGGAGAAGTTGGGAACCAGAGACCAGAAGGCAGAGGGAAGAGCAAGGAGACACAAGTCGAAAGTCGGAAGTCAAGAGCCAAAGGCCAAGATGAGGAAGGAGGAGCGAGGGCGGGAGGCGGCAGAAAGTGGCACTGGACCTGCGACTATCTCGGCATCTCGCGCGACAGCGGGCCATCTGGAGGACGGGAACCTTGGTTGGTCGAGCTTTGGTGGGCTTAAGTGGCCGAAAGAGGCGCGGTTAGGTGTTGGAGTGGTCACTTGAAACGACCTTCCGGTAACCGCCATGGGAACCGTTCCGGGAACGGTTCGCGGGGCGGCTGGCAGTGCGAGTTCGGGCGCGACTTGATACGCGAATCCGAGCGCGAAATCGAGGGTGTCTCGGACGCTGATCTCTGTACCGATGCCCACCGCGCTTTGGGTTGTGATTCTGCAATCGAGAGGCAGACTCAGTCCCGCCGCGACTCGGAATGTCCTTGGCGGGGTGTCTCGCGGAGGCACATGCGGGCCGGTTTCCGCCGCGGTTTGCAGACCGAGTCGGCAAGGGGTTGTCCAGACCGGACCTGCGATGCCGACGGCGGGCGCGCCAGAAGAATCGAAAGCTCTGCATCTGAGCGTATCTCAACCGGTTAGCTGACA
>CAZQZR010000051.1:0-21757 GCA_964597845.1 uncultured bacterium | reverse complement strand
AAAGCACTATGCTTTTGCCGCAGCTTCAGTTGTTCTCTTGGTCTTGGTACTTGCCTCCCCGTCGCTGGGCGCCCAGGGCAATGCCAAACCCTGCCTGTGCCATCCGAAGATTACGCCGATGACGGGAACGGCAAAGACCGTGTTCGTCGCCTCGGTCGCGTACAGTGACCCGGACGGCGACGTACCCGCCAAGGTGGAAGTCTATATCGACAACGTCGGCTACCAGATGCGCCTCGCCCGCGGCAAGGCCGCCAACGGGACCTATCGGGCCCGGCTGACTCTTCCTCCGGGCGAGCACTCGTACTTCTTCCGCGCGGAAGACGTTCGGGGTGCGAGCGAGCGGTTCCCCCGCTACGGGGCGTACAACGGCCCGTTCGTCGGCGCGAAGAAGCCGATGAACCGGCTGCCGCTACTGACCGAGGGGGGCGTCTATTTCGATTACGGCTCGGACCAGAGCATCTACACCTACACGGTTCACTACAAGGACATGGACTGCCCGCCGTCGCCTCAGGTCAAGGTGGTCGTCGATGGCATCGTCCACAACATGAAACTCCACAGCGGCAAGTCCAACGATGGCGTCTACCAGTACCAGACAAGACTGCCGGTCGGCCCCCACGCCTACTACTTCATGGCCCGGGATCGGAACGGCGATTGCGTAACGCTGCCGTCCGCGGGCTTCATCCGCGGCCCGCAGGTCGTGGCCTGGCAGAACTCGGCGCCGAAGCTGATCGACCACCGTATCGAGCCGGCGACGGGCGGGACGAGGAACCGCTACGGCTACCTCGTGCACTACAACGATGTTAACGGGGACGACCCGCCTGTCGCGCTCGTCTACATCGACAACGTCCCACATGGTATGAGGATGGTCAAAGGTGAAGCGGGCAACGCCCTCTACTCGTACGCCGGCGGCCTGTTCCTCAGCAATATGCACACCTACTATTTCTACTTCGAAGACGGAAAGGGCGGTACCTGCCGGCTCCCGGCCGTGGGCGTATTCCACGGCCCGGTCGTCACCCGGTAGCGGGACCGAATAACCTAACGGAGGATTTGAATGAACTGGAGTAAGGTAACAGCCACTGCAGCCCTGGCGCTGGTGGTGATCTTCTGCATGACCGGCTGCCCCAAGAAGCCGCCGGCAACGCCGGGGGCCCCGATGGGACCGGACTCGACCTGGACCTACGCGACCACCGCATTCAAGGTCTGGACCACTGCCTCGGGCAACATCCGCTATGTCATGAACTGGACTGACGCGACCGACACCACCGACTTGAGCTACGCGTCCGGGGAGACCGCGTCGGTGACCCACGTGTGGGACGCTGTGGGCACCTACGACGTCAAGGCGATGGCGATCCTCGACGCGGACCCGGCCAAGGCCTCCGACTTCTCACCGGCCAAGTCAGTAAAGGTCGTCCTGAACACCCGGCCGGTGATTGATTCCGTGCAGGCCCCGCCGGTCGGCGTGAAGGGTGGCGAAACCTTCATCACCGTCAATGGCAGCGACGCAGATGGCGACAGCCTCCGGATCCTCGTGAACTGGGGGGGCAGCAAGGACACCACCACCGAGCTCTTCCCTACGCCCTGCTACGCCACGGTGAGCCACGTCTTCACTTCGCTTGGGGACGCGACGGTGATAGTCTGGGTCCAGGACTGGAAGGGCGCGAAGTCGCTGCCCGACACGATCGTCATCCCCATCGGTACTTCCGGCGGCGTCTTGTGGTACTGGTGGAGCAGCGACCCCGAGAACGACGAGGAACCGCTGTCGACTTCGCCGATCGTGGCCAACGACGGCACGGACGAGGTCGTGCTCAGCGGCTGCGAAGGTGACTACCACTTCTACTCCATCCGCGCCAGCAGCGGCAAGAGCAAGAAGAGCCAGACCACCAAGGAGACCGAGTGCGCATTCACCGGCCACCCGGGCCTCGCGAACGGGCACATCATCGTCGGCAGCGACGAAGGCGAGCTCTACGCCTTGTCGCTGGTCAACAGCCTGCACGTAGACTGGCAGTTCCCGGACAGCGCAGCGGAGCGTGGGACGTACATCGAGTGGGGTGCACCGGCGTTCAACGGCTACAGCTTCTACATCGGCCATGACGACGACAGCATTTTCAAGTTCACGGACAACGGCGTCGCGGGCACCCGGGTTGCCGGGTACGGCCTCCGCGCCTCGGTGGTTGACGCGCCGATAGTCGACGCGACGGGCAACGTCATCTTCGGCACGGACTCGGCCTACTTGTACAAGATGGAGGGCAACCTGAGCTCGGTAATCTGGCGCGTCCGGTTGCTGGGCTTCGGCGAGGTCTACGGACCGATACTCGGCAGCGACGGCACGATTTACTGCGCCTCGGATTCCTCCCGTCTGTACGCGATTGACCCAACGGACGGCAGCGTGAAAACAGGCTGGCCGGTGACCCTGAATGGCGACGTGTCCCGGCCGGCCCTTGGCCAGTCGGCGCTCTTCGTCGCCAGCGGCTTCGGCAAGGCCTATTCCATCAATCCTGCGACCGGCACCATCAACTGGGAAAGAGCGCTCACCGAGACCGACGGGTTCTATACCACCCCCGTCGTTGCGGCCAACGGCTACGTCTATTTCCAGAGCGACGCCGACCAGCTCTACTGCGTGAATCAGGCCGACGGCACGGTCATCTGGACCTGCAACTGCCCGAACTACCTGCCCCGCACCGGTGGCGGCCGCCCGCACCGGCCGCGAAAGACGCAGTTGGTCTACTACGCCCCGAACCCGTCCATCACGTCCACCGGCGACATCATCGTTGCCGGCGATGACGCCTGCTACTGCGTAGCCGGCTATCCGGAAGGCCCGCTCGACCCGACCGCTGCCTGGCCCAAGTGGCAGAAGAACCTCTCGAACAGCGGCAAGTAACGAAAGCACACCTCCTAGACCACGGCAGGCCCTCCTCGGAGGGCCTGCCCCTTTTCGACATAGAACCGCAACCCGCAGAACGCGCAAGTCAGAAGGCAAATGCCAGGACGGCGGACGGGAGACTACGGGTATCAGATTGCTGATTGCGGAAGTCAAGAACCCCGAGACGAAGTCTGCCACGAAGCCAGACACGAAGACCGGGGAATAGTGAACCGGGAATTGAGGCCGGCGAAACCCATGTCCTTCTTTCGCTCTTCACCATTCTCAATTCACTATTTCGTCATTTCCCCGCAGCGATTGACAGGGGCTGTTTCCGGGCTATCCTTGTCCCTTGCCGACAGGGTCGAATCCTGCTTCTAACAGCCGGGCTGACGACCGCCTGCGGCATGGCAATACGATAGACACGGAGGTAACATGAGACTCAGGAAATTCCCCCCGGCTTTGCTCATTGCGCTGGCCGCGCTTCTGGTCGGCGCCTGCGGCAAGCCGCCGCTCGTTCCGGGCCAGCCCAAGGGTCCGGCCCAGTGGTTGCGCGACGTCGCGACGGCCTGTACCACCTTCACGACCGACCCATCCGGGGCTCAGGTCTCGTACCAGTTTGACTGGGGCGACGGCGCCAAGTCCGAGTGGTCGCAGTTGATGGACGGCGGTGCGCCGTTCGCGGATACGCACTCTTACACTGAACTCGGCCCGGTCAACATCATGGTACGGGCCAAGAACAGCAAGAAGGCATCGGGCTGGTCCGAACCGCTGAACATCAACGTCACTCCGGGCGAGGGCAACATCGCCTGGTCCATCGGCTTTCCCGACCCCGAAGACCCGGAGGACTCGTCGGACTTCAGCACCAATTCCTTCGCCCTGGGCCCGGACAACACGGCCTACGTCGCCTGCGACTACGGCGCTCTCATCACGCACAAGCAGTCCGGCAGCGGCTGGAAGTTCATCCTGCCGGACCTCGATGAGTTCCGCGCCGCGCCCGTGGTCGCCGACGACGGCACGATCTTCATCGGCTGCTCGAATGACACTATCTACATCCTCAACGACAACGGCACGGTCAGGGCGCGCGTCTACGTCGGCGGGGCGGTCTATGCCACCGGCGCGCTAGGCGCGGATGGCACGGCCTACTTCCAGACCGAAGATTCAATGGTCCTCGCGGTCCGGCCGGACGGGACCCAGCCCTGGTCGGTACCGTTCCAGTCAGGCGGCGGCAATTCCGCGCCGGTCGTCGGCCCTGACGGCACGATCTACGTCGGGACTCAAGAAGGCTCGGTCTGGGCCATCAAACCGGAGGACGGTTCGGCCAAATGGCCGGGCCCGTACAATCTCGGCACTGAGCCGATCGTCGCCCCGCCCGCGATTGACCCGAGCCGGAATGCGCTCTACGTCGCGAACGGCTTGGGCCTGCTCCAGTCCATCGACCTGACGAGCGGCACCGGCAACTGGTCGTACAACGCCGGGGACGATGCGTCGGGACCGGTAGTCGGCGCGGACGGCAGCGTCTACATCGGTGGCGACGGCAAGTTGTCGAAACTCAGCCCCGATGACGGCGCAGTGGTCTGGACATTCGCCCCGCCGCTGGCCGGCGTCGTCTCGACGCCGGCGGTCACGACTGACGGCTACCTGTACATGCTTGCAGTGGCCGGCAAGAAGAAGCTCGCTCTCCAGGCTACCGACTCGCTCTACGCAGTCAACGCGGACGGCACCGAACGCTGGGCGTGCGGTCTCGGCGAAGGCTACTCCGACTCGGACTATCCACTCTCCGCGCCCAAAGTTGACGCCAGCGGCCTCATCTACGTCGGCGACGGCTTCCGGGCATGGTGCGTGGTCGGCATCAGTGGTCCGGCCGCTTCCGTGTGGCCGATGTTCCAGCACGACGCCGCCAACTCGGGCAGGGCGAGGTAAGGAATGAGGAATGAGGAGGGAGGAGGGAGGAGTGAGGATTGCGGCGTCCTCCATCCTCCGTCCTCCATCTTCCATCCTCTCCCCGCCCGGCCCGACCATCGGGAAATCGAGCCGCGCATCCTCGAATTCTGGCGCGTGGGCGGCTACTTCCGGAAGCTCGTCGAACGCAATCGCGGCAACCCGAAGTTCAAGTTCCTCGACGGCCCGATTACCGCCAACAACCCGATGGGCGTGCACCACGCCTGGGGCCGGACCTACAAAGACCTGTTCCAGCGCTACCACGCCATGCTCGGGCATGACCAGCGGTACCAGAATGGATTTGACTGCCAGGGCCTCTGGGTCGAAGTCGAAGTCGAAAAGGAGCTGGGCTTCAAGTCCAAGCGCGATATCGAGAAGCTCGGGATCGACCGGTTCGTCGAGCAGTGCAAAGAGCGCGTGCTGAAGTACTCGCGCGTCCAGACCGAGCAGTCAATCCGGCTGGGCCAGTGGATGGACTGGGACAACTCCTACTTCACCATGTCCGACGAGAACAACTACTCCATCTGGCACTTCCTGAAGAAATGCCACGAACGCGGCCTCATCTACGAAGGCACCGACGTGATGCCGTGGTGCTCGCGCTGCGGCACCGCCATCTCCGACCAGGAAATCGCAACCGAAGGCTACCGCGAGCTGAAACACAAGGCGGTGTTCTTCCGTCTCCCGGTCGCCGGGCGTGAGAATGAGTACCTCCTGGTCTGGACCACCACGCCTTGGACTCTCACCTCCAACGTCGCCGCCGCGGTTCACCCCGAGTTGGTCTATGTCCGTGCCCGCCTCGACGGCGCGACCTACATCCTTGCCAAACCCCTGCTTACGGTGCTCGGACCCGGCGCGCAGGTGGTTGAAGAACTGACCGGCAGCAAGCTCGTCGGACTCCGCTACCATGGACCCTTCGATGAGCTCGAGCCCCAGAAGGGCGTCGAGCACCGCGTAATCCCGTGGGACGAGGTCAGCGCGTCCGAAGGCACCGGCATCGTCCATATCGCACCCGGCTGCGGCAAAGAGGATTTCCTCTTGAGCAAAGATCACCAGCTCGCGGTCATCGCGCCGCTGTGCGAAGACGGTGCTTTTGCCGACAACTTCGACTGGCTCAAGGGCATGGACGCCCAGGCCGCGGCCCAGCCGGTCTTCGAAAGCCTCGAGAAGAAAGGCCTCCTCTTCAAGGTCGAAGAATACACCCACCGTTACCCGGTCTGCTGGCGTTGCGGCCAGGAACTGGTGTTCCGGCTGGTCGACGAGTGGTTCATCTCGATGGACTCGCTACGCGAAGAAATAATGGGGTCGGCAAGGCAGGTGCGCTGGATTCCCGACTTCGGCCTGGCCCGCGAACTCGACTGGCTCAGCAACATGTCCGACTGGTGCATCTCCAAGAAGCGCTACTGGGGCTTGGCCCTGCCCATCTTCCGGTGCGAGTGCGGCTGGTTCGACGTCATCGGCTCGCGCGAGGAACTCAAGACACGCGCGCTTTCCGGCTGGGACCAGTTCGAGACCCATTCGCCGCACCGGCCATGGGTGGACGAAATCAGGGTCAAGTGCGGCAAGTGCGGCAAACCGGTATCACGCATCAAGGACGTCGGCAACCCGTGGCTCGACGCCGGCATCGTCCCTTTCTCAACCACGCACTATCTGGCCGACCGTGACTACTGGAATGAGTGGTTCCCGTTCGACTTCATCACTGAGTGCTTCCCCGGTCAGTTCCGGAACTGGTTCTACGCGATGCTCGCCATGTCCACGGTCCTCGAGAAGTGCTCGCCCTTCAGGACTCTGCTCGGCTACGCGACGATGAAGGGCGCGGACGGCCGGGACATGCACAAGTCATGGGGCAACGCAATCGACACCGAAGAGGCCTTCGACAACATGGGCGCCGACGTGATGCGCTGGGTGTTCATCCGCCAGAACCCGGTCCAGAATCTGAACTTCGGATATGCCCTCGGCGACGAAGTGCGCCGTAAACTCCTGACCCTCTGGAACGTATACAGCTTCTTCGTGACCTACTCGAACATCGACCAGCTCGACCCGACGAAGCTCACGGTGAAGCCCGAGGACCTGACCCGGCTCGACCGCTGGATGCTCTCGCGCCTCAATTCGCTGGTCAGGCTTACCCGCGAGCGCCTTGAAGACTTCGACCCGGCGCCGGTGCCCCGCGCGGTCGAGGAGTTCATTGATGACCTGTCGGTCTGGTACGTGCGCCGCAGCCGCCGCCGGTTCTGGAAATCGGGCTCGGACACGGACAAACACGCGGCCTACCAGACGCTCTACTGCTGCCTCACGACGCTCACACGGCTCCTCGCGCCGTTCATGCCGTTCCTTGCCGAGGAAATGTACCAGAATCTCACGCGCTCGGTTGACCCCGGCGCGCCGGAGTCGGTCCACCTGAGCCCCTACCCGGAACCGGAAGCCGGAATGATTGACGAGGCCCTGGAGAAAGAAGTCGGGCTCGTTCGCTCGGTCGTCTCGCTGGGCCGGGCCGCACGCGAAAAGTCAAAGCTCAAGGTGCGCCAGCCGCTATCGGCCGCGCTCGTCCGCTTGAACGAGCCGGGCGAGAAGAATGCTATCATCCTCCACGCTGAGACAATCAAGGAGGAACTGAACGTCCATGAACTGCTGTTCAGTGACAAGGACACGCAGTTCCCGGCCGACTACATTGTCGAACAAGACCCGGACCGCGCGGTCGGCATCTGCACCGAGCTGACCACCGAGCTTGAGAACGAGGGCTTCGCCCGCGAACTCGTCCACAAGGTCCAGAACCTGCGCAAGGCGGCCGGGTTCGAGGTCACCGACCGCATCCGGCTCCACTATCAGGCGTCGCCGCGGCTGGCCGCGGCGGTGCGGGCATTCAATGATTACATCCGGCGCGAAACTCTGGCTCTGACCGTGACTGACGAACCCCTGGCCGAACCTGACATACGGGAAGCCGCGAAGATCAACCGGGAACCGGCCGAGCTGGCGCTAAAGAGAGTGAGGGATTGATGAACAAACGCGAACTGCGGAAGTACGAACAGGCGCTGCTGGCCGAGAAACAGCGAATGCTGAAGCAGGGCCGGGTCACCGACGAGGTGATGGATGCCGCCGCTCCGGCCGCGACCGGCGACCTCTCAAGCCACCGCGCGTATACCGCCGACCAGGGGACCGAGAACTACCGGCGCGAGATGGCCTCGCGCTTCAAGACCATCGAAACCGACACGCTGCGCCAGATCGAAGATGCCCTGAAACGGATTGCCGACGGCACCTATGGCATTTGCGTATCCTGCGGGGAGCCGGTACCCAAGGCCCGGCTTGAGGTTGTCCCCCACGCCCGGTTCTGCATGAAGTGCCTGAAGAAACGCCCGTAGGGGACTGTCCCCGAACGGGGACTGTCCCCAAAAGCCCCAATAGCCATCAGGGCCAGCCGCGCCGCCACGGACCGCTAGTGCGCAATCTCAAACTCACCGTCGAGTTCGACGGCACGAACTACGCGGGCTGGCAGTACCAGCCCCGTCATCCGACCGTCCAGGGCGAAATCGAATCCGCGACGAGCAAGGTCCTCCAGAGGAAAGTCACGGTCTATGGCAACGGCCGCACCGATGCCGGCGTATCAGCCCGGGCCTACGTCGCGAACTTCCACGTCGACTCGCCGCTCACGACCGACCGCCTGAAACTCGCGCTCAACCACTTCCTGCCCAATGACATTCTGGTCCTGTCCATCGAAGAGGCGAAGCCCGGATTCCATGCCCGTCACAGCGCCCTGGGCAAGACCTATGTCTATCGTATCGTACGTCGCAAGTCGCCCCTGCGACGCCGGCACGCCTGGGAGTTCTGGTTCAAGCTTGACGTAGAAAAGATGCGCAAGGCCGCCCATCTGTTCGAGGGCGCAAAGGACTTCCGGCCATTCTGCCAAATGGGGACTGTCCCGGATTGCGCCGCGCTCCTGCGCGGCGGGGACTGTCCCCTTCCGGCCCCGTCTGCAAACCAGGACGGCATCTGCCACGTACGTCACGTTCAAGTCGCGGCAAGGGACATGACCGAATTGTCGGACAATTCGGATCGCGTCCCGGTCCCGGAAGATGAAGTTCTGGTAACAGTCGAGGGCGACCGTTTCCTCTACAAGATGGTAAGGAGAATCGCCGGCGCTCTCGTCGCGTGCGGCTCGGGCAGACTCACTCAGAAAGACATCCGCGCCGCGCTCGCGGGTAAGCCGTACCCACCCTTCCAAACCGCCCCGGCCCAAGGCCTGCTGCTCGACTCGGTTGACTACGAATAAGGAACGGCCCACAGGTCTCCCGACGTCCCGGGTGGCGCTCGTGGTCGGGAATTCAGACGGAATCGGCCTGGCCCTCACGCAGGAACTCCTCCGGCGGGGATGGACCGCGCTGGGCATCTCTCGTAGCGATTCGCGGATCCGGCACGAAGCCTACTGTCACACCAGAGCGCTGGTGCAGGATGACACGTACACGGAGAAGCTCAAGACGCTGCTCGCGACCACCACGCCGCCGGACCTGTGCGTCTACTGCGCAGGAGTCGGCGAGCCGCTGGACCTCTCCCGCATGGAGCGGGAGGCCGAGGTTTTCGAAGTAAACCTGATGGGAATGGTGAGGACAGCGGTCTGCGTCATACCGTTGATGGAACGGCGCGGGGTCGGGCATTTCATTGGCCTATCCAGCCTGGCCGACGAACTAGTGTCGGCCGACGCCCCGAGTTACAGCGCCTCCAAGGCCGGCTTCTCAAACTATCTCGGCGGCTTGGCCCTTGCCATGAGACCGAAGGGCGTCTACGTGACCAACGTCCGGTTCGGTTTCGTTGACACGAAAATGGCCAAGAGCGAAGTGAAGCCGTTCATGATGCCCGTCCACCGGGCCGTCCGCCACCTGCTTGCTTGTATCGAACGGAAGCCGGTCCGCTATTCCGCACCTTGGCCGATGGTCCTGCTGGTCATGCTCCAGCGCTGGAGCATGAGGTTGAAAACCCTGCTACCCGGTCCACCTCCGCGGCGCTGACGACGGGTGCATTGACACGGAACGTATTGACATGTGGGTAGGGGGGGATGTATAATCCGGGCAGGTAAGGATTCCGAGATGCTTCCGTTCTGTTCTGTTCTGTTCCGTTCCGCGTGGCATCCGCTTGCGCGCAGGACAGACCCGTTCCATAATACCAACTCCGCCGACAAGTCAGGTGAAGTAATCGCGGGCGCATAGTGCTCTTCGAGCGTTAGCGCTCGGAGATCGTTTCAGGTCTTTCGTCGTCAATTGGTCTGAACCAAATGCTAGAAAGGAAATGAATGTCCGAATAGGAGAGGATGATATGGATAGGAGAATGCAAACGGCGAGAACCGGCCTGCTGCGCATCGTATGCGGGCTGCTGGTAATCGCATTCGGCTCCGCGGCGCAGGCGGAGTTTGTCTGGCAGAATGTGTCTGGCGGTATACCTGGCCCCTTGGGCTACAACCAAGAGCGTAGAATCGTCCGAGATGCCGACAACGGCTACCTTCACGTGACTTTCGACAACCAGGGCGCTGTCTGGTACTCGTGGTCGGAGGACAACGGAGAGACTTGGCTGCCCGATGTCCCGCCACCGGACAACAACCGTGAGGAAATCGAGGGTCTCGGAATGACCCACGGCTACGGAGCCATTGGCGTGGACCGTGCCAATACTCCTTGGGTTTCTTGGGTCTACGGCGGCCAGGTAGGCGCCGAGCAGAATAAGCTCGAGGGGGGTATTCGCACCGGCGGCACGTGGGTAAAGGGCGAGTCGCTCTCGCCGTTCTTTCCCCCAGCGGAATATGCCGGGATGGACCAAGGAGCCATCGCTGTGACCAAGTGTCCTGTGCCCACAGACGTGGCTGTGGCCTACTCGGTGGTTCCGGCTGAGAAGTGGAACTTCATGGGACCGACGGGTCACAAGTACCTGTTCCTAGTTGCGTGGGGTCTAGACGGGGGCGTGGTGAGGAGTTTCCCGACTGCAACTACTACCCTGGACTATCAGTTTCTTCCGAACGCCCCCCATGTCCTCCGCGCATCAATTGCGGTCCAGAAGGACGGTCAAAGCGACGTCATCCACGTGGTCTGGCAGCGGCGCGAGGACAACACGACGCGCATCTATCATGTTCAGAGCGCGCCGATAACGCCGCAGCAGGTCCGTGCCGGCCAGCCGCTAGTATGGTCTGTTCGGTTTCCTGTTTCACAGAGCCAGCAACAACCGGTTACCGAACAGGCGACCTTCCCTTCGGTTGACTTCAAGGATCGTGACCCGAACAGCACGTTGGACGACGCCCAGCTCATCGTAGCCTGGCACGGACCGAACAATAACGGCGGGTTCCCGGGCGACGTCTGGCGCAGGATACGATATCCGTATCCGCGGGGCTGGGACGTGGCCAGAAACGTGAGCTACCAGGGCTTCGGCGCCAACGTCGAGTCGGAGTTCCCCGAGGCTTCGACGCCGGATGTCGTGGCTTGGCAGGAAGACCAGAACGAATGGGACATCTACGGCAACTTCTGGGGCAACATGGACAGGATTGTTGTTCGTGAGGGCGAAGACAAGTGGCCACACATCGCCGCCAAACATTGGGACAATATCGCTGCGGTAGACTGTCACACGCTCTGGGCCAGACCCGGAGCCAATGAGCTGCACTACAAGGAGCACACGTACATACCCCGTGGTCTCGGCCCCGGTGGGCAATCGGCCGGAAGGCTGCGCCTCGGTGAAGGCGAGGCGTGGCTATATCCGGTCCCGCCGGTTACAGGTCGGACTCGAGCCGTGTTCCGCTACTTCGTACCCGACCATGCGCGGGTCGAACTCGCGTTGTACGACCAGGCAGGGCGCCGCACGCGAACGCTGGATGCCGCCGTTCTGCCGCCGGGATTGCACGCGTCCCAATGGGACGGTAAGACGGATGCCGGCTGTTACGCTCCAGCCGGGACGTACGTCTGCGTCCTGAAGACACCGACAGCGGTGAAGACGCAGCCCGTGAGGGTCGTGCGGTAGCGCCACGCTGACAGCGGGGGAGGCGCACCGCCTCCCCCGCACATTGGAACGATGCCGGCCGGAATCTTCGTGCTCTGGCTATTCGTCGGGGCTTGGCAGATGAAGCAAGTCGCGGCAGTGCCTTTCGGTGTTGGGATTTTCGTAGGCGGCGACACGGACCATGATGGCCGGGAGGAAATTCTCCTTTGTGGACAGGCTGAGAGGAACGGGTCCTGGGAGCCCTGCTACCAGATATGGGAGAACTCGGGCTGGAACCGCTACGTGCTCGTTCACTCCGATACTGGCGCTCAGTGGTGGGTCCCGGGCCTTCATTCCGGCAACTTCGTGCCTTCTGACATTGGCGACCCGGACGACGACGGACTGGTGGACATACTTGGCTACAACGAGGAGTACGGCTGGGACTCGACGGGCCAGCACGGCTTGCGGTATCCAATGATTCTCACCATGGAAAGCCCATCGGGCGACTCATGCCCGACAAGGATGTCCTGGGGTCTGAGGTATAATAGCCAGGGCGCGACTGGACTCGACCCGCGGGCAATCGCCCCAGACCTTGACCGTGACGGTCGGCAGGAAATCGTCTGTTTCGATGAGGGCCTGCGCGTGCTGGAGTGCGTGGGCAACAGCGCTTATGAATCGGTCTGGTTTAGTGACACCATACCATTGGGGTACGGCTGGCCGTTCTCGGACTTCGACCTCGACGGCAGACGCGACTTCGTCGGCTCCGGCCGGGGCGCAACTGTTGTCGAGAACAGCGGCCCTGACTCCTACTCCTGGGTCTGGGCGGACACGATTCCCTACCCGAATCTGCACGATGTCTTTGCCGGTCGGGATGTGAACCAGAACGGCAGGCCCGAGTTTTTTGTCCGGTCTGCCCAATATCGCGGCATGGCCGGCTGGCACTTCGACCTGCTCATGTTTGAGGCAACCGGGGACAATGCTTTCGTGATGACGCACGTGGCCGAGGTGTCACAAAGCATATCAGACCCCGGGACGAGGAGTGCGTGCGGGGACATTGACGGCGACGGAGTGGACGAGGTTGCCTGGGATGTGGTCGGCGAGGTGATAGTGTTCCACTCGCCGGCGCCATCAAGGCTTGAGGGAGTGTGCTCCTGGTACACTGGGGCCCAATTTGGCACTGCTGTCAAAGTCCTGGACATGAACCACAACGGTTACGCGGACATCGTCGTCTCCAACAATGGGAGGACTGTGGTCGTTGAACTGGAGGCAATCCGTGTGCTGCGACCGAATCGTCGAGCAGCGTATCAGCCCGGGGACACGTGCCGTGTCAGTTGGCAGACGTTTGACCCGCCGCGCTGCGACTCGGTGTCGCTGTTCCTGCGCACCGACACTACCTATCAACTGGATACGATTGCGCACGGGCTAGCCCCAACCGACACGCCCTATGTCTGGATCGTGCCGGACATCCGGGCCGATTCGGCCCGCGTCATGGCCATCGCCTACGGCCCGGGCTGGCAGTATGATGAATCAGACAGCGCCATCCGGATTCTCGGCTCGGGCATCAGCGAGGCAAGGCCCCAGCGTGTCCGGGAGTTGCGGCTTGCGGTGTCACCGAACCCGGCGCGAGGCGCAGTCAGTGTCAGTTACGACCTGCCCTCGTCCGTGCCGGTCGACCTCTCGGTGATAAACCCCGCTGGCCGCAAGGTCGCCACGCTGGCCTCAGGCCGCATCGGCCCGGGCCGGCATCAGGTGCACTGGAACCGACAGGACAATAAGGGTCGCGCGCTCCCGGCCGGGGTCTACTTCGTGCGGCTGGCTGCCGGGGAAAAGACAAGGCTGGTGAAACTGGTCCTGACCGGGGAGGAAAGATGACAGCCCTCGCACTGTGCCTGGTCCCGGTTCTTGCCGGTATGCTGGCGGCTGCGACGGGCACGATGCGGACTGAGCAGTTCACGTCAGTCCGTGAGCACGACGATTTGATACGAACGCTGGCTGATTCGAGCCTGTGCGATACGAACATAGCGACCGACAGCCGGAGTCAGACGCACATCGTCTACATTGACTCGGGCCGGGTCTTCTACCGGTATTCTCCCTCACCCTTGCCCTCTCGCCAGAGCGACGAGGGGAGGCAGGTCTGGTCTCCGCTCGTGCGGCTGAGTCGCTCGGACCGGTGCGCAAGCCCGGTCATCTTCGAACTGGCGGAACCGGGCAAGGAGCCGCTACTGGTCGTGATGTGGCGGCAGATGGACGAGGGCCGGGTGCGGGTGTGGCGATGCCTGCACTTTCCCCGCACCCCGCCGATGGAGTGGAACCTGTCCTGGGACGTGACCTTGCCCCGCGACTAAAGATGCGGGCTGCCCTTTCCTTTCTTGTGGCACTGGCCGCACTCGCCTGCGCGCTGGAGCAGAGTTTCACAGACACAGCCTTTCCGCCCCCGGGCTGGCTCGCGGTCAATGCCGACTCAGGCGTCCGCAACTGGCAGCGTCTGGACATCGGGACCCGGACTCCGCCCGGTTGCGCCTACTGCGGCTGGGAAGGCTACTATCAGCGCAACAACGACTGGCTCATCACGCCGCAGTGCTCGGTCGCGACCGGAGACCGGTTCTCGTTCTGGTGTAGAGCGCAGGACGACGCGTACCGCGAGAGCCTTGAGGTCTGGATTTCTACCGGCCCGCCGTACGTGCCGGCCTTCACGCGCATCGATGCGTTCGGGACTAGCTCGATAGCCTACATTTTTCACGAGTATGACTTGTCCGCGTATGCCGGTCAGAAGGTCTTTCTCGCCTTCGTCTACCGGTCATGGAATCAGTACGGCCTGATGATAGACGACGTATCCGGCCCGGCTGAATGGAATCCGGTTCACGACGTCGGCGTTACGCGTGTCCTCTCGCCGGTCGGCAGCACGAGGCTGGGCCGCGTCGTCAGGCCCAGTTGTAGCGTCAGGAACTTCACCGGCTCATCCGAATGGCTGCGCGTCTCGTACGACATCAGCGGGCTGTGGCACGGCGATACCGGGTTGGCACTTGCATCGTACGAGTCCACCACGGTCGTCTTTCCCGAACTCGGGTTCTGGCAGCCGGACACATACGTCATTACCTGTGCCACCCACCTTGGGTCCGACCAGCGGTTCTGGAATGACACTGCGAAAGCTCAACTCGCGGTTTACACCTTTCAACCTCGGGGCGGGCCTGATTCTCTCGGCTACGTCTGGTATGACTCCGACGACCCTTTGGGGCCTGAGTACGACTGGCAGGAACTCTACGCACAGGGCACGCTGTTGGGTTGGGGCGACGACAGCCTGTGGGTGCTGGACCTGCCATGGCAGTTCCACTTCTACGGCCGGGACTACACGATGGCCTGGGTGTCAACGAACGGCTGGCTGGCCCTTGGCCCGCCTTCGCAGACCAACCCGGCGGATTCCAACTCCACGATTCCAAGTACGTATCAGCCCAATCGGTTGATAGCACCTTTCTGGGACGACCTGTGGGTCAAAGGCAACGAAGGCGGCATCTGGTATCAGACCTTTGACGACTCGATTTTCGTCATCGAGTGGCATCAAGTCCGGCGCAAGGGCTGCGAACCGTGCAGCCTCAACTTCGAGGCCAAGCTGTTCCGCAGCGGCGCAATCGAGTTCCACTACGCGAGCGTGACGACCGGCGACCAGCAGTATGACGCGGGCATGAGCGCGACTGTCGGCGTCGAGAACTTCGCCGGTACGGTCGGACTCCAGTATCTGTGGAACGGCGAACCGTCCGGCAACCTGCTCGTGTCCGGCCGCTCAATCAGGTTTGCGCCACTGCCGCCCGGAATCGTAGAGGAACAGGCCTCCCTCATGCCGCGCCCGTTCCTGTCACCCATCGCCAACCCGGTCCGTGGCCAAGTATCAGTCTCATACACGCTGCCGCGGGCCTTGCACGCCGACGTAGAAGTCAGGGACATCGCGGGGAAACTGGTCGCCACGCTTGCTGACGGCAACCAGAAGCCGGGCAGCTACCATCTGACTTGGAGCCGAACCGACATCCAAGGCCGGCGCGTCCCGACAGGCGTGTACTTCTGCACGCTGGCAGTAGAAGGACAGAGATTCTCTAGAAAGGTGGTACTGACGGAGTAGGGTAGGAAAGGGGTCGAGGAATCCAGGTTTCAAGGATTCGAGTGACTGACTAGAAGTCTGACAATCCGACAGTCGAATGGTGAGAGCCGGGCGGCTGTCGTTATTTGACTTGGCAACGGCTGGGGCGCGAGTCTCATCTCCCGGCAGTCGCAGGCCCAACCTCACTTACTGAGTTTAGCCACAGTATACAACTTCACCAAGCCCGTCCGCGTCCTAACTTCTGCATTCTCAATGCACTATTGGGCCTTTCCGAAAGTCCCCTCCGCCGTTCCCCCCGCAGCGGGTCCAGTTGCTCTCCCTGTTGCTCTGACCGTTGTGGTGTGGGTCGTTCTACCCGTTGCTGTCCTGATTGCCCTCGGAATCGCTTGGCCGGTTGCTCTACCGGTTGCTGTCCGAGTCGCTGGCCCCGTTGCTCGCTCCATTGCCCCACCCGTTGCTCTACCGGTCGCTCTGACCGTTGCGGTCCAAGTCGCCGGCCGAGTTGCGGTCCTCGTTACTCTCCCCGTTGCTCTGACCGTTGCTCTCCAGATTGCCTGCAGAGTAACTTCCCGAATTGCCCTCCAAGTTGCTCTGTCCGTTGCTTCCCCGGCTATGGCTACCGCTGTGCTCCCCGCCAGACGTGCGAACACGTTGCGTGGATGCCCAACCACCGCCACATCATTAGACTCGTCCCGGACGAAGCCGGTTTCCCAGTTCGGAGGACCGAGAGCGGGCCGCGCGGCATTGGTCATTCGCAACTGGGAATTGGGCGTTGGAGTTCGGTCATTGCCCGCCAGCAGAGTAGCGCGCCGCCGCGTCATCAAGGGCCTGCTTCGGCGTCTTCGCCCCAAGCATCGCCTGCTCGAGTTCCTCTACGAGCGCCTTGCGTCCGGCGAGCCACTTGAGTCCTCTGGGCTCAAACACGGCGCAGTCCATCTGGGCATAGGCGGCCGCGAGCCCAGGCGTCTTTGCCAGCCGCTCGACCAGCCTCGGATCCTCAAGCGACCGGCGGTGTATCGGCACGTACCACGTGCCGAGCGACCACTCGACCTGCTGCTCCGGGGCAACGAACCACTTGATGAACGTCCACGCTGCGGCCTTCTGCTGTGGTGTCGCACGCCGGAACATGCCGATGTTCGTGCCGTAAATGAGGGCGGCCGGCTTGCCCCACGTCGGCACCGGCGCCATGCCGACCGGGAACGTCTCCTTGTCCACTACCGGCGCGCGCCAGGTCGAACTTCCGGTCAGGGTCGCCATCCTGCCCACCTGGAAATCGTCCATCGGTGTCCGGCCCACGTCGGTATTCTGCGTCTTGTCCTTGAGCACCATGTCAACCTGGAACTGGAGCGCATCCGCGCCCTCCTTGCCGTTGAACAGAGGCCTGCCGTCTTCCTTTTCGAGGAACCGGCTGCCGCACTGGAACAGCATCGAGCCGAATATCCATATGTCGGTTCCGCCGGCTGCACCCCACACCTCGACGTTGCCTGCCGCGTCGCGCCTGGTCATCCGGCTCGCCGCAGTCCTGAACTCCGGCCACGTCTTCGGGAACTCGGGGTACCCCGCGGCAGCGAACATCGGCACGTTGTAGTAGTAGACCGGCACGCTCTTGTTGAACGGCAGGGTAAGGAGCCTGCCATCCCACGAGTTGTTCTCAAGCAGGGCCGGGTAAATGTCGACCATGTCCTCCTGCGTCAGCCCGTCCGGCCCGTGCACGAAGCTGTCGAGATAGACGAGTTCCCCGCCCGCGTGCAGTTGTGTCGTCCAGTTCTCGTACATCTGCGCGATGACGGGCGGGTTCTTTGCCGCGACCGCGCCCATCAGTTTCTGGGAAAGCGCGTCGTAGTTGCCCATGCCGACCAGCTCGACGTGGATGTTCGCATGGGTGCTCTCGAACCGGTCCACCATCGTCTTCAGAGTCTTCTGCGACTCTCCGCCCATCGCGTGCCAGAGTGTAACGGTCGTCTTCGTCGACGTACTCCTGCATCCGGCAAAGGCGGCCAGAAGGCCGACAAGGGTTACCAGTATTCTCCTGCTCATGGTCTATTGTAGATACCGCTGCCGCCGAGTCAACACGCTGGGCGAGAAGCGAATGGTCGTCTCTGCGATGCACGCCGAGCCGAACACGCCCACCGCGCCGTCAAGGTGCATCTTGCCCGGGTCGGCCTGGCCGCCCCACTGCAGCTCGTTGTAGTCACGGCAGTTGCGGTCAACAGCCCGGATCTCGACTCTCACACGGTTGACGGACAGGCTGTCCATGGTCTGGCTCAGGGTATCCCAGTCGTACGAGAACGGCGACAGCCAGATGGAATCCTCGCGCGCCGACGCCGGGTATGGCCCGTACCGGACCAGCACACTTTCGGCGCTGTCCCCGTACCAGATGTCGCTCGATACGATGTACCCGGACGCGCCGCGGCTTGCGTTCCACGCGCTCTTGACCCTGATTTCAAAGAACGTATCGCCCGGCCACGGCACCACGGACACGGTATCCGCTTGCAGGCGGCTGAAACTAAACGTGTCAGGCACGGTCGTCGCGCCTCTGACCATTGCGCCGTCGGGGTATTTCAACAGCAGTGAGTAACTGTCCCCCGGCACATTCGACAAGGACTCGGCCCGGTAGAACCCGACCGGGCCCGGCAGCTCCGTGAAAACCGCCTCAGCGCCCCGATGTTGGATCTTCGCAACCACGCCGGCAGTTCCATTCCACCTATTCGAGCCGGGGACCGAGTCAGAGTAGCCGAGGGTCATACCTGCCATCAGGCTGACCGTGTCACAGCCGCCAAGCAGGATGCAATAGACGTTAGGCTCGGGCTTGTACTTCTCGATGCCCTCGTCACACGCCAGCACCAGCATCAGCAAGCAACTCCCAACCACCAGTAGCCCACGTCGAACAGCCGCTCTGCGGTTAGGAATTAGGAATTGGGAATTCGTCATTCTCCTCTAGAATCCTCCCCGGACTCCGAAACTCGGAATTGGGATTGGCAGGATTGTGAATGGTTCGCGTACGACCCGGCCGTTCTCATCGGTATTGTAGTTGTACCAGAGCACGTTCTTCTGCGCGTAGACGTTGATAACCTGCAGATACCAGGTCCAGCCGATGCCGAACAGCTTGAACCCTTTCTCCACGCCGACGTCGAGTCGGTGATACGGCGGCAGCCGGTAATTGCCGCGCCTCCCGCTGAGCGGCAACCAGTAGTAGAACTGCTGCTCCTGCTCCGGCTCGCGCCAGATCGAACCGCCTTCCCCGACGTACTGGAACTGGCCGATCGGCCCGGTGTACGGAAACCCGCTGCGGAACAGCCATTGCAGGTTCAAGTTCCAGCCGCGACCCAGACTCGTCGTCCACGCTATGTTGAAGTTGTGCCGTGCATCGAATATCGGGTAGAAGCTCGTGCTGTCGAATGTCCGGCGCGTGACCGCAAGACTGTAACCGACCCAACTCCCCTTGCGCCGCAGCAGGACCTCGCCGCCCGCCGACCAGCCGGACCCGACGTTGAACATCACCGTGTCTCCCGTACCCGGGTCCTCCCCTATTCCGGGCAGCATCGAGCCGGTCTCAAGCAGGTTGTCCATCTGCTTGTAGTACCCCTCGACGCTCGCCTGCACGTCGTCACCGAACCATTTTTCGCCGCCCAGTACGTAGTGCGCGGCCGATGCCGGCTCGTACTTGTCGCTTGCCGGAATCCACTGCTGGAAGAAGGTCGCCGGCAGCTTGGCAACCATCTCGTCCCGCGGAAACGGTATGCTCAAGTACTGGTAGTAGAGGCCGTAGCCCGCGCTTACAGCCAGGTCGTCCCGGAGGAAGTACTTCGCGCTAACGCGCGGGGAGGCGCGGAAGTAGCCGCCGCCGGTGAAGTACTCGGCCCGCACTCCGGCGTTGATGAGCAGCGGCTGCCATGGTCGCCACTTGTCGGCCGCATACAACGCGGCGTACCACGGCCGCTCGTGCAGATTCCAGAACACGACCGTGTCTGCGCCCAGAAAGTCACTCAGGTCGAACCGCTTCGCCTCTGCCCCGAACCGGAATGTTGAGCCGGAATCCACAAAGACCGTGAAGTCCTCTTTCAGGCTGACGTCGCTCACGTGCATCGTCAGGTCCGACTCCGAGGTATCGCCGGCCATTGCCGAGCCCGGGTAGTCAACCGCGACCAGGCCGACCCGGTTCCGGCCGTGAGTGAGCATGGTGGTCGCGAGCACCTTGGGCGAGAAGATGTGCCGCCACCTCGACGCCAGCGTGTAGTTGCCCCAGCGGAAATCCATCTTGCTCATCGAGTCACGCATGTAGATAACATCGTCGCCCGAATACCCGCTCAGGGTCAACCGGTCCTGCGGGGACAAGTCGAAGTTCGCCTTCGCCTGCAGGTCGTAGAAGTAGTACGGCAGGTAGATATGGACCGTCGAATCGCTGACCAGCTCGTCAATCGCCCACGTTACCGCGTCAATGTAGGTCCGGCGCCCGGCAATCAGGAACGACCCCTTGGGTATGGGCCCCTCGAACATCAGCTTGGTCGTCAGCAGACCGACGTCCCACTTCCCCGCGAGCCGCTCTGAGTTCCCCTGCTTCATTTCCACGTCGAGCACGGACGACACCGCGCCCCCGTACTCGGCCGGGAACGCGCCCGCGTGCAGCTCGGCATTGCTCACGGCGTCGAGATTGAAGGTCGAGAAGAGCCCACCCAGATGGTACGGATTGTAGACCGTCACGCCATCCAGGAGAATCAGGTTCTGGTCCGGGCTGCCGCCGCGCACGTACAAAGCGCTCGAGAAGTCGCTGACCGCTACCACGCCCGGCAGCGTCGCGAGGGACCGGAACAGGTCCTGCTCAATCATGCCCGGCGCCAGCTTCAAATCCTTGATGTCCAGCCGACGCATGCCGACATCGACCTCGCGTTTGAAGCGCTCCCTTGCCGCCGAGACCGTGACGCCGCGCACCGGAATGGGCTCATTCGCGAGCCGCGCGTCGAACCGCGCAGCCTCGTCCTGCTTCAGGACAAAGCGCTGCTCCACCGGCCGATACCCGATCATCGAATAGACCACGGTCTGCGTCCCGGCCGGCAGCCCGCTCAGCACGTAGTACCCGCTTCGGTCGCTCACCGTGCCCGCGCTCTGGTCGCTCAGATAGACCGTGACGAAGGGAAGCGGTTCGCCGGTTCGGCCGTCCTTTACGAACCCGCTGACGGTCGCCGCATCGAGCCGCGACGCGGCAAGCCCGGCCCACAGCAGCAACGCCAGGCTCACGGTCTTAGCCGCTCTCTTCAGCACAGCAGACAGAATGCCCGGTCGCCCCCGGCTGTCAAGCGAAACCAACCGCCCGGATTCCGACATTGATGGCCACGAAGACACGAAATAGGATAAAACGGACCAGAGTAGTGCCGCACCCATCTGCTTCGTGTCCTTCGTGCTTTCGTGGCTCAATATCGGTTCTGGGGAACCGGATGAGAACGGGCTGGGAAGCCACGAGGAATGGGTTCGGGGGTTCTGGGATTCTGGCAGGGAATCTGCGGCATCTGCGTAATCTGCGGATATTCTCTCCGAGTCCTCTTCGTGTCTTTCGTGTTTTCGTGGCTCTCTATTCCAGGATTCGGGACGAAAACGGCGAGGGCCGAAAGGGCCCTCGCCGTGTACTATCGAAGCCGCTGACGCTACTTTACAACCGAAACCTTGGCATGCGCGACCTGCGAGCCGGCTGCCAGTTCGTACAGGTACAGGCCGTTGCCGACCTGTTTGCCTGCGTTGTCCCGCAGGTTCCAGTTGACCGTGTTCGCGCCCTCCGACATCTGGCCGCTCGCCAACGTCCGCACCAGCGCGCCCGAGGTCGAATAGACGCGCAACGTTACGTTCGTCGCCTTGGGCAGATTGAACCGGACCGCGCTGTGCCCTACCGCCGGGCTCGCGCCGATGGTTGTGAACTCAATCGGCTGAACCGCCGGGGTCTC
>CAZQZR010000050.1:0-21965 GCA_964597845.1 uncultured bacterium | reverse complement strand
GTCTCGGTCCATCAGCAAGGCCTGCGCCTGCTGGGCATGGTCCGGGAGCAGGCGCGCATCATCGAAGCAATGGCCGCACACGAGATGAGCCGTTCGGCTGCCGACACGGTGCCCGCGGGCCACGGCGACGCATTCGAAGCAGTATTGGGCCAGTTGCGCGCCGCGCAGGACCAGTTGGTCGGCCTGGGTCAGACCGGCGAACTGTATGTGGCCCGGCGCGAGGGCGATTCCATCGTCTACCTCCTGGCCCATCGCGGATTCAGCCTGAAGCATCCGGCGCGAATGGTGTTCGGCCACGAACGCGGCGAACCGATGTACCGGGCGCTTATCGGCCGGTCCGGCGCCGGCGTTCTCCGCGACTATCGCGGGACCCCGGTGCTGGCTGCCTATGAACCGGTCAAGGTCTTCGACCTCGGCATGGTGGCGGCGCTCGACGTATCGGAAGTGCGGGCTCCCTTCCTTCGGGCCGACCTCCTCGTGCTGGCGGCGACGCTTGCGTTCGTGGTCATCGGCGGGCTGCTCTTGCTCATCGTAACCGCGCCGGGACGACGGCGGCTGCGCGAGAGCGAGGAAAGGTTCCGGCAGGCGTTCGAGGATTCGGCGGTCGGCAAGCTGATCACCGGGCTGGACGGCCGCCTGCTGCGCGTGAACCGCGCATTTGCCGCAATGCTGGGCTACACGGTCGAGGAGCTGCAGTCCATGGACTTCCAGACCGTTACTCACGCGGACGACATCGCGTCGAGCGTCCGGGTGATGAACCGCCTGCAGACCGGAACCGACGGCAGCGCCCGGTTCGAGAAGCGCTACCTGCACAAGAACGGCGGAGTAGTCTGGGTTGACCTGAACACGGTGCTGCTGCGTGATGCGACCGGACTGCCGGACCACTTCGTCTCCGACGTGCAGGACATCACCCGACGGAAGCTGGCCGAGGAGGAAAGGGAACGGCTGGCACACGAAGTCGAGCGAAGAAAAGCCGAACTGGAGCAGGTCATCTACGCGGTGTCCCATGACCTGCGCACGCCCCTGGTCAGCGTGCAGGGTTTTGTCGACGAGCTCAGACTCTCGCTCAAAGAACTGCTGGCCGAACTGGACCGGCCCGACTTGCCGCCTGAGTTCAGGGAACGCGTCGCGGAGCTGACCGGCTCCGCCCTGCCGGAATCGCTCCGCTTCATCGATGCGGGGACCGCCCGCATGGGCGCGTTGCTGGCCGGGCTGCTGCGCCTGTCGCGGCTGGACCGGGTCGCGTTCCAGGTCGAGCCGCTCGATATGAACCGCCTTGTCGGCGAGGCGCTGCGGAGCCTGGAATTCGCGGCCCGGGAGGCGGGCGCGAAAGTCGAGGTCACGGACCTGCCCGCGTGCCTCGGCGACCCGATGCAGGTGGGCCAGGTCTTCTCGAATCTGGTTGAGAATGCGTTCAAGTACCGGGACCCGGACCGGCCGCTGCTCATCCGCATCACCGGCCGGCACGAGGACAGCAAAGCCGTCTACTGCGTCGAAGACAACGGCATCGGCATAGCGCCGGCCCAGCAGGAGCGTGTATTCGTTCCGTTCTTCCGCGTGGACACCAGAGTCCCCGGCGGCGAGGGTCTCGGGCTCGCCATCGTCACCCGGATAGTGGAACGACTCGGCGGTCGGGTCTGGATGGAATCAGAACCGGGAAAGGGAAGCAAGTTCTATGTGGCGTTGCCGACTGCATAGGAGTTACGAGTTGCGGGTTACGAGTTGCGAGTTCCGGACGAGGAATTCTGGGTTGCGAGTGGCGAGAGACGAACAGAAGTCGGCAGAACGGAGAGGACTGTGGAAAAGGAAGTAGTAATCCTCATAGCCGAGGACGATGAGGGGCACGCAATCCTGATCCAGCGGAACCTGAAACGAGCCGGCATCCGCAATGAGCTGGTTGTGTTCAAGAACGGGAGGGCGATCCTCGATTTCATGTACGGGCGCGGGGAGCGGCAGCGAGAGCCCGGGACCCCATACGTGTTGTTGCTCGACATCGGCATGCCGGAGGTGGACGGAGTCGAGGTGTTGCGTCAAATCAGGGCCGATCGCGGACTGAAGAAGCTGCCGATCATAATGATAACGACCACCGACGACCCGCGGGAAGTCGCGCGCTGCCACGAACTCGGGTGCAGCAACTACGTAACTAAGCCGCTGGACTACAACCAGTTCGTTGAGGCGATTCGCCGGCTCGGACTGTTCCTGCTGATCGTCGAGATTCCCAAAGTAGACGGGGAGTTAGCTACGAGAAACGAGTGACGAGTTACGAGTTGCGAGTTACGAGTTGCGGGTTGCGAGTTACGAGTTAGGACGGAAGTGAGTACGTTCAAGACGTCTGAGGAGATTACCGCCTGGCAGCAGGCGCGGGAGCTGACTCGCCGAATCTATGACGTGACGGCACGTGACAAGTTCAGGCGTGACTTCGGGCTTGTGGACCAGATACGCCGAGCCTCGGTTTCGGCCATGTCGAACATCGCCGAGGGCTTCGAGCGCAGGGGCAGCAAGGAGTTCGCATTCTTCCTCTCGGTCGCCAAGGGCTCCGTCGGCGAAGTCAGAGCCCAGCTCTACGTGGCCCTCGACCAGGGCTACATAGACAAACCGACCTTCGAAGAGCTTTCACTTCTAGCCAGCGACACTGCCCGCCTGCTCGGTGGCCTGGCTCGATATCTCCGCCAACACGACGCCGCAAAGAGGCAAGTTACGAGTTGCGAGTTACGAATTCCGAGTGGCGAGATGCGAAGGACGAAAAGCAACCAATGAGCCCGCATCCTTCTTCCAACGACTCCGAACTCGCAACCCGCAACTCGCATCCCGCAACTCCTCCCAGTCCGCAACCCGAAACTCCTAGTCCTGAACTCGTAACCCGCAACCCGCAACTCGCAACTCCTCCTGGTCCGCAACCCGTAACTCGCAACTCGCAACTCGGAACTAATCGTCTGGTCGTGGTGGCGGAAAACGACGTCGACCTGAACCGGGTCATCTGCAAGCGGCTGGAGATGGCCGGGCTCAAGACAATCGGGGTCCATTCCGGCGCGGATGTGATTGCCGCGGTGCAACAGCATCCGGACTGCCTGCTCCTGCTCGACTACGTCCTGCCCGACATGGACGTACGCCAGTTGCTGGACAAGCTCAACAACCTGGCCCTGCGCGTGCCGTTCGTCGTGATGACCGGTCACGGCGAAGTGCGCGTCGCGGTCGAGATGCTGAAGCTGGGCGCGCGCGACTACATTGTCAGACAGGCTGACTTCACTGACCTGCTGGTGCCGGTCATCGAACTGGTGCAGGCCCAGGTCGCGACCGAAGAGCGGCAGGCCGTGTCCGAGAAGACCCTGCACGAGAGCGAGGAAAAGTACCGCACCCTGGTGGACCGAGTCAACGACGGCATCATCATCGTCCAGGATGGAATCCTGCGGCTGGTCAACCAGCGGATGGCGGAACTCGAAGGGAGTACTGTCGAGCGGCTCATCGGTACGCACTTCACCGACCACGTCCATCCTGACGAAGTACCAAGGCTGGCTGAGCGCAATAGCCGGCGCATGGCCGGAGAGGATGTCCCGCACATCTACGAAACCGTTCTCCGACGCGCGGACGGCAGCCCGGTCACGGTCGAGTTGAACGCTGGCATGGTCACGTCTGAAGGCAGGCCCGCCGACCTGATTGTCGTCCGCGACATCACCGGGCGCAAGCAGGCCGGGGCGACATTGCGGATCGAGAGGGATCGAACGCACGAATACCTCGACATCGCGGGCGTGATGCTGGTCGTCCTCGATGCCGACGGCCGAATCACTCTCGTGAATCGGCACGGATGCAAAATACTCGGCTACAACGAAGGCGAACTCAACGGTCGGAGCTGGACCGGTACCTGCGTACCCGCACGCCTGCGCGGCGAGGTCGGGGGCGTATTCCGTTCGCTCGTGGCCGGCGCGGGCAAGCCGGTCGAGAACTACGAGCATCCGGTGGTCACGCGCTCGGGCGAGGAACGGCTGATTGCCTGGCGCCAGGTCGCCCTGCGCGACGAGTACGGCATCAAGGTCGGCGTCCTGAGTTCGGGCGAAGACATCACCGAGCGCAGGCGGACCGCGGAGGAGAAGGAGCGGCTGGCGCGCGAAGTCGAGCGAAGGAAAGCCGAACTGGAGCAACTCATTTACGCCGCGTCCCACGACCTGCGCACGCCCCTGGTCAGCGTACAGGGTTTTGTCGGCGAGCTCAGACTCTCGCTCAAAGAACTGCTGGCCGAACTGGACCGGCCCGACTTGCCGCCTGAGTTCAGGGAACGCGTCGCGGAGCTGACCGGCTCCGCCCTGCCGGAATCGCTCCGCTTCATCGATGCGGGGACCGCCCGCATGGGCGCGTTGCTGGCCGGGCTGCTGCGCCTGTCGCGGCTGGACCGGGTCGCGTTCCAGGTCGAGCCGCTCGATATGAACCGCCTTGTCGGCGAGGCGCTGCGGAGCCTGGAATTCGCGGCCCGGGAGGCGGGCGCGAAAGTCGAGGTCACGGACCTGCCCGCGTGCCTCGGCGACCCGATGCAGGTGGGCCAGGTCTTCTCGAATCTGGTTGAGAATGCGTTCAAGTACCGGGACCCGGACCGGCCGCTGCTCATCCGCATCACCGGCCGGCACGAGGACAGCAAAGCCGTCTACTGCGTCGAAGACAACGGCATCGGCATAGCGCCGGCCCAGCAGGAGCGTGTATTCGTTCCGTTCTTCCGCGTGGACACCAGAGTCCCCGGCGGCGAGGGTCTCGGGCTCGCCATCGTCACCCGGATAGTGGAACGACTCGGCGGTCGGATCTGGGTGGATTCAAAGCCGGGCAGGGGCAGCCGGTTCTCTGTTTCCCTGCCCCGACTGGAGAAAGAGGCAAGTGGCGAGATACAGGCAAAGAACCGGGAGCTGCTAATCGCGGGTTACGATTTGCGAACCGAAAGTAACCAGTGACGAGAAACGAGCCACGAAGAGAAAGAAGCGGGTTGCGGGTGACAAGCAGTGAACCTGCGACCTTCTCCCCGCTTCCCGCTTCCCGCTTCTCGCTTCTCCCCTCTCCCCTCTCGCTTCTAAGAGGTAACTGACGAAAGGCAAGTGGTGAACTCGAAACCTGATTCCCGCAACCCGAAACTCGACTCTGCCAACTCGCATCACGCAACTGGGAGGCAAGTTGCGAGTTACGAGTTCCGAGTGGCGAGACGCGAATGACGAAAGGCAACCAATGAGCTCACATCCTTCGTCTGACGACCCCGAACTCGCTTCTCGCAACCCGCAACCCGCAACTAGTCGTCCGATCGTCGTCGCCGAGGACGGCGAGGGCCTGAACCTGCTCATCTGCAGGCGGCTGCAAAGGCACGGGCTGGCGCCGGTCGGGGTTCTGTCCGGTGCCGACGCGATTGCCGCGGTAGAGAAGCACCCGGACTGCCTGCTCCTGCTCGACTTCGTCCTGCCCGACATGGACGGCCGCAAGGTTGTGGAGGAGCTCATCGCCCAGGGGCGGCCGGTTCCCTTCATCGTGATGACCGGGCACGGCGACGAGCAAGTCGCGGTCGAAATGATGAAGCTGGGCGCACGCGACTACGTTGTTAAGCAGGACGACTTCACGGACCTGCTGGTACCGGTCGTCGAACGGACGCTTGCCCAGATCGCGACCCAAGAGCGGCTGGCCGCATCCGAAGCGGCCCTGCGCGAGAGCGAGGAGAGGTTCCGGCGGGCGTTCGAGGATTCAGGAATCGGCAAGCTATTGACCGGGCTGGACGGCCGCCTGCTGCGCGTGAACCGCGCGTTTGCCGCAATGCTGGGCTACACGGTCGAGGAGTTACAGACCATGGACTTCACGACCGCCACCCACCCGGACGATGTCGCAGCGAACCGCGAGGTGCTGGCCCGCATGGAAACCGGAACCGAGGGCAGCGCGCGGTTCGAGAAACGCTATCTGCACAGGAACGGCAGCGTGGTCTGGGCTGACTTGAGCCTGGTGCTGCTGCGCGATGCGGCCGGACGGCCGTACCACTTCGTAGCCGACGTGCAGGTCATCACCGACCGCAAACGGGCCGAGGAACGCGATAGGCAGCACCTCACAGACATAGCCCTGCTCCGCGACACCGCCGTCGGTTTCATCCAACTCGCTCCCGACGCCAACGTCTATCAGTACGTCGCCGACCGTCTGTCCGCGCTTGTCGGCGAAGCCTACGTCATCGTCAATTCCCACGATGAAACCACGGACGAGTTCACGGTGCGCGCCATCGCCGGAATCGGTACCCGTCTGGAAACCACGCTCAAAGTCATGGGCCGGAACCCGATCGGCACCGTGTTCAAGCTTGCCCCGGAGCACCGGACCGAGTACGCATCGGAGAAGTTGCTCAAGTTCGAGGACGACGTCAGCGGGCCGTCCTATGGCACGCTGCCCAAAGTCCTGTCGCAGATCATCGAGAAGACGTGCGACTCCGGCAGCGTCTACGCGATCGGCTTCCACTGGCAGGGCCGGGTTCTCGGCACCGTGAACATTATCGTGCGCCGAGGCGCGGACGTCCACGACCCGGGCATCGTCGAGGCGTTCGTCAACCAGGCGGCAATCGCCGTCCAGCACCGGCGCGACGCCGACGAACTCGACCGCCACCGCGTGCGCCTCGAAGAGCTGGTAAGAGAACGCACAGCCGCACTGGAGCATGCGCAGGCGCAGTTGGTGATGCAGGAGAAACTAGCCACTCTTGGCCGGGTCGCGGGCACTATCGCCCACGAACTGCGCAATCCGCTCGGCGCCATCCGCAACGCGTCTTACTTCCTCCAGACCACCGTGGCGGACAAGCTGGAGGGCAAGCCGGCCCAGCACCTGCGGATAATCGATGAATACGTGGAACGGGCCAATGCGGTTATCACCATGATTCTCGACTTCACCTGGCGCCAGCAGGACCAGCCGCCGAAGGAGCACACCCTGCGCCAATTGATCGAACGGGCCGTGGCCGAAGCAGCGATTCCTGCCACAGTGAACGTAGTTCTCGACGTGGAGCCCAGCCTGCCCCAGGTGTTCGTTGACGAAAAACAGATGGTCGCCGTGTTCCGCAACCTGTTCGTGAACGCGGCCCAGGCGATGCCCGGCGGTGGGACCTTGCGCTTGGCCGCGCGGCGGCAGGGCTCGACGGTTGCCGTGGACGTCGCCGATACCGGCTCCGGCATCAGACCCGAACACCTCGACCGTCTGTTCCACGCGCTCTTCACGACCAAAGACGTCGGCATCGGTCTGGGCCTGGCAATCTGCAAGGAGTTCGTCGAAGCCAACAAAGGCACAATCACAGTCAAGTCAGAAGTCGGAAAAGGAACAACGTTTACGGTCCTTCTGCCAACGGCAGAAGGACAAGTCACGGACGCCAAATCACAATGAGTTCTGCTGTAGGAGGGACATCCTTGTCCCGGTTCTGTTCCCACATCAGAGTATAGTAGACCCCGACGCCAAGTCCTTCCAGTTTGCTCCAATCTGCCCGCTCGCGTCTCCGGGTCTCTGATTGAGTTCCGGTATCGCATCAATCCGGCCGGCGATGAAGTCGTCCAGCCGCTGCTCGAGCTCACGATAGCGCGCGGCCTGACCGGCCAGCCGGACCTGCAACGCTTCGAGGCCGAAGGGCTTGTTCCGCTGCAGCCACTGCCGGCGCCACGACGCGGCGAGGTCCTGAAGTCGGGCGACCATGACCGGAATCTCGCCGATGACCGCGCCCAGCGCTGACCGGTCACGCCGGAAATAGGCCTCGTCGAGCCGCAGCCGCAGATTGACCTTGCGGTGCAGAAAGTCAGCTAGCAGCGCCGCGTGGCGGAGGTCGCCGGCCGCCTGCTCGTCCCGGAACGGAAGCAGGCTCTCTTGCAGGCCGTCATACCGCCGCGCAATGTCCAGCCACTCGTGCTTGGTGCCGGCGAGCCCCTCGTGGTGGAACATGCCGAGCAGCGGGTCGTCCCACAGTATACCGGCCGTCCGAATCGGACCGGTCAACTCCGCGGCCTCAACAACCGCCTCGTAGCTGGCGCCGCACACGGTCGCAAACCGCTGCGGCAGCCAGGCCGGGTCCGGGGCAAAGGCCCGCTCCGCCGCGAACGCCAGCCCGGCCAGGGCCGAGTCAAAGTCGCAGTAGGCGCCGTCATCGCCCCAAAGCGCAAAGAACACCTCGCTCAGGTCGGCCGCTCGGCAGGCATCGATGCAGGCACCCACGTTCGCCTCGGTCTCGCGCCGGTTGTACCATAGTTGCTGCCACGTCCAGATGCCGGATGCCATCAACGGCTCGAACCCCATCCGCCGGTGCCGCGCTATCCAGTTCAGGTAGAATTCCTTGTCCCGGTGATAGTAGTCCCAGTACACCAGTTGCGCTTCGCGGGGGATGGCGGCGACGACGTCTTCGGGAATCACCGAGTCCGGGTCGTAGTAGTTCCCGGTGCGGCTGCCCATCGCGAAGAGCATGTCGGACCAGACCATCGGCGTGAACCCGCGCTCCCGGCAGAGCTTCACTACCCGGCCGAGGTGCGCTGTGAAGACGTCCGACTTCCGCTTGAACCCGAACCGGTCAAGATACCGGCCCCGGCCCATGCCCATCGCCTCGTCCATCCCGACGTGAATTCGCCGCGAATGAAGATACGAGGCCATCGCGTCGAGCATCTTCTCAATCAGGTCATAGGTCCGCTCCTCGCCAACCAGCAGTACCGAATCCGAATCCTTCACCGCCGCGTACGCGGGCCAGCGCAGTATCTGCTCCATGTGCCCGAGGGTCTGGATGCAGCCGACCATCTGGATGCCGAGGTTGCGGCAGTACTCGTCAAGCTCGTGTAGCTCTGCGCCGGTGTACCGGCCGCGCATGTACCCGAACCAATCTTCGCCCGGCAGTTCGTAGGTATCTTCGGTGTAGAGCATCGCCAGGTTGTACCCGAACAGACACAGCCGGCGCAGCCAGCGCTTCAGGTGCTCCGGCTTCATCACCGCGTTCCGGCTGCAGTCAAGCATGAACCCGAACGTACCGAATGGGGCGTGCTCGATGGCGGTGCCGGGGTCGAGCACGAGGTCGGCAAGCAGCGCGCCAACCGCGCGCATCGCCAGGTTCGGTGCGCCGTACCGCACGGTCGCGACGCGTCCCGCGACCTTCACCGTGCACACCGTGCCCGGCGCGTGCTCGAACCGCACTTCGGTCCTCCCTGACCCCTGACCCCCAGCCCCTGGCCCCTCCTCCATGACCGGGTACTCCTCGGCAATTGTGTGCAGAATCGGTTGGAGTTCGAATGGAGTGAAGTCGGGCTTCCAGCAAAGCGTCATCGGCACACCTCCCCCGTTTTCGGCGCAGGGCCGAAGCGACATCTGAACGAACGATTGACGGGCAGTTTGAAAAGTCCGCCCACGGAAGCATTATAGGCCCAGGTCCGACTCTGTCCAGAAAGGCACCAGAACGGCACCGAAACCCGGGTTCCGGTGGCCGGCCGGTCACGCGGTCGGCACGCATAATCGTATTGACATTCGGTTAGGCTTCTCTACAATTCAAGCGCAATTGAGTAATATCCGTATTAACGTCGGCGGCGTAGACTTCGTCGTAACCCTGAACAGCTCGCCTCTCACCGAGAAGCTGCTCGGGCTGCTGCCGTACGAGACGATGGGCGAGACATGGGGCAAGGAAGTCTATTTCCCGGTTGACCTGAGCGTCGACAATCCGGAGCCGGTTAGCGATGTGAAGGTCGGCGACATCGCGTACTGGCCGGACGGGCCGGACATCTGCATGTTCTTCGGGCCCACACCCAAGAGCACCGGCGAGGCGCCGGTCCTCGCCAGCCCGGTCACGGTCATCGGGACCTTCCAGTTCAGCCCGGAAGACTTCGACCGCATGGAACGCCGGCGCAACGGCATCCTGGTCAACGTTGAAGCTGGGCAGTAACACGGCTTGGGAGTTGTCAGACTTGTCCGACAGGTCCGACTGGTCAGACCAGACACGGGGCAGTAGCTCAGTTGGGAGAGCGCCAGGTTCGCAATCTGGAGGTCGCCGGTTCAATCCCGGTCTGCTCCACTCTCTGAAATCGCCGGTTATCATTTTCCAGTCGGCATTCGTCTATCGGCAATTCCGCTTCGGGAGGTCTGATGGTAATCCTGCCTAAGTACGTCTTTCTTACCAAGGGCACCGGCGTGCATCGCGAGAAACTCGCCAGCTTCGAGGCGGCGCTGCGCGATGCCGGAATCGCGGCCTTCAACATCGTCCGCGTCTCCTCCATCTTCCCGCCGTGCTGCCGCATCATCTCCCGCACCCGCGGCCAGAAACTCCTGACCCCGGGGCAAGTCATGTTCGCCGTCGTCAGCGACAACGCCACAAACGAACCGCACCGGCTGCTTTCGGCATCGGTCGGCCTTGCCATCCCCAAGGATTCGACCAAGTACGGCTACCTTTCCGAGTACCACTCTTTTGGTGAACGCGAGGAGCGCGCCGGCGACTATGCCGAGGACCTTGCGGCGCAGATGCTCGCCACGACCCTCGGGGTCCAGTTCAACCCGGACACGAACTACGACCAGCGCAAGGAGCTCTGGAGAATCTCCAATGAAATCGTCCGCACCCAGAACATTACTCAGTCGGCCATCGGGAACAAGAGCGGATTCTGGACAACGGTCCTGGCTGCGGCCGTGTTAATTACCCACCTTCCGGAAGAACAGGTAGAGGCAAAAGGCAGCAGGTAACGCCGCAGCTCGTCGCCTCCACCTTCACCCTCCGCCCTTCTCGTCCTCAGTTTTGCCTTTTGACCTCTGACTTTGCTCCTTCCTCACTCCTCACTCCTCACTCCTCACTCTTCACTCCTCACTCTTCACTCCTCCCTCTCTTCAGTAGCGCTTCTTCAGGCTAACGCCCGAATAGTAGTGATGCAGTATCTCCTGGTAGCTTGCGCCGCCTGAGGCCATTGCGACTGCCCCATCCTGGCACATGCCTGAGCCGTGACCCGAGCCGTGACCGGTGAAGCTCACAGTCGCGCCGCGAATCGCCATGGTGAAGAATGTGGACTTAAGCCCCATCGCCATGCGGAAGTCCGAGCCCGGCAACCGCACGCTGCCCCGGTCGGTCGCGAGATGAAGGTACTTCACCCGATGCGACTGGCGGTCAACATCGAGCTTGCAGCCGCGCACGCGGCATTTCTTCCCTGAGAGTCGGCTCGCCACCGCTTCGAGACTCTCCTTTCTGATGCTCACCTGCCACGAGAAGTTCGGTTTGTCCGAGCAATACGCCTTCCGGCCCCGGCGATGACCGGGCGTGTCCGGCACGCTCTTCAGGTACGGCTGCGACCCGTTCGCGGTCACGCCGCCGCAGTTGCCGTGGTAGAATGCCTCACAGACCCCGCCGCGGAACTCAAGCATCTCGCCCCGCGTAGCACGCACCGCCAGCCGGCACAGCTCGGTCTCGCGCTCGATGCCCCGATACTCCTGGTCCCGCAAATACGAGTCGAAAAGGTCGTGGCCGAGCCCCTGCCGCTTGCCGAGGCGGGTCATGGTGAAGCTGCGGGCCGCGACCGCCTGCGCCTTGGCCGCTTCCACCGTGCGGGCGTTTACCGGCCCGATTTCGCAGGGCACCACGCCGCACAGGTAATCCTCCAGACCAAGCACGTTCACCACCGCCAGGTCGCCATCCGCGGATCGGTACAGGAGGAGCCGGCCACGGTAGCTGCGGTCGCCGACCCGAACAAAGCCATCGACTGCGGGCGTGACTGCGAGCGTCTCCGCAGTCCGTAGCGCCACGGCGATGGGCGACCTGGAGTCTACAATCTGCAGTCTGGAATCTGCAATCTGGAACCGTGTTGCCTGATTGGGCCCGACCGACTGACGGACCGAACCGGCGGTCAGGGTGAGGCCCTGGCTCGAACTCAGCATTGCGGTACGGCCGGTGCTCAGCCGCACGCGCACCAACGGCTCGCCCCCCGGGGACTGTCCCCGCACGGGGACTGTCCCCAGTGCCTGGCCCACCCCCTCTCTCACGGTCACCCTCGGCGTGTAGTAGCAGCAGCCGGCCAGTAGCAGCAGTGCCACGCCGACCACGACGGACAGAAGGACGCGGATTTGCATGCTCTCTCACTCTATCCGAGCCAACGCATCCGGTCAACTGCTTACCGGCCGCCCGGAACTCGCAACTCGTAGCCCGCAACTCGTAACTCGTCCTGAGGGCAGCACTTTACAACCCGGCCATAAGCCCTAGAATACAGGCATGCAACACCGGGACAAGCGAGTCGCTGACGCCATCAAAGACACCGTCGCGAAAATCGTACTGACTGAGCTCTCCGACCCGAAAATCGGGTTCGTCACGGTCACGCGCTGCCATATCTCCCGCGACCTGAAGAACGCCACCGTCTACTTCTCCATAATGGGAGACGAGAAGACCCGGCAGGAGTCGTTCGAACACCTCCAGCACGCGCGCGGGTTCATCCGGCACCGGCTTGGCCAGATGGTGGTTTTTCGCGCCCTGCCGGAACTCCGGTTCGCACTCGACGACCTGCTCGCTCACGAAATGCATATCAACGAAATCATCTCCGAACTCCACAAGGACGAGACCGGAGAGCAGGATTAACCACCAAGACACAAAGACACAAAGAGAACCAGGATGTTCCCGGGCTCGAATGACCGGGAATCCTGACTTGGTGTCTTGGTGTCTTTGTGGTGAAATCCGGGTTTGATTCGTCGAATGCGCGGGGTGCTGAACGTGAACAAACCGTCCGGTATCTCGTCCTACGACGTCATCCGGCGCATCAAGTCCCTCCTCCGCCCCTCGTCCTCCGCCCCTCGTCCCTTGCCCGCTCTGGGCCACGCCGGGACACTGGACCCGCTTGCGTCCGGCGTGCTGCTCGTGCTGCTGGGTGAGGCGACCAAGGTCAGCCGATTTCTGCTCAACCTGCCGAAGGAGTACGTAGCCGGCGTGCTGTTCGGAAAGCAGACCGACACCGATGACATTACCGGGAAGGTAGTGAACGAACAGCCGGTAGACGGTCTGACCGCGGAACGGGTGCGGAACTGCCTTGCCCGATTCACCGGCGAAATCGAGCAGGTACCGCCGGCGTTCTCCGCCTTGAAACAAGACGGTCAGCCGCAGTACCGATTGGCCCGCAAAGGACTGGAAGTCCGACCGAAGCCGCGCAAGGTCACGGTCTATGAGCTGGAGCTGCTTGACTGGCAGCCGCCAACCGCGATTATCCGCTGCTGCGTGTCGGCCGGGACATATGTCCGGGCGCTGGCCCGAGACCTGGGTGCGGCATTGGGCACGGTCGCAACGCTGGCGACGCTCGTGCGGACAAGAATCGGGCAGTTCACGGTTGAAGATGCGGCGGCGCTGGACACACTTGACGCGGCGCTGCTGGCCGACCGGCTGGTGCCGATTGACACTGCGCTGGTCGGGATGCCGCGCGTGAACGTCTCCCCGACCCAGGCGCAGCAGTTGTTGCAGGGCAAGGTAGTGAGAAGTTTCGAGGGTTCAATGACATCCGGATCTGACGCATTCGGAATGGCCGAGACCGACGACCGCAGGTTTCTAGCAATCGTCGTGTCAAATGGTTCAGACTTGCGCACCGAACGGATTATCTATGCCGACTGAACCCCGCCCCCCGTCCCCCGCCCCCCGCCCTTCGCCCCCTCTTGTCATTGCCATGGGCTCGTTCGACGGTGTCCATCTCGGGCACCAGCAGATTATCCGGCGTGCGGCGGAAATCGCCGCCGGACTCAAAGGTAGGACCGGCGTGCTGACCTATGACCCGCTGCCGGCCCAGATCATCTTCCCCGACTTCACCTACATTCTTACCACCATTGCCGAAAAGAAAGCCCTCCTCACCGAACTGGGCGTCGAGTATATCTGCCTGCTCAGGTTTGACGTCGAACTCCGCGGCACCGCCGCGCCGGACTTCATCCGGCGCTACATTGTCGAATCACTCCACCCGGCAGCGGTGGTTGTCGGCCATGACCACCGGTTCGGCAACCGTGGGACAGGCGACGCCGGTCTGCTGCGCCGGGTCCTCGAACCGCTCGACATCAAAGTCGAGGTCGTTCCCGAGATTCTGCTGGGCGACGTGCCGGTCCGGAGCACGACCATCCGCGAGCACCTGTTGCTCGGCCACGTCCGCCTCGCCGCAGAACTGCTCGGCCGCTGGTATGCTTTGAGCGGTGCGATTGTCGCGGGCACCGGCACCGGCCGCCGCCTGGGATTTCCAACCCTCAATCTGCGGCCGCTTGAGCGCGAAACGCTTGTTCCTGCCGATGGCGTGTACGCCTGCCGTGTAGACACGCTCGGTCGCGGTTTCGACGCCCTGCTGAACATCGGGCACCGGCCGACCTTCGGTGGCGAGACCCGGACCATCGAGGCCCACCTGCTGGATGTACAGCTTGCCGAGCCGCCGGCCAGCGCCGTATTCCGGGTGATCGACCGGATACGACCGGAGCGCCGGTTCGAAAGCCCGGGCGCACTCGCGTCGCAGATTGAAAAGGACGCGAAGACCGCGCGGGAAATGTTCTCAGGGCCAACGATTACCCACAACCTTGACAGCAAGCCGCCGTCCAATACTCTATAGGCCCTTGAGGACACTCCCGATTGCCGATTGCCGACTTCCGGGTGCGGAACGTCAATCGGCCGTCGCCATCCGCTGTTATTTGCCTTTTCTGCACGGAGGTTGATCTAATGATTACCATTGCCGCCATGGGACTGACGTTGATGCTCGGAGCCGGCCCGCTGTCCGCGCCCGACTCGCTGGACGTGCCGATGTTGGCCGACACGACGGTCGAAGTCGAGGTGGGAATCTTCCCGCCGGTCGACGCGCCGCTGCCGCTCTACTACCAGGTCGCGTGGGGCGACGGCGATACCCTTGACTGGACCGAGCCGCTACGCAGCCCGGGCGATATCAGCCGTTATCACACATACAAGACGCCGGGTGACTACGCGGTGTCGGTACGCGCCCGGGATTCGCTCGGCCAGACCTCGGACTGGGGCAAGTCCTACTCCGTGAAGGTCTGGCCCGAGCCGATCCAGAAGGGCATTTTCCCGACCGATGACCCGATTGTCGCGTCGCCGACGCTTGACCTGCACGGAAACATCTACTTCGGTGACGAAAGCGGCTCATTCTACTCTATCAACCCCACGACCGGCGAACAGCGATGGGTTTTCAAGGCCAAGGACGCCATCTACGGCGCTGCGGTAGTCGGTTCGCGACTGGTGAAGCGCCCTGGCGGCTGCAATCCACTGGCGCTCTTGTGGCCGCGGGAGAAAACAGCCACCGACCTCATCTATGTGGTTTCGCTCGACTCGAACCTCTACTGCATGGACACGACCGGCAGACAGCTCTGGTCGACCTACCTCGGCGACGAAATATACGGCACGCCGGCACTCGGCGCGGACGGTACGATTTACGTCGCGACCGACAAGGGTACGCTTGCCGCTGTCGCGCCGGACGGCAAGACGAAGTGGAGCTTCAAGACCGGTGACGAGATCGCCGGCTCGCCGACCGTCGGCCTCAATGGTCTCATCTACATCGCGTCCGACTCGGTTTACTGCGTTGACGCCATGGGCCGCAGACGCTGGGCCTTCGGCGCACCAGAAGGCGACTACTTCTTCGCCTCGCCCGTCGTTGACGCAAGCGACATAGTGTACGTCGGCAACACTGACGGCTACCTGTACTGCCTCGGTCCGGACGGCCGCCAGCAGTGGCGCGCTCCGGCCCCGGATGGCGACGAAATCCGGACCGAGGTCACCGTCGGCCCGGACAGCGCGCTCTATTTCGGCACCGACGGCGACTACCTCTGCCGCAAGACGCCGGGCGGGACGCCGGACGTTATCTACGAGGCAATAGACATTGTCGTCGCCACGGCCGCGGCCAGCGACAAGGGCACGATCTACTTCCTTCCGGACGACGGCATGCTGTATGCCATGGCGGACAACGGCCGCCTGCTCTGGAGCCGCGAGGTCGCCTCCGGCGACAAGGATGTTTACTATACGTCGGCACCGACAATTGGCCCGGACGGCACCGTCTACGTCGGTTCATGGGACGGTGGCCTGTACGCGTTCCGCGGCGACGGCCCGGCTGCGAACACCCTCTGGCCCCAGTACCGGCATGACGCTCAGCATACCGGCCGCCTGACCAAACCACCGAAGCGCTAACAGGAGCATCACATGTTTGATATCTACTTTTCTCCGTCCCGCGCCTTCGGCCGCCTGAAGGAGAAACCGACCTGGCTCGTCCCGCTGATAGTCGTGCTGCTCTTCAACATGCTGTTCGTACTCGTTTCGAGTCAATACGTTGACTGGGACAAACAGCGACAGGCGACGATCGACCGGATGCGCGAAAGGAACATGTCGGAAGAGCAAATCGAGAAAACGACCGATGGCATGGAGAAGTTCTACTCCAGTCCGGCAATGCGCTACGGCATGCCCGCGGTCAGCGCCCTGATTGTCAGTCTCATCGCCATCCTGTTCCTCGCGGTCATCTACAACGTCAGCCTGCCGCTGTTCGGAGGTGCCGGCGACTTCAAACGGACGTGGGCGATCGTGTGCAACGCGAGCCTGGTCGCGGTACCGGCGACGATCGTCCGCGGCCTGCTCGTACTGCTCAAACGCTCGGCCGAGGTGACGACCAGCCTGCTGGCGGCGGCGCCGGCCCTCAAGCAGCCCTTCCTGAAAGGTCTGCTGGCGCAGCTCGACATATTCGACTTCTGGAAATTCATGCTGATTGCGATCGGGCTGAAGGTCGTGTTCGGGCTCAAAGGCTCGAAGTCCTACGCGCTCGTCTTCGCCGTGTGGTTGGTTGTCATGCTGATACTGGCGCTGCTCGGGATGGGCGCCGGGAGGTAACCCATGCTGCTCCTGTTGTTCGCTTTGGTCTCGGCTTCGCCGGACACGCTCGAACTCACGCTCGGACAGGCCCTCGACCAGTCGCTGCGGAGCAGCCCGGCCCAGGCCCAGGCGTCTGCGTCCCGGCTGAGCAGCGGGATAGCGGTCGGCAAGGGAGTCAACGCACTGCTGCCGGCGGCGTCGGGCTCGCTTGACTGGAGGAAGACCCGTTCGCAGATTCCACCAGGTTATGACTCAACCGTAACCGGCTGGGACGGCACATTCACTCTCAGCCAGGTCGTATTCGACCCGCGCGTATTCGCCGGAGTCGCCAACTCGTTCATCCAGGCCGGCTACTACTCGGTAGACGCACAGGACAAACAGGCCAGACTCGTCTTCGACGTGACCGATGGATACCTCGGGCTCCTGGGGACGCGGCTCCTGCGCGATGCTGCCGCGTCGGCCGTAGACCGGGCCGCTGACAACCTGAAGCTCAACCAGGAGAAGCTCCGGCTCGGGGCCGCCTCGAGAATCGACGTGATGCGGTCGGAAGTGTTCAAGTCCCAGGCCGACATCGGCCTGCTGACCGCCGACAAGGCGCTGGCCGCGGCCAATGCGGGTTTCCTTGCCACCGCCGGCATCAGCCGGGACGTGGTCATCAAACCGACCGAGCAACTCACTGAGCCGGCCGGCTTCGAGGTGTCGAACAGCGACAGCCTGGTAGCAGAGATCGAGCGTCGCAACCCCGGCGCGCGGTTGGCCGCCAAGTCCGGCACCATCGCAACCGTGAACACGATCGCCGCAATCGGCCAGGTCCTGCCGTCGGTGTCGGCGTTCTGGTCGTCGGAATACGCCGGTTCGGCAATGCCGAAGAGCATCAAGACCTGGACCGACAATGACCGCATCACGACCGGCCTCCGCTTCTCGCTCCCGCTGCTCGACATTAAGTCCTTCGTGCTCGACATCGCCGACGCGGTCGCGGGCTCGCGCCGGACCAAGGCCGCGGCCCGGGCGGCCCTTTACCAGGTCCGCGCTGCCGCGGCAACCGCAGTCATCGGCTACGAAGAAGCTCGGCAGCGCTACGACTACGCCAAGAGGAACCTCGAATTAAACCAGGAGCTCTATCGCCTTGCCCAGGAGCAGCAGCGGCTCGGTGCCATCTCGCTCATCGACTTCTTCAGCGTCGAGACCACCCTCGAACAGGCGAATGCCTCCTACATCACGGCGCTGACCGACACCTACATCCAGGCCGCGCAAATCAACTACCTGCTCGGCCGCACGCAACCGGAAACCCGGTAGAAGGGAAACCCGATGAAGAAGCGCACGCGCACCGTCCTGATTGTGGCCGCGGTCGTAGTCGTGGTCGTCCTCATCGTCGTCGCCAATCTGAAGAGCAAGTCCGGTGGCGGCACCGAGGTCGAGACCCGGAAGGTGAAGTACGGCTCCATTCTGTCCAAGGTATCGGCGACCGGCGCGCTGCGCGCCAAGGCCCAGGTAAACCTGCAGGCACAGGTGATGGGCGTGGTCGACAAACTGCCGGTGAAAGAGGGTAACTGGGTGAACGCGGGCGACATCCTGCTCCAGCTTGACCGGAAGAGCTACGAGGCGAATCTGGTTCTTGCCCGCGCCCGCTTTGTTCAGGCCCAATTGAGCCACGCTCGGGTCGAGAGCCTCTACGCGCAGAAGCTCGTCTCGGCCGAGCAATTCGAAGCGTCCAAGGCTGCATATGACATGGCCAAGGCGCAGGCTGATGAGGCCCAGGACCAGTACGACAAGACCGTCATCCGCGCGCCGATATCAGGCACTGTCGCCCAACTGAATATCGAGGAGGGCGAGGCGGTGATGATCGGCACGATGAACTACTCCGGCACGGTGCTGATGGTCCTCGCCGACATGTCACGGATGCAGGCGCTCATCGACGTGGACGAGGCCGACGTCGTGTCGGTGGCGCTCGGCCAGCCGGCCGAGATCTTCGTCGACGCTCTGCCCGACACCTCGTTTGCCGGCCACGTCACCAACATCGCCTACATGCCGACCGCGAACGTCCTCAGTGCCACTCAGCAGACCACGACTTTCGAGGTTGAGGTAACACTCGACAGCACTGCCCCGTCATTGCGCCCGGGAATGAACGTCCGCGCCGAGATAACGACGGCCGAGCTGGACAGCGTACTCGTCATACCGGTGCAGGCCTCCGGCCGCCGCGAGGTTAAAGGCAAAGAAACCGAAACCGTATTCCTGGTCAATGACGGCAAGGCGGTGCTGACGTCAATCCGTACCGGCAAGACGAGCGAGACGGAAATGGAAGTCGTCGACGGTCTCAAACCAGGCGACGAAGTCGTCACCGGCCCATACAAGGCGCTGTCCAAACTGACCGACGGCCAGCGGGTGGCGGCGAAGCCGGCCAAGGACAGCATACCCGACTAGAACACAAAGTCCGAATGACGAAACTCGAATGACGAATGAAGCACGAATGACCCAATTCCGGCAGTTCCGTCATTCGAGTTTCAATCGGGCTTCGAGCTTCGTCATTTGCCCTCATGCTGATTCGCACTGACAACATCACCAAGTCGTACACCACCGGCTTGGTCGAAGTGCTCGCCCTGGACGGTGTCACGCTGGAAATCGAGAAGGGCGAATACGTCGCCCTGATGGGCCCTTCCGGCTCGGGCAAGTCCACGCTGATGCACGTGCTCGGCTGCCTCGACACGCCGACCTCGGGCCGCTACTGGTTCAACGACCGCGATATCTCGACCCTGGACGACACCGAACTCGCCCACCTCCGCAACAAGGAAATCGGGTTCGTATTCCAATCGTTCAACCTGCTGCCGCGGCTCTCGGCCCAGTCCAACGTCCAACTCCCGATGCTCTACGCCGGGGTCCCGGTCCGCGAGCGGAAGGCGCGCGCCGGCGAACTACTTGGGATGGTGGGCTTGAAAGACCGGATGTCGCACAACCCCAACGAACTCTCCGGCGGCGAGATGCAGCGCGTAGCTATCGCCCGCGCCTTCGCCAACCGGCCCGCTGTCGTCCTCGCCGACGAACCGACCGGCAACCTCGATTCCAAGACCGGGGTCGAAATCATGCGCCTGTTCGGGTCTCTTGCCGAGCAGGGAAACACCATCATCCTCGTAACCCACGACCAGGCCGTGGCCGGCCATGCCCGCCGCGTAATTCGCCTCGCCGACGGCAAGATAGTACCATGAGGAAATGACCAATTGCCAATTCCTAATGACTAATAGGGCCCCGGAGTTCGGGTTTCGTACTTTCCTCATTGATTGGTCATTAGCAATTAGTAATTAGGAATTATCGCCATGCGTCTGATTGAACTTGCCCGCCTCTCGCTCGAGACCTTCCGCACGCATCGGATGCGCTCGTTCCTGACCGCGCTCGGCATCATCATCGGCGTGATGACGGTTATCGCCATCGTATCGCTCATCCAGGGCATGAACTACGAAGTCGAAAAGCAGATATCCTCGCTCGGCTCGAACACCATCTTCATTCAGAAGTTCGCCTTCGGCATGGGCCGCCTCGACTGGGACGAGATCAACAAACGTCCCAACCTGACCATGGACGACGCACTCGCCATCGGCCAGTTGCCAAGCATCGACAAGGTCGCGCCGTCGCGGAGCCGGACGATAAGCAAGATAACCTGGCGCGGCAACAAAGTGACGGGCGCGGAAGTCAGCGGCGCGACGCCGGCGCTCTCCGAGGTCGGCAACTACCAGGTCGAGACCGGCCGGTTCATCAACTCAGATGACAGCCTGCGCCGCCATTCGGTATGCGTCGTCGGCGGCTACATCGTCGACAACCTCTTTCCGTACGAGACTCCGCTCGGCAAGCGGCTGGTGCTGGACGGCAAGAGCTACATCATCGTCGGCGTGCTCGCCCGCAAAGGCAGCTTCCTCGGCCAGAGCCAGGACAACGTCATCATCGTGCCGATTACGACTTTTGGAAAGGACTTCGCGCCCGGTCGCGGAATCGGCGAGATCCAGTACAGCATCGCGGTGGGGGCAATGCCGAAGAAAGGCGTGGCGCTGGAAAAGGCAATCGACGAGGTGCGCGAACTGATGCGGCGCCGGCACCGACTCGGCTATGATAAGCCGGACGACTTCGGCATCAGCACGCAGGATACTATCCGCGACATCTACCGCAATATCACGCGGGTGGCTTTCCTCGTCATGATTGCCGTCGCCGCGATCTCACTGCTCGTGGGCGGCATCGGCATCATGAACATCATGCTCGTCGCGGTCGCCGAGCGCACCCGCGAGATCGGCCTGCGCAAAGCGCTCGGCGCGACCAACCAGGACGTGCTCTGGCAGTTCCTGCTCGAGGCGGTGATGCTCTCGCTTGTCGGCGGGGCCATCGGCGTCGCCCTCGGCGTCGGAATCGCCAAAGTCGTTGAACTCACTGCACATCTGAAGGCCGCCGCTCCACTCTGGACCATACTCGTAGGCGTCGGCTTCTCGGCCACGGTCGGGATTTTCTTCGGCATCTACCCCGCCTCGCGCGCCGCCCGCCTCAATCCAATCCAGGCCCTCCGCTACGAGTAGCCACGGGGCCTGTTGCCACTTTCCCGATGTCTCGCTTGACACACGAAAGTCACTGTCCTATAATCAGTTATGCCAATTCGTGAATTCCGTTGCGACATCTGCAACGACGAATTCGAAGAGCTTGTCTTGAGCAAGCGAGACGAGGATGAGCTTGTCTGCCCGAAGTGCGGCACAGACAAGCTCACGCGCTGTTTTTCGGCGTTTGCGGTCGCCGGGGCTGAGAAGAAGGTGTCAACCTCGTCTAAGTCTTGCAGCCACTGCAGTTCACACAGTTGCAGTACGTGTGGCTAAAGGAGGGCAGCCATGACGATAACCAAAGCCGACCTGGTCGAGACAATTGCTCGTCAGGTTCATCCGAACATCACCAAGCGCGACGTAGGCAAACTTGTCCAGATGTTCATCGACGAAATCTGCAAGACGCTTCAGGAAGGTAACCGTATCGAAATTCGAGGCTTCGGTGTAATGTCCACCAAGCTCCGCAAACCCAAGGTCGCACGCAATCCGAAGACCAAGGAACCGGTGAACATTCCACCCCGGCGCGTGCCGGTGTTCAAAGCCTCGCGGCTCCTGAAAGCAAGTCTCATGAAGGGAGGCCTGTAGATGCCTTGTGGCAGAAAGCGCAAGCTGTCTAAGATCCGGCGCCACAAGTA
>CAZQZR010000049.1:0-22695 GCA_964597845.1 uncultured bacterium | reverse complement strand
GCGCCAGCGTCGTCTTGCCGGTCTGGCGCGCACCGGTCAGCACCACAACCGGCGCCCGCGACAACGCACGCAGCAGGGCCGGAGCAAGACAGCGTCTAAGCACCTCATGACGGTTATTCATGCCATGAATGATAACTATACCACGGTCCGATGCAAGCCCCAGCCGTCGCCCTGACCCCTGCTTGCCTCTCCGCCCGTTCCTGCCTCCTCACTCCTCATTCCTCACTCCTGACTCCTCACTCCTCGTTCCTCCTCAGCGGCGCTACTGCCGTCGTCGTTTCCGCTCCTTCGCCGCCTCCCGCTCCGCCTTCCGGCGAGCCTGGCGTGTCAGCGGTTGTACCTCCGGTGCTGGTGCCGGTGGCGCCGGCTCTGGTAGCGCGGCCTGCCGGCGGAGCAACAGGTCGAACGGCGTCGGCCTTGGCGGCTTCTCTCGCGCGGACTTCAGCCCAAGTTCAATCTGCGCATCCTCCCAGTCGCCCAAGATGAACAGGTCCACACTGTCGGCGTCAAACGCCTGCTTCATGAGGGACGCGGTCTCGACCGCGTGCAGGTCTATCAGGTGGGATATCAAGAACCCGTTCAGGCTCGGGTCATTCTCCGTGAATGCGGCGAGCTGGCCCGACAGTACGGCAACCACTTCGTCTCTGACTTCGGGATGGTCCGAGCAGATGAACCCCAGACCGTCAACGGCCGCGACCCGGGCATAGACAGAATGGTCTGTCGCCCGCAAATACTCTGACAAGGGCGGAATCGCGGGCGGGCCAATCATCCCGAACACGCGTGGCAACTCCTCCCCGACCCAATCATCGTCGTCCTCGTCAATCAGCCGCAGCAGCCGCGTCAATGGCTCGGCAGCCGCTGCGGCGCGGAGTTGCGCCAGCGCGCGCCATGCGTGCACCGGCACCCAGACTTCCCGGCTGTCACTCGGAGCGCGGTTCAGCTCCTCGTCGAGAGCCAAGCCAATCAACTCCTCGACGTGCTCGGGGCCGATTTCCAGCTCCGCGCAGTCCAGCCAATTCTGCTTTATCTCAGGCTCGCCGAGCGCAAGCAGCTTGTCCATCAACGGCGAACGGCCTCTGGCACTCACGACGTCGGACTCTGAGAAACGGGTGGCCATCGGCAATCCCTTAAATAAGTATCCTGTTGAGAGATGTGAACTTAGGCCCCCGAGCGCCGCCCGAGGAGGTCTTTGGCTTAGGTGGGCCTCCGCTCATCAGCTTCGGCATGAGTGCGGCGTGGAACCGCTCCAACGACACTACCTCACTGTAGCTTTCCCTCTCCCTTTGGGAGAAGGGCAGGGTGAGGGTATCGCCGTCAGGCGATATGTCCGGCCCGTGCTTCACCGCCCAGCCCAACTCGGCGAGCCAGGCCAGGGCAGCATCTTCAACGGTGGATTCGGAGAATACCTGTTGGCTCAATCTGTGCTAGCGATGCCGTAGTGCTTCTTGAACATGTCCATCACAACGCCATGGTTCTCTTTGAGTTCCTGCGGCGTCCAGCGTTGATATTGCTTCAGCACGCGTATCGAGTTGGGGCTGGTGTCAATGCACTTCTTGAAGTACTTCTCGTTCTTCTCTTGATAGTCCGAGCGCCCCTGCGAGGAGTTCTTGCTACCCGTTATGAGCACAAGATTGCCGAGTTTGTCGGTCCATTCGGCGCGCTCCTCGGGGCCGAAGTCCTTGACCCACTGGCTTGTGTTGTCCGGGTTCTGCGGCAAGATGTGCTCCGCGGACAGATTCTCAAAGTGCATTCGCTGCGAGTGGGTCTGGACCAGGTAGTCGGCCTTCAGGAGCACGTACTTGGTGAACCGCCTCTTGTAGACGGGCCCACCGAGCGTACGCATGAAGGCGTCGGCATCAACCCCGAAGCACTCGGCGGCAAGCACGTCTTCCGGCGTCTTCGCTCCGTCTATCAACTTGATGATTCCGTTCATTGCCTCGATGCGTTTCGTGGGGGTATACTGCGCGAGCCAGTCGGCGGAGAACTTGTTGTCCAGCAGTCTTAGGAAATCCAATACCCTCACGTGCTTGAACCTGTCGTAGTACTGCATCAGCGGCGGTAGCCAATCTGTGGCCGGCAGTCCAGCCAGCATAACCTTCACCAGGTTGTCGAACTCATAACTGCCAGTCTCGTCGAAATTAACGCCGCCCAGCAGGACGTTGTAGTGCCCCAAGTACCTCTGTATGGTCGCAAACGTCTCAACCCCTTTCTTGAGCAATACCGGTTTCTTCTTGCCGGTAGCCTTGTCGCGCTCCTTGGGTTCATAGATGACGTCCTCAAACTCCTGGAGCAAACCGAGACGTGCCTTCTCCTTCACCAGGATGGTGCGAACGTGGTTGAGGAAGCGATCGAACTCGTCGCCCAGCACGCTCTCCGCTTCCTCCCACATCTTGGCGTACCGAACCTTCTCGTCCGGGTTCTCCAAGACACCTAGGTTTATGGACTTGAGGATGTCGCTGTTACGCAGGGGGACGCCTCTGTTATTGAGGATCATGAATAGCCGGAATGCGTCGTCAAGGTTCTCCGTGGAAACGAAGATAAGGAGGACCTTGTTCTGCAGGAATTCAAGAAGGACTTCAGGTTTGGTGGTCGGGTTCTCCTGGAAGAACTTGCGCATCTCGATGACTGCGTTGGCCATGTTCTGGGCGGATAAGTCAGTGCCTTTTTTGGCAATCTGGGCCAGCCCTGCGTCATCGTTAGTGCCGCCTTCGCGCATGATGTACTTCACAAGAAAGTCCTGGGCCGCCTCCCTGGTCGCGAAGACAACTCTGACGCGCTCCGGTATGTGCTTGTACGGGTCCTTCTTCTGGTAGATGCTTGCCTGGCAGGATGCCTTTGCGTCGGCGCTCGGGATGAGGTCACGAAGCACGGCAAGGAGCATCAGGATGGTCGCCATACGCTGCTGACCGTCCAGCAAATCGCTCTCGTCGAACTTCTGGCCTTTCTGCTCGTCGGCGGGTCTCAGCTGAAAAACAAACGAGCCAAGGAAATACTCCGCGTCGGGCTTCTCGACCATTGCGAAGGTCAGGTCGTCGAGCAAATCCCGCACCTGATCTGCTTCCCATACATACGGCCTCTGATACTCCGGGATCTGGAACCACATATCAGAGAAGATCCTTTTGACCAAAACCTTGTCGCTCCTGATCTCGTCTCTAGACGGCATGCCGGCTCTCCTTTCTCTTTGTCACGACCACCAGCGGGAAGTAGCCTGCCTTCACTTCCCAGCGCATCAATTTGGGCCCGAGCGCCCTGCAGAGTATGGGGCTACTCAGCATGGCTCGACTCTGACCACGTCCAAAAAGACCTCACGTATGCCGTAGCTGGCTTTATTCACGCCGGTCAAACCAAGGGCATCGTTCATCTCCGCAATCGGACGTGCCCAACCCTTTCCTGACATTGGGCAGTAGTCGCCGCTTGTGAGGTTGTCACCTCGCGGCTTGCCGGGATACTTGTCGCCGCAGAGGTACAGCGGGGCAAAGACGGCTGCGATGTCTCTCTCTTGCCGTAGATAGTACAGTGCTGCCAGTCGATTGGCGTGTTGGTAGTACGGAGATCTGCGCCAAGCTTCCCCACTTGGCGCAATCCCAAGCCACCGCTGCGTCTTTTCGAAGGCCTCGACTATAGACTTCGTACTGACTCGGCCGTGCTTTCTCTCTTTCTTGTCCATGATCTCGTCCACGCGGGCCTTTGCTTCGACCAAGACCACGCTCGGTGGGTCTTCCGAGTATCCAACAGCGTCCCAGTTGAGGGTCCCAGTGCCTCTACGAAGCGGCCAAAAGTCGGGTTCCCAGTCGTCTGCAGCCTTAGTGCCACCCTTGATGAGTCTGGCCAAAGCGGGTTCGTCTCGAAGGAAGTCCAGCGCCAACCATTCCTGGTCCGGCAGTTTCGGGTAGTGTCGGCCAGACTTGCCCTCTGGCGCGACCGGTTGGTAGGTACGTCCAAGCTGGAAGTCCAGCCACGTCAGGTCCACTAGTCCGGTCGCGGAGGCCACGGCCGCGCTAAATGCCCGCCTGTGCCTGCCCAGCAACCTCAGGGTGTGAAACTCGCTTCCGTACCATCTCAGGCTACCCATCTAGGGGTTCCTCACATTCGCTTCGACCCTCGCATCCACTCCCATCAGCTTCGGCAGGAGCGCGATGGTTTGGGTTGGCGGCCACAGGCGCACTTCGCTCCATCTAGCGGCTTAATCGGCTCACCGTGCACACCTGGGCCGTACTCCTTCCACAGCCATCGAATCAGCCCTTCCAACTCCTGTCTCACCTTAGGTTCATGCTTAACCCGATGACGTCGCCGATGCGACAGCACGGCATCGTGTAGGTTTGGGTAACGTTTCAGGTCGATACGCTTCACGCCAAGGTAGCAGAAATCCTCGAACCTGCTCAGCAGGACGTCGCCGTGCTCGAATCGTGCACCAACGTCGTATTCCAAATCTGCCTGCGTGTTGTGGTTTTCGACATTCCGGCCTTTCCTCAGCACGGCGCGTCCTTGCGCGTCCGCGTAGACGCTATCGAGCCTACGGGCGTACTTCTCTCCCCAGTAGGCCGCGCCACTCAGCTTTGAGGACACCTTTGCTGCGTAGACGAGACGTGCGCCGTCAGCTTTTCCGCTGAATCCTAGTACGTAGTCGCCCGGCACGGCGACTGGCCGCGTGTATCTTGCACATAGCGCGAGCGTGAGAAGTCGCCGACCTTCGGTACACGGGGCGAGGCCTGTGTCGTTCGTCATCTTGTAGTAGTAGATATCGTTGCCCGTAGCCATATCAGTTGTTCTTTCTGACGAGCTCCGGCTTCTGGCGCCTGAACCAGGCGTAGAACCGTTTCGGGTCGGTGAACGCCGGCAAGGCCCCGCTTCGTTGGATGAACCCGTCTTTCACGCCGAGGCCGCCCCATTCCTTGAGCAGGTCTCTGCGAACGCGGTACGACTTGTCGCGGAACTCACCTATCGGGATACAACTCTTGAGCCGTCCCGACGCCCTTGGCTGGGCGCGGACGACGATGTCATCGTCTGCGCTGTAGCGCCGAGTGTGCGCGTTCTCATGCCAGCGTAACTTCGGCACGTCTTTCACGTACACGAACTCGTCGATTACGTAGAACCCGATGAGCGCGTATACCAAGTTATCCCGAGTCTGGCTTGTCGGGGCAAGTCCGGCATAGAATGCCAGAAAGTCGCCGCGCCCCATTTCGAGAATCGGTTTGGACCGAGGCCAGCCATCGCCATAGGTCAACTCGGAGAAGTCCGGGTCGAGGTGCGTGCACTCACCGTGCAGCCAGTCCGGCAGTTGCAGGCCCATCCCCTTGAGTGCGGGCGCGCATTCCTCGTAGCCTCGGACCAAGTCTCGTCGGACCGAACTCCGGTCCTCCGGTATGGGCACATAGACAAACCGCCCGGTTGCAGGGTCCACCGGCCCGTTCCAATGCCCGTACGCCTGATCCACGCCAACTCGAACAAGCAAACCATTCATGTGACTTTTACCTCTCCGCTCAGCAACTTCGGCAGGAGCGCGTCGCGTCCCAACTCGGTCACGCTGACTCCTTGTGCGTTTCATAGAAAAACGTCGCCAAAGTCGCTGCCGCACCAACAGCAAGCCTGGCGTGTCGCGGTTTGATGGGTTGTGTTGCGCCGTGCTTGCCATGTCCGGTGCCGTAAAGATTGCGGAGTTCGGCCAAGCCCTGCGCGACCGTTCCTAGGTTGCCTAGGAGCCGTCTGATGGTCTCGGCCCCCTTGGCGGCTTTGGGCACGCTATCGGGCACCAAGCGGAGTTCCTGGGCCGTCATCTTCGTTAGGGCGGTAAAGTCTGGTGTTCCATCTACTGGCTTCCCTCGTTCGGCGAGGATGGTCTTGCACACGGCTTCTACTAACTCCTTCGCGGTACCAACCGCAAGAGCCGGGTCGGTCTCGATGGCCTGCTCAATACGTCGAATCTGTTCGGCAAGGTGAACAGCGTTGCCAAGTACGACACTTCCCTTTAGCAGCCCCAGGTTGGTCCCGGCAGCCATCAGTCGCTGCGCGATTGCCCGGCAGCGCTCCACCTGGACTGGGTAGTCCACAGGAACTGTATCCGGTGCTGATGCGAGGTCATTGTCTATAAGTGCGTTCAGGACCTTTCCGACAAGCTGGTCCGGCTCCAGTTCCCAGAATGCGCGCATCCTCTTGGCTTTGGACGTCCCGTATGAGGCGTACTTGTCCGAGTAGATATCCACACCGGCTTCGTCACGAAAGAACTCTCCAAAGGCCATATTGTCGAAGTCCAGGACGTAGCCGTTATCCATCTGAAGGAAAGTCGACAATCTGCGCTTATCAACTGAACTCAGCGAACTCATACCCTAGTCGCCCTCACTTCCCCGCTCATCAGCTTCGGAAGGAGCGCGCAGCGGGTGGCTGACGATGGAGAGTTCATGGCTGTGGCTGACCGACATCCAACTTGACTCCGCCAGCGAACCAGCATTGCACGGGCTGGCCCTCAGGCAAAGCTGGCAACACTACGTGAACTCCCCACATGTACCCTAGACCACCTGGTGGCTTGTCTGTGAATGTCCCTAGCTTCTCGATGTCGAAATCGATGTTGCAGCGCCCAGCCTTCTTGACCTCGACAACCAGTAGGTTCTCAGTTTTGTCCCGACGGTGCACGATGACGTCTGGGTACACCGTTACCGCGTTGGTGTCCTCCGCTGTTGGCTGCGGAGGGTTCATGCACAAACGTTTGATGTCTCCTAGATTGCGGTTGTACTCCACGTCCACATCCCAGCCTGGGAACCGACGCTTCAAGTAGATCGCCAAGTGGTGAGTGATTGACCGCTCGTTCACGTCGCCACGGATCAGAGCAGCGTCCTCCATCAGAAGCCGTTTGAGTGCTCCAGCGACCTTCTTTCGGACGAACTCAAGAGATACTCCTGGGGTGTCAGGCGTCACGCTGCCACTCTCACTTTCCCGCTCATCAGCTTCGGCAGGAGCGCGTCGCGGATGGCGGCTAGGGTTCGGGATTGCCGAGTATTCTGCTGAACCTGGGCGAGCATTGGGCGCGTGATTCGGCCATACGCCCGAATAGCTGTACCGTCCGGTACGACGCATGCGAGCGACAGCAGGCTCTCCGCTGGTACGCGCTGATGGCTGCTGGAGGTTCCTGTCACCATTCGCTCGAAATCGGTCATGAATGACCTGCTGGTGAGCAGGCCATAGAGGTACTCGCGGTTCTCCGCCGCGACGGGAATGGCGACAAGAAACTCCGTCGAGGCTATTGCCCTCTTGTTGGTTGGCATATCCACGTACCACACTCGTGGAAAACGGGGGTTCAGCTTTGACAACAACACGCAGCCAGCAGGCACCAGATTCTTGTTGCTCTTGATTTCGCTGCCGCGCTCCGACGCTGGCTCTTTGCCCGCGTCATAGGCCGGAATGCTGAAATGTGCGAACTCCTCGTTCGGCGTATCCAACGGCGTGATGGCGTCATGTACCAAGGAACACGCATCTGCCACAGTCCCAACTTTCCACCTAGTTGGAATCTCGCCCAGCGGTGTGTCGACCATGCCTTCACTGCGGAAGGGCTTGAAGTCCACGAACCAAGACTTGAAGATGGCTCGCGCCATCTGTTCCAGCGTCTCGCTCATCTTCCGGTTCAACTCAATCTTGTCATCCAGCGCGCCGAGGACGCGGGCAACGGCACGCTGCTCGCCTCGTGGCGGTGCTAGGATCGGGATTCGGTCCATGTTGCCCTGCGTGAGCTTGGGCATCGTTGAACCCGTCAAGTATCCGCTGATGTCCGTCTGCCCCAACGCGTACATCAGAAAGCGCGTGTCGGCTTCCCCGTTTGCTCTGACAATGTGCGCGTGGTTGTTGACCCAGAACTTGCCGTTGGCCAAGAATGCAACCGGCGTGGTGCGCGTTCGTAGGTTCTCTCCGTCTTCAGCGATGAGCAGGTATTCGCCGTCGAACAGATACCCGTCGACAGAGTCGACGACACCCGACGCGCCATAGTACGGATATGGCCCAGCGCGCCGATCCGCTTCCTTCACCGGCACGCGGACATTGTCGAAGTTCTCGGTAAGCTCGCCAAAGTGCCGCTCCCGCCACCCGCTCGGCATAAGATTAGTCTTGTGCTGTCAGTTGCACGAGCGCGGCCGTTGCGGTTACAATGGCCTTGGCATCCTCTGGTCCCCATTCGTGGCCCGCAGACACCTCATCCGCATGTCTCGCCGGGTGAGTGAGAATCTTCAGTGCTCGCCGCACCAATCGTACGCGGGCGGCCTTGTCCATCTCTCGTGTGCCCTCGAACCATGATCGAACCACCTCTGGTGTCTGACCCTGTTCATCAGCAAGAGCAACACCCATTGACTCCAGCACGTCCCGACAGGCGCCCACAGCTTCTCGATGCTTGCCGCGCATCATCAGATCCTGCGCTTGACGCAGGTGTTCGGCCGCTTGTCTGAGTTCCTCTGGAGCATCTTGGCCGGGCATGGGGATTTCAAGGAGCAACGTCCTACGGTAGCCCATTGCCTCTAGAACCTTAACCCAAGTGCTCTGGTTGGCGTCTATCGTGAGGTCAGCGCGGATTCGCTGGGGTGTCGGCACCGTTCGAGACGTGGCCTGACCACTGATGGCCAGACCAAGCTTGAAATCCCGGCCCGCTCGCTGTTCCTCAATTGCTGCCGCCCTCGAGCCATCCATATCCAAGTCAAACGTTACCCATTGCTCGTTCTTGTGCGGCCGGGATTCGATTGGCAGGTCCGAGCCTCGCGCTACCATGCGCCCGATGAGTAGGCCGATTCCTATTCCCTCTGACATACCAACTTCAGCCGCCAAGTCGGTGACAACGACAACCTCGTTTTCGGTGCGGGGACGCATGTCCACCACCACCTGGACTGTGAGTCGATAGAAGCCAAGCCCGTGCTGCCCGTGGACGTTCATAAGGCGCACATCAGCGAAGATGGTTGAGTTGATCTCAAAGGTTTCTCTCATGACTTCGTCCTCTTCAGGTTTCTCCGAATCTCCTCTTCCAGTTTTGAGCTTTCGGCAAACTGGGCGTCGAGTTCCTTCGTGAGCCGGGCCATCTTCTGGGCGAATGGCTCTGAATCCTCGGCCTGCGGCTCCGAGCCGACATAGCGGCCGGGCGTAAGGATGTGGCCGTGGCCGCGGATTTCATCCAGCTTCGCGCCCTTGCAGAAGCCGGCGACGTCAGCGTACTTGCCCGCGTCCTTCTCGCCTCGCCAAGCGTGGTACGTCGTGGCCACCTTCTCGATGTCTTCCGGCATCAGTTCGAGATGCGTGCGGTCAACCATCGTGCCGAGTTTGCGGGCGTCTATGAACAGGACTTCGCCTCGCCTGTCGCGCAGCGAAGTCGCCCTCACTCCAGTCTCTCCCATAGGGAGAGAAGTAAAGATACGGGTCAGGGCGCCCTGCGGGTCACTGAGCACGAGGTCGTTGCTCAACCTGACCACTGTGTTGCCCATTGAGGACAGGTATGCATCACGTTTGGCGTCGTGCTTCTTCCGTGCTTCAGTCTCATGGATTGGGCCGTCAAGCTCGACTACCAGCTTCTGCTCGTCGCAGTAGAAGTCAGCAATGTAGTTCCCAATCTGGTGCTGCCGGCGGAACTTCAAGTCCATGAACTGCCGGTCACGCAGCATCGCCCACATGACCTCTTCAGCCGGCGTCTGCTTCTTCCGTAGCTCGCGGGCCTTCTCAACCAACGCCGCGAAATCGTATCCTCCCCGATAGTTCACGTCCTTCTTACCCTCTGCCTCAGGCTGTGCGCCCTCACCCTTACTCCCTCTCCCAGGCTGCGCCCCCTCACCCTTACTCCCTCTCCCAGTGGGAGAGGGCTGGGGTGAGGGTCTGCCGGACTTGTTCCGGCAGATGAACCAGAGGCAGACCGGTATCTGCGTCGAGTAGAAGAGCTGGCCGGGCAGCGCAATCATGCAGTCGACGAGGTCGGCCTCGACGATATTCTTGCGGATTTCGCCTTCGCCCGACTGGTTCGAGGACATCGAGCCATTGGCGAGCACGAACCCGGCAGAGCCGGTCGGCGCGAGGTGATGGATGAAGTGCTGGACCCAGGCGAAGTTCGCGTTGCCGTCGGGCGGCACGCCGTACTTCCAGCGCTTGTCGTCCTTGAGCCGGTCTCCGCCCCAGTCTGAGTCGTTGAACGGCGGGTTGGCCATCACGAAATCGGCCCGCAGGTCTTTGTGCGCGTCGTTGTGGAATGAGCCTTCGTTGTTCCAGACGATGCTGCCTTCGATGCCGCGAATGGCGAGGTTCATCACACAGAGCCGGTACGTGGTCTGGTTCCGTTCCTGCCCGTACACCGAGATGTCACCGATGCTGCCGCCGTGTTCCTGCACGAACTTCTCGCTCTGGACGAACATCCCGCCCGAGCCGCAACACGGGTCGAGCACCCGGCCCTTGAACGGTTCGAGCATCGCAACCAGCAGGCGCACCACGCAGCGCGGCGTATAGAACTGGCCGCCCTTCTTGCCTTCGGCGCTGGCGAATTGGGTGAGGAAGTATTCGTACACGCGCCCCAGGATGTCCTTCGCTTCGCGCGCGCCCTCACCCTCGCTCCCTCTCCCAGGTTGCACGCCCTCACCCCTTCGCCCCTCTCCCAATGGGAGAGGGGTTGGAGGTGAGGGTCGGAAGTTGACGTTGGCGAACATGTCAATCAGCCCGCCGAGTGTGGTCTTGTCTATCTGCTCGCGAGCATAGTTCTTGGGCAGCACGCCTTTGAGCTTGGAGTTGTCGCGCTCCAGCGCGGTCATCGCGTTGTCGATGAGCAGGCCTATCTTCGGGTCTTTGGCGCGGCTTTGGAGGTACGACCAGCGGGCCTCTGGCGGCACGAAGTAGATCTGCGCCATGGTGTAGGAGTCGCGGTCATCCAGCGATTCCTTGCGCTGGGCCGCGTCCTTGGCGAACCATTCGCTCTTGGGGTTGGCGGTCTCGCGTTCGAGTTCCTCGCGGCGCTCGGCGAAGACGTCGGAGATGTACTTGAGGAATATCAGGCCGAGCGCGACGTGCTTGTACTCGGCTGCATCCATCACGCCGCGGAGCTTATCCGCAGCCAGCCAGAGCTGGGCTTCGAATCCTACGTTCGCGCCGTTGCCGTTCTTCTGCTGAGTGTTCTTTGTTCTAGCCATTTCACCGCTCCCGGGGTGCGCCAAATCGAGTTTGGAATACTAAGCGCAGGCGGACAGAAGTCAAGCCAGCGCAAGCCAAGTTACGAGTTACGAGTTGCGAGTTGCGGGTTGCGAGAGGCGGCTGATGATGATTGGCTGGGGCAGCGGCTGGAGGTTTTGTTGGTGCAGGTGCCGTTGCGGGAACTGGAACGGTGGCTGTTACGAGGCCTGGACCGGGTGCTATTGCGGGTGCTGGGGCAAGGGCTGGAGCGATAGCTGTTGCGAGACGAGGGCCGGGTGCTGTTGCGCATGCTGGGACATGGGCTGGAGCGATGGTTGTTGCGGGACGAAGGCCGGGTGCTGTTCAGGGCGCAGGTGCAGCACCCGGAGCGGGCGCTGTTGCGGTTCAATGAGCGGTGGCTGGCGCGAGGCCTGCACATTGGGCCGATACCGGTGCTTGTGCGGTCGCTGTTGCGGGTGCTGTTGCATCGTCTGCGACGGCTGCCGGAGCAAGGGCTGTTTAGAGGGAAAGCATCCCCCGAACCACCCGGTGGACAGCGAACAGGAAGGGATGAAGGGAAAGAGGAAGGAGGGAGGAGAGGGCGTAAGTGAAGAATGACAGAGCAGTTACGGGAAGACCTGGGTCAGGGCAGTGTCAGGCTGGGCTTGAGACAGATTCTTATCATTCCCAGAGCTGACAGGTCAGCGGGAGTCGACCAGAGACGTAACGTTCTCCCCACCTGGAGGTTAGGCCCTGTCGGGTCTTGGGGAATTCGAGAACAGGGGTCGTGGTAGTCTATATGTAGTGTCCGATGACGAACGGAACCACAATTTCCCCGTGGGGGGTACGGACTGGAGACCGCCCTGGGGGTTGCTTTCGAGCAAGCTTTTGAACGAGCTTTGAACCAAGCTTTTGACCAAGCTTTGAATCGTGCTTTGAAATGAGCTTTGAAACGAGCTTTGCGAGGAGCTTTTTGGCGAGCTTTGAACCGAGCTTTGCGAGAAGCTCTGAAGTGAGCTTTGAACCGAGCTTTGAACGATGCTCTGAAATGAGCTTTCAAAGAAGCTCTTGAACGAGCTTTCGAGTGAGCTTTCCGGCGAGCTTTCCATGGAGCTTTGCAGAAAGCTGTTGCGAGTTGCGAGTCGCGGGTTACGAGTGCCGACTTCCGAGTGGGAAGAAGTCGGGGCACCTCACAATTTGCCGCGTGTCGGGCGCACGCGCAAGCGCGAGTTAGTCGGTTAGCAGAAAGCAGTTAGCCGCGCAAGGCGTGGCGCGGATAGTCCTGCGCGAACTCGGCCGGTTCTACGCCGACCCGTTCGAGCAGCGGTGAACCGAGGCCGCCCCGCCGCATTGACCGTCCGTGCCCGAACCGGTAGAATACACCTGATGGAGAATCCCGAACCCCGCCCGGCCTTGACGAATCGGGGATTAAGTGATGTGCCCCCGAAAGCCCCCCGCCTCGTTTCGGAGAACGGAGACGCTGTGATGAAGGTAACAGTTCCCGGTAGATAGAAAGGAAACTCCGTGCACAAGAGTGTTCATGGTCAAGCCAGAGGGTTGCTGCTGGCATTGCTGGTCGGCACGGCATCCGTCGTCGTAGCCGAGGAGTGGATTCCGCTCAACGGGCCTTCCGGTGCCGATATCAGGAACTTCGCCGCCAGCGCCGCGAATCCGAGCCGGGTGTATGCGACCGATTTCCACGGCGGGATGTTCGTATCGAACGACCGGGGCGCGAGCTGGCAGCCGTGCCGTGACGGGCTCGGGGTTGCCGACGGCAACCCGAGCTTGCTGACGGTCACGATTGACCCGGTTGATGAAGCGATTCTCTATACGGGCAACAGCGACGGTCTGTACAAGTCGGTTGATTCGGGCGTAAGCTGGCAGCGGATACTGACCGGCGTCATCCCCTGGGAAACCGCGGTCAGCCCGCGCGACCATGACCGGCTCATCATCGGCACGACGACCGGTCTCTACTCGTCCACCGACGGCGGGGCGAACTGGGACTTCGACCGTGCCGGATACATTTTCTGCGTCAAGTTCAATCCGCTGCATCCGGACACGGTGATTGCCTATGACAACACCGCCGGAGTGCTGCGCAGCACCAATGAAGGTATGAGCTGGAACCTGATTTCCACCCAGTTGCCGGCCGGCCGCAACCTGCTGCGTATTGACCCGGCCACGCCTTCGCGGTTGTACGCGCTGGCCAACAACGCTTCCGATACAAATGCGGTCTATAAGTCCACCAACGGCGGGGTTACCTGGGTTGCCAAGCACTCGATTGACCGGTGGATGTCGGACATAGCGCTCGACCAACAGGACCCGGCCAATATCTGGGTCGCGGCCGACCCCCCTGACTTCCAGCTCGGGGCGGTTCTCTGGAAGAGCACGGACTTCGGTGAGAGCTGGGTCGAACTGAGGCTGCCGACTTCGGCCTACCATTACGTACCGTATGCCCGGGCGGTCGAGGTCGACCCGGCGAACGGCAGCAATATCCTCGTGGGAATTCCCTGGGTCGGCATCCTTCGTTCAACCGACCACGGCGCCAGTTGGTCGGCTCCTCATGTTCCCGGTGCTCAACTCCAGGACTTCGTTCAGTACGACACGACGGCCGGCTATGTCTACACCAGCGCCACGGCCGGAAACCTGTGGCGGGTCACGCCCGGTGGGCACGATTGGACCAGACTCACCGATTCGACCCATTCGCGGGTGGAGGACCTGGCCATCAATCCCCGGAATTCGCAGGAAATGTACGTCGCGTCTTCCTGGAACGGAGCAGTCCACAAGTCCACTGACGGGGGGGCGAGTTGGCGGATGACGTCACTGTACGACCTTGATGTTAATGCCATTGCCATCTCTTCGGCCTCGCCGAATGTGCTGGTCGCCGGAGCCACAAACCCGACCTCGGTCTATGGCGTCTATGTCAGCAACAACTCCGGCGTTACCTGGGGCAGAACCCTCAGCGGTCAATTCTACCACGTGGCGATTCACCCGGTTTCGGCAGACACGATGCTGGCGGCCAACCAAGGGGCGATGGGCGAGCAGACCAACCTCTACCGCAGCACAGACCAGGGCAATACCTGGGAGGTTGTGTTCACTGACGGTTCGGGCGGGTCGGGATGCGCGAACCTGATCTATGACCCCGTGAGCCCTAATGCTATTTATGCATCGACGTTCTACCATGGCGTCGTCCGCAGCACCGACGGCGGGAACAACTGGGACAGCGACCTGGGCGGATTCCACGGCCGCGGCACTATCCGGGACATCAAGGTCGACCCGGCGAACGGTGATGTCTACCTGTCGCTCACCGACGGACTCTATGCGGGAGAGGTATACCGAAGCACGAACCGCGGGGACAGCTGGACCCTGATGTCCAACGCCGGCCGGTGGCCGGTCAACACCGCGGTCTGGTGTATTGATGTGAAGCGAAGCAACGACAGCCTTGCCTTGATTGTCGGGACAAGGGGCTGCGGGTTGTATTCATGGGGCCGGCTGCCCGGTGTCGGTATCCGGGGGTACTCTGTGATTCCCGGCTGCGACCCGGGTTTGACTGCAATTCCCAATCCGTTCAGCGCAAGGACGGAAATCAGGTTGCCGGAGTGCGTCACAACGGCGCGGTCCGTTCTGATACACGACTGCGCGGGCAGGCTGGTTCGAACCTTGTCCATCCCAGGCCCGGGTTTCCCGGTCACCCGGGTGGTCTGGAACGGCAGAAACGACAACGGCCAGAGGGTGAAACCCGGGATATACTTCGCCAGCCTTTCCGGTTCAGGTTCGGACCGTCCCGCAAAGATGATAGTTGCCAGGTAGCAGCGGAGGCTCCAGCGTGGTGTAAGGGAAGTACCTTGACAACACGGAAATTACGGACAGTGGGGCTGTTGAGAAACCCCATTCATGTCACCCTGAATGAAGTGAAGGGTCTTCTAACTCTCGTAGAATCATCATCGCGAAGATTCTTCGCTGCGCTCAGAATGACAAGAGGCGGCTTCTTCAACAGCCCCACACTTCCCAATCTCCTGCGTGTCAGGTGAGAATCCGGAGCCTGTAACCGGATTGGGCGCAAGGGAATTGACGATTTCCGATTGACGAGTGTCGGTTGGCCCGAGTTGGCGATTCGGCGTCGGTTTGCTGTTGACAGTGACGGAAGGAGTCTGCGAGTTGCGGGTGGACGGCTAGGAGCGACCGAACGGGTTGAGTGACTTCACTTCCGGTACCTTGTCCAGCAGAGCCTGGTCGCGCGTGACCAGGCAGGCGCTCTCAAGCAGCGCGGTGGCCGCGATGATGGCGTCCGGTGTCTTGACGCCACGTCGTCGTTTGAGGACGACGGCCTGACCGGCAATTCGCTCGTCTACTGCGACCACTGCGAATCCGGACAGAAGCGCTCGTATCCGGGTTTCGTCCTGCCGTGTGAGCCCGGGATAGCCAAGCAGTTCAATCACGGTGATGATGGAGACGACCGGCCGGGCGGCGCCTTGCTCGATCTGCCGGAACACGGGGTCCATCTGCGGCGCGCCTTGGAAGTAGTATATCAGACAGTTGGTGTCGAGCAGGTAGGTCAATGTGAACCCGGACTCAGTTCCACTCGCCACGGACTTCGCGTTGGTACGCGAGCGGGTCGAGCTTGCGCCGCTTCCACATGCCCCGGACCGCCTTCAATGCGTGCAGGTCGGCGGAATTGCGCCGGCCGCGCGAGCCAGGCCGTGCGCGCAGCAGCCGCGCCGGGAACCGGATGGTGACGGTGCCGTTGCGTACCGAGACTTTGACTGCGGGGTCGTTCATGGTCAGATTCTAAGTCATCCTCCGGGCAAGTCAAACGACACGGAGAACGGTGGGTCGATAGGCGGATTGGGCCACGAGGAATTTCAGATTGCAGATTTCAGATTGCAGATTGACGCGCTGCAGGCGCGAGTGACCGGTAGCAATTTCGGACCTCACGCTCCCGAGATCTAACTTGGGAAGAAGTGGGGAAGAAGTGGGGACACCTCCCAATTTCGTGCGTATCAAGCACGCGCGGAGCACGAGTTAGGCAGTTAGTCAACTAGCGGGCAGTCGGGGTAGGGAAGTGAGGGGGAAGTGAGGGACGGTCACCTGTTAGAGTCCGGGTGGCGAGGGCGCCCCGATATTCCTGAGCGATGGCAAGGCGTGGCGCGGGTAGTCCTGCGCGAACTCGGCTGGTTCTACGACGACCCGCACGAACAACCCAAGTGAACCCATGCCGCCCCACCGCATTGACCGTCCGTGCCCGAACCGGTAGAATACACCTGATGGAGAATCCCGAACCCCGCCCGGCCTTGACGGGAACACTGAGAATTGTCGCCGATAGCCCCAACGTTCTTTGTGAGGTGGCCCCGTGAAGAAGAAGGAAGATGGGAGAAGGAAGAACAGCGCTACCCGCGCCAGGCAGGTCGAGGAAGACCTGGTGCTGCGCACCATGCTGCTCGACACCAGCCCCGATTCTTTCTTCCTGCACGACGCCGACGGCAAGCTCCTGTACGTGAATGAGCTCGCCTGCACGGCGCGGGGATACACGCGCGAGGAGTTGTTGAAGATTAACCTGCGCGAGTTGGACGCGCCGGAGTACGCGGCGCTGGTCGCCTTGCGCGTTGCCGTTCTGCGCAAGAAGGGAGTGGCGTCGTTCGAGAGCGGACACCTCCGCAAGGACGGGACCGTGATGCCGGTCGAAGTGCGCACGCGTCTCGTCCGCGTCGGCGACCGCGAGCTGATTCTGAGCTCAGCCCGCGACATCACCGACCGCAAGCGGGACGAGGCGGTGTTGGCAGACCTTGCGCGACGGCTGGCGGTCATTGTTGCGCAGATGCCGGTGGTGGTGTGGACGACCGACACCGAGCTGCGGTTCACGTCGTTGGTCGGAGCCGGCCTGAAACAGATGGGCCTGACGCCCGGACAGCTCGTGGGCCAGACCGTGTTCGACTACTTCAGGACCAAAGACGCTGGACACCCGGCGATTGCTGCGCACCGGAGAGCGCTTGCGGACGAACACGCGTCGTACGTTCTCGAGACCAACGGCATCTTCTACGACAGCGATGTCCAGCCGTTGCATGACGTGCTTGGCGACGTGGTCGGGTCCATCGGCGTGGCACGGGACATCACGGCCCAGAAACAGGCCGAGGATGCGCGCGAGAAGCTGATTGCCGAGCTGGACGCGTTCTCATATACCGTCGCACACGACCTGAAAGGCCCGGTCGGCACGGTCATAGGCTTTGCCGAATTTCTCAAGGCGGGAGGCAGGGCGATAAGCGACAAAGATGTGCGGGAGTCACTCGACGCCCTGTACCACTCCGGGCACAGGATGAAAACCATCATCGATGAAATCCTTCTCCTGGCCGGGGTGCTCCGGACCGAAGTGGAGACCGCGCCGCTGGACATGAGTGTCTGCGTCCGGGGTGCGTTGCAGGAACTCGACCACATGACGCAGGAGTATCACCCGGAACTCAACGTGCCGGATTCCTGGCCGACGGCGCTCGGACACGCCGGGTGGATTGAAGAGGTCTGGGCCAACTACCTGGCCAACGGCATGAAATACGGCGGCAAGCCACCGAAGCTGGAACTCGGCGCCGAAACGACCGGCGACAGGGTGAGATTCTGGGTTAGAGACCACGGGCCCGGGCTTACACCCGAGCAGCGGTCGCGACTGTTCGTGCCCTTCACGCAGCTCCATCAGGTGCGCTCGTCCGGCCAGGGTCTCGGGCTTTCTATTGTCCAGCGAATCATGGACAAGCTCGGCGGCGAGGCCTGGGTTGAGAGCGAACCTGGCGAAGGCAGCAAGTTCGGGTTCACGCTGCCGCGCGCCCCCGCGCCGACCAGCGCGCCCACGCAGCCCAAAGTGTAGAACTGTCGGGGACTATCGAAGTTCCGCGCTAATTCCGGCGACGCAATAGGCAATTCCTGACGCGCGGGGGCCGTGGTTCAGTCCACCTCAAGCAGCAGGTTAGGCGTTAGTCAGTTAGCAGGCGCGGGCGGGACGGCTTGCGGCCTTTGGGGGATGACCAGCGGGCGTAGATGCGTTTGATGCGGGCTTTGTCTTCGACTTGCTTGTCGCCCTTGTAGTAGAGTTCGACCAGTTCGAGGCGGTCCTCCCCGGGAAACCAGGCGCAGACGAGCCGCAGGCCCGAGTCCGAGCCGCGGCCGCGGAGAGCGCGGCAGGCCAGCCGTTTGGCGACGTACACTACCGGGTACTCAAATCCCAGCCCGGCCGCGCGTTCGTTTCTGCCGGCGACCGGGAAGTAGGTTAGTGGCTTCTCAACGAAGATCCGGACGTCTTCCTCCAGGCCCCGGAACCGCCGGGATAGACTTCTGAGGTCGCGGAGGTACTCGGGCAGTGCGACAACCGAGCTAATCGGTATCGGGGTATTCACGCCGGGAGTAGGGGGCGATGCGGTAGAATACCGTCTCGTACTCGATGGCCTGGCCCGGGGTGGTCGCGCGCCACGGGAAATCGCCGTGCGAGTAGACGCTGAGCTGGGCTGCGGTCATGCTCGAGAACCGGGCGAGCACGTCGTCGATGAGAGTCTGTTCCTGCGCCGAGAGTACGGTAAGGTTGGGCGTCCGCCGGGGCAGGTACTTGGTCTGCGGGTATTTGTAGAACGTACTCCGGACCCGCTCCAGCTCCCCGGAGCGTTCCATCCGCTCGACCACCTTGCCGAATTCGACCGGCGTTGGTCCGAACTTGTTGCGGATATAGGTCGCGCCGATGAGTTGCTCCTCGTACTTCTCGTAGTAGTCGAAATCTATGAAGTAAAGGAGCTTGTAGAGCACGGTTTCGCCGACGTTGGGCAGAGACCCGACTTTGCCCAGCACGTAGAGCAAGACCTCCCTGAACTTGGCGAGGTTCTTCTGGGGTACGTTGATACGCATCGGCGCTTCGGCCGCCGCAGGCTTGGCGTCCCGCGCCAGGCAGACTTCGGGCTCGGTCTCGGTGCCGAGCAATACGCCCGGTGGAGTGGACAGCGCTTCGCTGAACCGCACCAACTCGTCGGTCGTCACCCGTCGCTCGCCGGTCTCGATTTGCGACAGGGCCGACCGCGAAATCCCGATCTTCCGCGCCAGCGCTTCCTGGCTTAGGCCCTTCTCCTCGCGGAGGGTCTTCACCCTATGCGCGAGCTGTCTATGTGTAGCGTACATTACTTGCCTCCGTTACTTGCAGCTAACTATTGTACTGGCGTTCGATTTCCAGTCAAGTTATTGCTAGATATTCCAACAAGCGGCTCAATCCACTTCCAACGAGAACACGTTATTGCAGATCTCCTTGAGCACTTCCGGCCTGCATCCGTAGCACTTCCAACGGAGAACTGGAGTAATTCCGGGGACGCAATAAGCAATTCCTGACGCGTCAGCAGCCGGTTCCCAATAACCCATATGTACCCTAGAACCGAGATAGAAGTTGAGCAGGCCCGGACGGCTCCCTGCGAGGACGCAGTGCACCACAGAGGCACCAAGACACGAAGAGATAGGATCCCAGGATTCCTGGATTCAAGGGGCCTAGTGCCGGACACTCGAATCCCTAAATCCTCGACCCCGAGCCCTTCTTGGTGCTCTTGGTGTCCCTTCGGCTTCGCTCAGGGCAGACTTGGTGGTTCAATGTCGGATTCAGGGTCCGGCACGCTGCTTGACTTCCTGTCGGCGTTTCCCCATAATTGCGCGTGGGCATCGAGGCCGGGCTCGTCCGTCGTGTTCCGCCCGGTTTCGAAGGCCGAGGAGTGACCGAATGGACACGCTAAGGAGGTAGTATGGGGAGCTTCTACGTGCTCGCCGCGTTCACTGTCTGTCTGGGTCTGCTGACGGCACTGCTTCTCAATAGGTGGTTCAGGGCAGACATGAAGCAGTGCATTACCGAGATCGAAAACCGCGCGCCCGGCGCGTCCGATGCGCTGGCCGCCGGCGGTTTTCCGAATCCGAACATCAAGGCAAAACTGTATGGCGCAGTCGGAGTATTCGTCCTCCTCGTGCTGGTCTTCTTCGGGGCGGGCTTCTCGCTGCTGAATCGGGACCTCGCTGCGAAGGAGGCGAAGCTCAAGGCGCTTGAGTATGAGCAGTGGGATGCAAAGGCCTATATCAAGCTGGACAAACTGCCCAACTTTAATGCGAACGATGTCAAGGTGACGGTAAGGCCACCCGATGTCGGTTTCACAACCACCGACCCCGTAGGTGGAGTGAAGTTGCTTACCGTGAAGGACCTCTCCGTGCAGAAGCCGGCGAAGCAGCACCTGCCCTCGCTGTACGTCGGATACCCCGGCTACGGTGAGGAAGTCATCCATCTGAAGCAGAACCTGGTGCCCCCCGGCAGCGAGTACATCGACACGACACGCACGGTCATGGTCGCCGGCACAACAATGCTCTCCCCAATCGACGCAGCCGCGAAGGCTGACGGTTACAGCGATAACGGGACGGTCAGCGTGAATGAAGTGGAGGTCAAACCATGACTATCCGGAAATGCACTACCGGGGGACTCGTGTTCGCTGCGCTGGTGCTGGTGTCGACGTCCGTCGCGCAGACGGCCACGGTCCGAGGCCGGATTGACCGCTACGACCCGCCCGACGTCATCACCGTATCCTACGTCAAGGTGGTCTGCTGCCAGGGCAGCGCCCGGCTTGACTCGACTACTACCGGCCAGGACGGCATGTACTATTTCCTGCGCGTTCCGGCAGGCGACTACCGGCTGGAAATCACGCCCCCTCCCGGAGATTCGTTCCTGCGCCCGTTCGAGCTCGGCTTCGAGGTGCCGCCCGGGCGGCCAAGAGTCGACATTCCCGCGCGACTGCTGAACCGCCTTGTCTTTGAGCAACCGGCCGCGGACGCACCTGTGCCGGCGGGTGACACCGTCCGGGCGGAAGGCACGCATTCGTTCCCGAGTGGTACGACGGTCTGGTTCCTTTTCAAAACCGGGGCAGCGCGGTATCACTTCTCGGGAGACACGACGGTGCTGACAGCCGGTCAGCCGTGGTCCGTCCGTTTGGGCGTGCCGCAGGGGGCCACGCGACTCGTTGCGGTTCTTGCCACGCTTGGGGCCCGCGCCGACTTCACCGCCAAAGCCGCGCAGAAGTTCTCCGGCGACCTGGAGGGCCTGCCTGACGGCACGCGGACTGTCGCCGCTCGTCAGTTCGCCGAGCCGTAGGCCCTGAGCGGGTCGCTCGCCTCACGGGCGAGTCATCCGGGACACTCCGGTGGACGCTGCGGGGTTGAGGCTTCGTGGCCCACTTCGCCCCGTCCGCCTGTGCCTCAAGGCTGGAGGACCCGCCCAGCCCTGCTCGCCGGAATCCTCGTATCCCCGCTTCCTTCCGCTATAATAGCCGCCATGGTCGTCATCGTCGGCCGGCCCAATACCGGCAAGTCTACGCTTTTCAACCGCCTGGTCGGCGGCCGGGTTGCTATCACCCTGCAGGAACCGGGCATCACCCGCGACCGCGTCATTCGCGACGCGGAATGGCTGGGCCGCCGGTTCAAGGTCGTCGACACCGGCGGGCTGATTCCGAACTCAAAGGTCGAGATGAATCGCGAGGTGGAGCGCCAGGTGCAGATTGCACTGGACGAGGCCAAGGTCATTGTCCTCCTGGTTGACGGCTCGGTCGGGCTGCAGCCGCTGGACGAGGAGATCGCCGCCCGCCTGCGCCGGGCCGGACGGGAGTTCATCGTGGCGGTGAACAAGCTCGACATCAAGCGGAAGTTCGAGGAGACTGACTATCACCGGCTGGGCGCGACCGTGCTGCTGCCGATTTCCGCCGAGCTCGGGACCGGCGTCGACGACCTGCTCGATGCGATCCTCGCCCGGCTGCCGGAGAAACCGCGGAAGCATGCGGCCGAGGTTCTCTCGCTCACAATTGTCGGTCGTCCGAACGTCGGCAAGTCGTCGCTGATGAACTACCTGCTCGGCCACGCCCGCGCGATTGTCACTGCCACGCCCGGCACTACGCGCGACGTTATCGAAGAGTCGTTCGAGCTTGAAGGCAAGGCCTATCGCCTGCTCGATACCGCCGGCATCCGCCGGAAGCCCCGCGTGAGCGAACCGGTTGAGTACTACTCGGTCACCCGCGCGATTGAGCAGATTAAGCACTGTGACGTCGCGCTGGTGATGTTCGACGCCTTTGACGGCCCGACCAACCAGGACAAGCGAATCATCAACCTCGTCGAGGAACGAAGCCGGGGCCTCGTGGTCGTCGCCAACAAGATGGATACCGTGCCGGAGTTGCTCAAGGACAAGGTGCGCGACTGGGTGAAGAAGGAGCTCAGGTTTGCCGACTACGCGCCGGTGATGTATACCTCGGTACTGGAGGGCCTGGGCGTCACCGAGACCATGCACGAGGCCCGCCGCGTATGGGAAAGCGGCGGCCGGCAGGTGTCCACCGCCCAACTCCGGGCCGCGGTCTTCCCGGCACTCGAAAAGAGCCCGCCCCGGTTCGACTGCCGCATCCTTGCACTCGCTCAAGTCGGGACGCGGCCGCCGACCTTCCGTCTGCGCGTCAGTCGGCCCGATGCAGTCACGCCGGTCTATGAGCGCTTCGTCGTCTCGGAAATCCGCGGCCGGTTCAAGTTTCCCGGGTACCCGGTGCGAATCAGGGTCACACGCTGAAGGGGTCCAGG
>CAZQZR010000048.1:0-23164 GCA_964597845.1 uncultured bacterium | reverse complement strand
AAGACGACCGACGTGACCTACTATCGCAACTACGACTTCGACATCGAGTATGTCCGGTCGTCGATTGCGCTGCTCGACCTGACAACCGACAAGCATTCCTATGCGCCTTCCGAACCGGTCCGGGTCCAGCTCGCCATCGTCAATGACGGCGAGCCCCGGGACGTCAGCGCCCGGGCATCAATCCTGAGAGGCTCGACCGGCGAGGTGGTTGCGGAACTGCCGGCACAGGCTCTCGCGGCCAAGGCCGATACTTCGTCCACTTCCCTCGCTCTGCCGACCCGAGGCATCCCGAATGGCGACTACTACGCCGACGTGGCAATCAGCGACCCCGAGGGGAATGTGCTCGACAAGGAGCAGGTTGGTTTCCGCGTCGGGATTCCCGGAGGCGAGATGACGCGTTTCGAGGTTGCCCCCCAACACTTCCGAGTCGGCGACGCGGTGAAGCTCTCGCTGGGCTTCAAGAATACCGGCTCGACCGCACTGTCCGGACAGTCGATCTTCGAGATCCGCGTCAAGGACTCAGTTGTTGCATGGCTGACACGTGACTTCGAAGGTTTGCCCCCAGGCAAGTCTCGGCAGTTCGCCGACTCGTGGAAGACCGGCGGAGCCAAAGAGAATGTGCTCTACAACGTCGTCGGGTACGTGTCCTACGAAGCCACGGCAACGCCGGCAGAGCAGGTGGTCATCAGCACCAATGCCATGCCGTCCGCGGAGTTCACTGTCGTGCCCGATACCGTGATAGCAGGACAGGAAGTCCGGTTCGACGCCAGCGGGTCGAAGGATTCTGACGGCGCAGTCGTCGGGCATCGCTGGGAATTCGGCGACGGCGGCGAGGCAGAGGGTGTCGCCGCAAGTCACGTCTACCCGGAACCCGGAGAATTCCTGGTCACGCTGACTGTCACCGACAACGAGGGCGGAAGCGGCACCGCAACGAAGGATGTCGTGGTGGGAGAATAGCGGGGACATCAAGACATGCACCCTTGCCCGGCCCTCCGGTCGGTGGTTGTGGCGGGGCGTGCTTCTCAGGACAAGTCGTCAGTTCCGTGCAAGAGCCCGGTCGAAGGGCCTGGCGGACAAAGGAGGTTTTGTGAAGTCGCCTAGGGTATCCACGATAGTCATTCTGGTTCTGATTCCAGCAGTCATGCTGATGGCCTGGCCGACCGTCAAACTCGTGAAACCGCCGCCGGGGCGGTATGGAATCGAAGACCTGTGGAAAGCCACGGTTACATCGGACAGCGCGTACGACAGCGTCTGGTTTGAGGGGTACGTGTTCGAAGAAACCAAAGGCCAGGTGTTCCACGCGACAACCAGGTCGTTCCGGCTCACGCCTGGGGCGAAGGTCTACCAGTACCGGGACGTGAAGGTCGACAAGACACAGACCGCGCCGGGATATGAGGTGTTCGTCACCCGAAGTGGACAGCTTCCCGCCGGAAAGTACCGGTTCAGGTTTGTTCTGCAACCGTTTCCGGTGGATACTTCGTACCCGTTCGTGCCCGCGCCGATGGGCCCGCCGCGGCTCATCTCGCCCCACGACGCCGACACAATCCGTACGCCATCCCCGCAGTTCGTCTGGACTCCGCCGATGCCGAAGCCGGCCGGCCCGGTCACCTACGAGTTGAGGATAGCGGAGATCCTGCCCGGGCAGACCAAGGAGCAGGCGTGGAAGGCCAACCAGCCGTGGTTTGAGAGCAGGGAGACCAAGGCCACGAGCCTTCGGTATCCGGCGAGCGCACGCGGGCTGGCCGCAGGCAGGGACTACTGCTGGTGGGTAGTTGCCAGGACGCCACGGACGGTCACGTGGGCGCCGCCGGCCCCCAACCGGTTCACCGTCGCCCCGGCGGTGGCCCGGACGATGCTCACCCGCGAGCAGATAATCACCATCATCCTTAAGCAGGTCATCCGGCCGGACAGCCTCACTGAGGACCTGATCGCTTTCCTTGGCCGCGAACCGCTCGGCCCGGGCGACAAGGTGCGGCAGGCCTTCGACACGGCGACGACCGTGGTTGAGAGGCCGACCTGGTTCGCCTGGCTGGACGACGACTTCACGGCAGAGTTCAGCCATCCGACGCGGTACGTGTTCGTCGATGCCTACACCGGCAGACTTGCGGTGCAGGAGCGCGAGTTCTGGCCGGTGGTCAGTGGCGAGCACGTCTGGCAGACGCGCGAGGAACTGGCCGGAAACCGGTACGTCTTCTTTGCCCGGCCGGAGCGGCACTAGGAGGAGCGATGAGAAGTCAGAAGTCAGACTTCAGAATGCAGCACCCGGGAATCAGGGCCAGCCTGCTGGCTGTCCTGCTGGTTCTGGTCGTAGCGCCACCGGCGACCTACGCACGGGACCGTGCGATTATTGCCACCGGCGGAGACCCGAATCCGGAAATCGCGGCGTGGCGCAAGGGGCTGGCCGACAAGTTCGAGTCCGAGTTCAAGCGGCGCAGCGGCGATACGTCCGACGTGTCGCGGCCCGAGGATCCGGCCGGGGTTGAGTCGGCCATCAAAGGGCTGAAAGGCAAGGTTAAGTGCGGCGAGGACATCGTCATCTACTTCAACGGCCACGGCACCGCAAGCGGCCGGCTTTGCTTCTACGTCCGGCATGGGAACCGGGTCAGCGAGCAGTCGGTTTCGCCGGCGGACGTGCTCAAGTGGCTTACCGAGGCTGCCCTGCCCTGCTGCTGCCGTATCCACCTCGTGATTCATGCCTGCTATTCGGGTGAGTTCATCGAGAAGGTCGCCTTGGGCGAAATCCACGTCGTAACCGCAGTGTCAAGTGCAACCGATACGCGGCCGGCACACAAAGACGTCCGGGGCACGGTCCTGGGCGGGGTGGTATTCGATGGCAACGACTGGCCGACCGGGCTCAACGAAGACCTGGATTCGGTCCCGCCACCCATCGACTGGCAGCCGGCGCTCCAGACGGCGAAGAAGAGCGCCAAGAAGAAGATGCGCGACAAGTGGGAGGACAAGGATAAGCCCCAGACCTGGAAGCGGTTCAAGAACTACCACGTCGAGGAGGTGACGATTGACCCGAAGACCAAACGCAAGACCGTGAAGCTCAGGTCCGCGGACGGCACCGAGCACACGGTCGTGATGGGCCCGGGGTCGAAGGTCAAGGTCGGAGACCAGGAGCTGGAATACTGCGTGCTGAACGTCTGCTCCTGGGTCACGGTGCTGGTGCATGAATCGGACGCGGGCGTATACGAGGTGCGCCAGTGCCTGGCCAGCCTTAACATCTCGGGCGCGTCCGGCCACGTCCAGGGCCGGAACGGCGACACCTTCAGCATGCACTTCGATTCCCCGCCGCACCTGAAGTGCCAGACAAGAGACGTAAGGCCGGCACCGGGAAAGACCCTGCCCGAAGGGATCCGCTACTGCAAGTGGGTCGTTCTCGATTCGGCCTACCAGGATTCGACCGGCATCACGGTCGGCGGCGTGACCGAAACCGACCCTCCCGCCATTGAAATCAGGGGTCACGTCCAGTCCGTGAACCCGGAGACCGGGGAGATGGAAGTCCACATCTGGTACCCGACTTGGCTCCGCTGCAACACCCGGAAGGTGACGCTTGCGCCGGGCGAGCATCTGCCCGGCTGGGTGAAGAAGTGCAAGTGGGTGAAACTCACGGGCAAGCTGACCGGCAGCATCACCGACGCCACCGGCATTACTCAAACTGACCCGGAAGTGCTCACGTACCAAGGGCACGTCCGCGAGGTCAAGGACGGCCGGGCAACGGTCCATATCCAGAAACCGGACTGGCTGCTGTGCGAGGTAAAGGTGCTGCAACCGCCGCGCGGCACCGAGCTACCGGCCTGGGTCAAGCCCTGCACCACGATTACGTTCAAGGGACCGCTCACCGGCGACACCATCCGGCTGGGGTCGTTCGGCATGGGCAGAGTGGTCATCGGCTCGAGTCCGGTTGACATCGGGTTCACGGCCCACGTCGAGAGCGTCGGTCCGGGTTACATCGTCGTGACCATCCGCGAGCCGGAGCGGATGGCAGGCCAGCAGCGCCGGATGAAGATGAAGCCGGGCGAGAAGATCCCGGAAGGCGTCGAGTTCTGCAAGACCATCTCCTTTGTCGGCAACATCATCTTCGACAGCATCATCAACGGCCGGTCAATCAGGCTCACGAGCACGCCCGGGCGCAGTGACGCCGGCGTACACCACGTCCTCGCGCCCGGAGGTGAAGTCCCGGCATACACGCGGACAACTCCGGCCGCCGAAGTTCACAACTACGGCACGGAGAAGATAGCCGTGTTGCCGGTGTCCTGCCTCGTCGAGTCGGCCGGAGTCAGCGTGTATGAGGACTCCGCGACCGCAAGTGAACTGGTGGCCGGCGCGACCGCAGCGGTCCGGTTCCGCGAGTGGCAGGCAGCCGGGCCCGGTGCCGCGTATGACGTCGTCTTCACCAGCCGTCTGGCCGGAGACGAGAATCCGACGAATGACGCCGTCACTCTGCCCGTCACGGTCACTGCGGCCGAGAACCAGGCTCCGAGCCTGACTGACGGCAAGGTCGAGCCGGGCTATGGCCTGCCGACGACCGTGTTCCGGTTCGCGGTCAACTACACCGACCCGGACGGCGACATGCCGGTTGTGCACGAGGTCATCCTCGACGGCGCGCCTTTCACGATGGCATCCCCGGGCGGTAACCCGGTCGAGGGCATGCCGTTCCTGCAGGAACTCCCCGGGCTGGGACCGGGCCGGCACAGCTACCGGTTCCGGTTTGACGACGGCCACGGCCACCAGGTCGAAACCAAGGAGCAAACCGGTCCGATGGTGGAGGAGGGTGAGAACCATGCTCCGGTGCTGAGCGAGTGGTTCGTCGAGCCGCCCGTTGGCAACACGCTCACGCCGTTCGTCTACGGCGTGACCTACCAGGACGAGGACGGCGACCCGCCGGCGGAGTCCGAGGTTATCATTGACGGTGAGCCGTTCCCGATGGACCCACAGGGCGGCGACCCGGTTCGTGGCATGCCGTTCCTGCACGAAGTCCCCGGACTGAAACCCGGTCGGCACACCTACGGTTTCCGGTTCACTGATAGCCGAGGCATGCCGGTGCTCATCGAAGCGCAAATCGGCCCGACTGTCGAGGAATAGCAGCCGGGCAGGCGTCGAAGGCTGATTCCGTGGCGAAGGCAGCGGTCTGCGGTCTGGCGTTATTCGCGGCAGCGCTTGACAAGGATGCAGGATTGTGCTAAAACACGGAGGGCACTCGAGCCGTGCCGGGGGCGCGGTTTGTGACACCGGCACGGCCGAACACGCGTCTCCGTTGAGAGAAACGCGCGCAGGCGCAGAGAGGCGTGATGACGGTTCGTAAAGCGTTCGTTCGGGGCATCCTCCAGCCGGCACCGTTCGTGGTGCTGTGGGCTTGCCCTACCCTCATCCGGCTCCGCCCTCTGCCAAGGCACAACAATTCTACAACAAAAAGGACTGCTCATGGCCGGTTTGCATGAGGCCATATCGGTCGTACAGACCATTGACCTGACATCTGTCAGGACAACTCATGAAACGCGGTCGTCAGCTTCGCTGCGACCGCCAGAACCCAGTTCAAATCGAAGCCCGGCGCCCAACGGTGCCGGAGAAACAGAAAGAGGAAGCACCATGAAGATGCACCGTATCATCATCGGGGCCATGCTGGCCTTGATGCCGCTGGCCGTGCTCACGGCCGCACCGTTCATCCAGCAGTTCTCCCCGCCGCCGCCGGGGCAGTACAACATCGAACAACTGTGGAAAGTGACACTCAACAACCCGGACAACCAGACGTACGAGGTCTGGCTTGAGGGCACAATCACCGAGGCGCGGAAGGGGCAGGTCTTCTGGGCGAAGACGAACAAGTTCAAGTTGCCCCCCGGGACAAAGGTCATCCGCTACGCCGACATACAGGCAATCGGCATCGACCAACAGACGTACGCCCCGGGCTACAAGGACTTCGCGGCCCGCACCGGCGGACTGCCCGAAGGGGACTATACCTTCACAGTCAAACTCGAGCCCGACTTCGACACCAAGTCGGTCAAGTTCTCCGTCAAGCCGATGGGGCCGCTGCGGCTGACTTCGCCCCGCGATGGTGCGACGGTGCCCGTTCCATACCCCCGGTTCGTCTGGACACCGCCGAGCACAGCGCCGAGGGGACCAGTGACCTACGAACTGAAGCTGGTTCAGATGCTGCCCGGCCAGTCACCGGAGGAAGCGATGCGGGCGAACCGTCCGTGGTTCAGCAAGCCGGGAATTGCGGCCACGAGTCTCACCTACCCCCGTTCCGCACGGCCGTTCACACCGAGGAAGATGTACGCGTGGCAGGTCAAGGCGATGCTGGGTGCGGATATCATCGGCGTCAGCGAGTTGTGGAAGTTCTACTTCCCGTCGCCGCTTTTGTCCCCGGGCCCCGGCATCGACATCTACTTCTGCGACGGCGGCGAAACCAAGGGTTCGGTGTATCATCGGCCCGCGGTTGGGCCCGAGGTGAAAATATACACCCGGCCAGCGGGCCGGATTTACTCGTTCCTGTTCGCGCCGTGGGACGCGGACAAGCTCTATTTCGTGAATGCGAACGAGTTCAAGATTTACGTCAAGAAACTGGGTGGTGGCGCGCCGCCGGAGTCGGTCGTCCACACTCATTCGACCTATGTCCGCGACATCGCGGTGGGCTGTGATGGTCTTTTGTACTTCAGCGAGGCAAACGGCGCAGGAGGCGACGGGAAGATATGGCGACTGCACAGCGGCGGTAGCACGGACCTGTACTACGAGGTGCTGCTGTCGCGCGTGGACGGATTCTGGTCGGGTGATTTCTGCTTCGATGCTGACGGCGTTCTGTACCTCAGTACCGGAAACCGGGTGGGCGCCAGCGTGTATCGCGTCGACATCGGTACGAACTCAGTTACCAAGGTCTACACCGACCCGACCGGCTCGATTGCCGGTATCGCGTTCGGGCCGGACGGACTGCTGTACTACGGAAACTGGGGACCGCGCATCTACGCGCTCGACCTCGAAGCCGGAACCAGAACCCAGGTGTACTCCAACGGCAGCCGGAAATGGACTTCGGACGTCGGGTTCAAGCCGTTCGAGCCCGGCGTCACGGTGCCGGGCGGTGTAACGAACTGGGTGATGCCGTGGGGCGTTGGCGGTACGATGCGGCCCGGTATCGACAGCCTCACCGGGTTGACGAGCTACGGCGACGTGGACAGCGCGCCGTTCGGCGGGCAACTCGGATTCCGTTCCGGCTCGTCAATCCTGATTCCGACCACCGACCTTTACTACTACCGCTGGGAGTACCGGCTGTCCGGCGGCGCGTGGCAGGACTTCGACGAGGAAGTGCGCGTGCACTACGCCAAGGAAGTGCTCGGGTTCCTGCCGACTTTCCCGACGCTGAAGCTCGGGCCCGATGACGTGTCGGGCATGAAACTGTATCGGTTCCGACCCCACGACCCGCCGACGATTCCGGGCGCAACGACCTACTGGCCGACAAGCGGGTTCCTCGGGGATATCTACAGCGGGTACCTGAACACGGTCGCCAAGCACCTCGCGCCGGGCAAGTATGAGGTCAGGCTCACGGTGTATGATTCGGCCGGGGCGCAGAAGCTGCCGGGACCGGGGACGTTTCGTTTTGTCGTGCCGCTGTCCGAGGGGCCGGGCGGTGTCATCAACACCCGGCTGCCGCACGCCATGGAGACGGATGCCGGCGGATTCAAGTTCATGCTGCACGTCGACAACCGGCCGTGCAGCGCATATGTCGATGCACCGACCGTCTCCGGCGTGGCAGCAAACGACACCTGTGGCTTCCTGCGCTACGACCCGCTTGACCCGTCGCCGGTTCATGTGGCATTCCACGCGTCGCACCCGGACGGGTTTGCCTGGTTCACGTTCCGGATTGTGCGCGGCATCATGACCTGCGACAGCTCCTACGTCGTTCACCCTTACGTGTTCTCGCCCGCAGCGGGCGTGTATACGGGCGACGGCAGCGGGCACTACGAGCACGATTTCCTGCGCTCGACGCTGCTCGGGCCGTGCACGGAGGCGGCGTTCTCAGAGAACCTGTACGTTTACGCCAAGGCGACGACCGGCTGGGGATACAGAATCTCATCCTACGACGCCTCCTTCGTCCGCGCCTTCGCGCTGGCGGTGAAGAAGGAATAGGGGAGACTTCAGACTGCCAGAGTGCGCGCCGAAGCACAGGAGAAAACCGGTGGGGAGAGGCTGCCGACTGTCTCTCCCCCGGGGAGAGCCAACCCGGCGCGGAACGGAGGAACGTAATGCGGTTTGTTCTGTTTTGTGTCTGGCGAGTACGAATGGGTGACAGGCGACAGCCCGGTCGAGCCGCGGGTGGGGTTCGTTTGGAGGTCGCCGCGCGGCGACCAGACGGAGATGGTCAGGATAACGAATTGACCTAGGAGGCAAGGATGCTCGCATTGTTTGTGCCGCTGTTGGTGGTTGCGCTGGGTGCCGGGCCGGTGCAGTTCTCCGGCACGGCAAGTATGTACAGTGAGTATGGATGGGTGACCGGCGACAGCCTGGTCGAGCCGCGGCCCGAGCTGCGGTTCAACGTCAACCCATCGCTGTCGCTCTTCGGGTTCCCCATCGGGCTCGACATGCTCTTGAGCACGCAGGAGAACCCGCTCCGGCAACAACTGGACAAGTTCAAGCTGTTCCTGAACCCGAAGAAGTGGCTTGAGTCGCAGACGAACCTGTCCGGGTTCGCGCTGTCCTTCAAGAGCCTTGAGCTCGGCTCGTGCAACCCGTCCTGGACGCCCTACACTCTGTCCGGCGCGCCGGTATTCGGCGGCGCGGTCGAGTTGAACCCGTGGTACGTGTACGCAGCCGCGGCCGCGGGCCGCAACCAGCGCCGGGTCGCGGTTTCGGACTCGACCGAGGGCGCGTACGTCCGCATGCTCTATTCGGGCCGGTTCGGGTTCGGCAAGAAGGAGGGTACTCATTTCTACCTAACCGGCTTGTACGCCGGTGACGACACGGTCTCGCCTGCGGGCAACTGGCGGCCGAACCCGAACGATACAACCGACACCTACGAGGTCGTGCGACCTCAGGAGAACTACGTGCTGGGCGCGGAGTTCAACCTGAGCCTCGCCAGGGACGCGTTTCGGCTGGAGTCTGAGGTCACGGGGTCGGAACTGACTCGGGATAAGCGGCTGCCGGTCGAGAAGTGGGACTGGCTGCCGGACTGGGCGGCGAATACGTTCAAGCCGCGGATGTCCAGTTCCGTGGACTTTGCATTCAAGCTGCGTCCGTCCCTGAACGTGCTCGACACGCGGGTCTATGGCAAGCTTGAGTTTGTCGGGCCGGGGTATCAGTCGCTGGGCGCGCCGGGCCTGCGGAATGACAACATGGCCATGGGCGGAGGCATCGAGCGCAGTTTCTTCGACAATGCAGTGTCGGTGTCGGCTGCATACACGAGCGAACACGACAACCTGCTGGCTCAGGCAGTGGAAGACAGCCTGGGCAGAGTGGCCCGCGTTCTCACGCTGAAGAGTACGACGACGCGGTTCACAAACTGGGAAGCGAGCCTCGGGTTGACATTCCCGAATCTGCCGTATCTGCAGCTAGGCTACTATCCGTATACCCAAAGCAGCGACAGCCTGGATTCGATGGCCGTAGTGGCATCGACAAAGACAACCACGGGCAACGTCGTTTCGGTGAGCGCGGGGCACAGCTTCCAGGCCGGCAAGCTCTCGCATTCGCCCGGCGTCTCGTTCAGCTACAACGATGTGCGCGGCCCGGTGTCGGATTCGGCTGACAACACGAGTTGGGACGCAGGTCTAAACTATGGGCTTGGGTTCGAGTTCCCACTGTCCTTGTCGGCAGGCTGCGGGCTCAGCCGGTCAGTCGCAGTTGGGATGGACCCGGACCAGCGCGTTTACTTCGATGTTACGCCGTCGTACACCCTGTTCGAGAAGTGGACGCACAGCCTGTCTTTGGGTGGCACATTCGGCACTGACAGGAGGATTGATACCCGCTACTCAACGTCGTTTCCAGTCTGGAAGATATGCGACGCCAGCCTCGGCGTGGCGGACGCTGTGTACAACGGCGACGACGGTAAGTACAACGACCTCCGTCTGACCGCGGAACTGAGCAAGAGCTGGTGATAACGCGCTACGCGCAAGTCCGAATACCGAAATCCGAATGACGATTCAAGCCCGAATGCCCGACAAATGACCAAGGCGAGCGTGGGTGAAAGGCGCGGGAGAATTAGGGCAGTTACCTGATTTGATGACCGCGTCAAGACGCGGCATGGCAAGATGGTCGAGTTGGTCGAGAGGATGCGGGATTCGTACATTGCTGCATCGAAGGACTCGTACATCGTTCGGAGGCCGAAGCGGCTAGCCGCTTCGGCTGACAGCCGTTGACTTTCCCCAAATAGCCCCATCCGATTTGACAAGGCCGGCGCGGCGGCTGCCGTGTTCGCGAATGGGCGATGGGTGATAGGTCACGGTTTACGGACTTCGGGTTGCGCTTCGGAGTCGAAATAAAGTCAGGGCTAAGTCGATGGCGCCACACGTGGTTTTCCCCGCAGTCGTGGGAATAGTTGGTCTCACAATCCTCAAGACAACCGGTCAGACCGCAGGCCCGATTGCTCTCCAGATTGCCCTCAGGATGATTCCAGCGGCACTCTGTGGGGCAGTCGGTCAAGGGACTCTACGGATAGTCGTCAGGATTGGGCAGAGGATTTCCGGGAAGACGGCCGTGGTCGCGGTCTCGACGACGATCACCGGCACGGTCGTCACAATTATCCTGAGCATTGCCATGCCGACGGTCTGCGCGAGAGCCTTGTGCACGGTTTTCTCTGCAGTCTCGCATATAGCCCAGGGGATGGGATAGGGGAGATTCGGAAGTGGTGAATAGTGGATTGAGAATAGTGAAGTTAGCAGATTTGGGGACTCGATTTCCGGGGGACATATAGTAAACTGGGCCGGTCCATCCGGCCGGAAAATCTGGGGACGCTAACCTGATTACTAAGGACAAAGTCGTGAGTACAAGGGCAATGCGGAAGGGGCGGAGCGCAAGTCAAAAGGCAAAAGCCAAAACGCAGGAGGCAAGACCGCGGAGGTCGATGACTGGGTGAAATCAGAAGTCAGGTATCTGGAGAATCCCGGTGACTGTCACTGGACTGGGCGCAGCGCGGCAGAGCCCCAAGTCAGTCATCCAGCAGAGACCAATCAGCGTCCGCGCACCCACGTAGTCGCCTACGGCCGATGGCCAGCGGCCTGCTGCCGACGGTTTCCCTTCATTTCTGCTCTTCTTCTGTGAGGAATGAGAGAGTACGAGCCATGGCACCCTTGACGGTCTTCTCATTCGCTGTCGGCGAGAAACGAGTGAGCATCCGGCGAGGTGCGGGGACGGGTTGAATGACGCGCCGGCCAGGGTATAATTGCCTGAGCTTCTCCTTATGGAGGAGAGCCGACAAAAGGAGAACGACTATGACAGCTTTGATGTTGGAAATCGAGAAGAAGGCGCGACGGCTTCCGCCTTCCGAGCGGGAGAGACTGGCCGAGCGGTTACTGGCGCCGTTAGCGAAGACGCGGCTGACCGCAGTCGAGGAAGCCTGGGTCGCGGAAGCCGAATGCCGGTACGCGGCGTGGAAACGCGGTCAACGGAAGGCTGTTCCGGCCGGCCGTGCGATTGCCGTCATCAGGAAAGAACTGAAGCGTTGAGGGTTGTCCTCGACCCGGCCGCCGCCGCGGAGCTGCGCGAGGCGGCCGTGTTCCATGAAGACTGCCGGGAAGGGTTGGGTCAGGAGTTTCTGACGAGCATCGAGGCCGCCTTCGATGCGATGGCCCGCCGGCCGATTCTCTGGCGGCGACTGAAGGGGCGTTTTCATGCTGCCTCGTCCACCGATTCCCGTATGGGATCGTCTATGCAGTCGAGGACGATGTTGTGTATGTTGCTGCGGTGATGCACCTCAAGCGCAGGCCGGGCTACTGGGAGTCCAGAAACCGGTAGCGCTGCGGTCCCGCGGATCCAGTTACCACATTCCACCCGCACATTTGACGTAGTAGTCCTGCGACTGACGGCCAACGGCTGACAGTCTTGGTGAGCTGAGATGAGCAAGGCATCCACGGAAGTGCCCGGATGCCAGTAGCTGAGGTGGTCTTGCCGACTACGGCTTTCTGATTCGCCGGCGCTATGGCTCTCTTGCCTTGCCTCTGCCGGCTGTATTCGCAGAGTCTGCTCTTGTGTTCTCTGCGGGTTCCCCTTCCACCATTAGCACCTTCAAGCGGGCTCGGAGCTCGTCCGGGGACCCAGAGCCCGTCCCCGGTCCGCCGTCCGCCGTGTCCGGGGGCTTTGCCTGCGTCCGGGAGCGTCTGCGCTTGAGGTCCTGAGCGTAGAGGTCGACCTTGTTCACGGATTCGCCGGGGGAGAGCCGTCTTTGGAGCTAAGGGTGAAGAGCGGCCGGTTGAAGTCCAGGATTTCGTCTTCATTCACCGCCCCGTCGCGGTTCTTGAGCACAGTCACTTTGAGGTCTACTACCGGCTCTTTGACCGGTTCGCCTCCGTCTTGGGCTTTCTCCACCGCGGGGTTGAAGAGCCCCAGGACGAGACCCGCGTCCTGCTCAATGCCGCCGGCCTCTCTGAGATCGTCCAGCCTCACTTTCTCTTTGTGCATGGGGTCTCTGCCTAACTGAGCCCCGAGGATAATGGACAAGCCCAGGCTCCGGGCAGTCTCCATGATTCGCTCAGAGACCCGCTGGAGTTCTGCCTGTCGGTTAGGATACTCGTCCCGTGTTTTCACTTTCTGTACGTAGTCAACAAAGACTGCCCCGATAGAGCACCGCCCGGAGAGAGCGGTCAGGGCATCCGCCCAGTCCTCTACCGAGTAGGGCTCGTCTGCAAGCAGAACCCGCCCCGAGTTCAGGAGCCTGCTGAGGTCGTCCTTGCCTCGCTCTATCGCCGGCCGGTCGGTTCTGCCTTCTCTCAGGTAGCCCTCAAGTTCTCTCAGGTTCAAACCCGGGTCTTTGATCTCACCGCTCAATATGACTTTCCCGCACAGGATGTTCAGGAGCTTGAGCCCGAGTTGCCGCCGCCGCTCTTTGTAGGAGAAAAGCACAAATGTCTTGTCCTTGTAGAGCCCGCTCATGTTTGCCATCAGATTGAGCAGGGTCGCGGTCTTTCCGTGAGATGGTCTGCCCGCTACGATAGTTGTAGCCGCCCGGGGAATGGCGAAGAGCCGGTCCAGGCCGGGGTAACCGGTCTTGAGTCCCTCCGCGGTCTCGGCTACCTCGGTCAGGAAGGTGCCTAGTACGTAGGTGCTCGGGGCTCGGATTGTGGTCTTCGCCCCGAGTTCTTTTCCCTGCTCGTCGAAGAGCCGGCCTAAGTCCTCGATCTTGCCGTCTGCCAGGAGTCGTCCGCCGTCTTTCAGGAGAGCTTCATAGCGCTGGGTGAGCCGCTCCCGCGCTTGCCGTTGCCGGTAGTTCTCAAGGTAAGCCTCAAAGAGCCCTTCCCCCATATCGGTGGCGTTCGTTACCCAGTCCATGAAAACTTGAACGTCCGGGGGGCTGAGCTGCTCCGCTATGACTATCGCTTCATCCACCGCCGCCCGCCGTCCCCGGGCTGTGTTCAGGTCGTGCTTGCCGAGCAGCCGCGCGGCTCGCCAACTGCTCCCGCTCTGAGCCTGCTCCACAAGCTGCTTGAACGCGTCTATGCCCTTGACCTTTATAAGTTCGTCCGGGTCTTTGCAGTCCTTGGGCAGGGTTACCACAAAGCCCGGGATGCCCCGCCGATCCAGCAGGTCCAGGGTTTGCCCGGTGCCGTTCTGTCCCCCGGCATCGTTGTTCAAGGCAAGGGTAAACCGTTTGGCCCGGCAACGGAGAGCGTCATCAAGCTGTTTCTCGGTCAGGGCCGCCGCGCCCAGCGCCACGACCCCGGGGAGTTCCCGCCCGGTAGCTCTGAGAGCGTCCATGTAGCCCTCCACAAGTATGAGTTCGTTCTGTCCGCTCGCCCGGGCCTGGTGCAGGTTGAAGAGGGTGTCTCGCTCAAGCCTCCCGGTGTAGAGATACTTGGGCTCCATTCTCGGTTCTGTTGTCCTGACCGCGAAGCCCTTGAGCCGGCCGGCCGGGCCTCGGTAGGGGATAGCCAGCTTGTGAGTCTCGCCCAGCCCGCGGACATCGAGCCCCAGGGCGTAAAGCGTGTCTGACGGGCTTGCCACGTTTATCGAGGCTAGGAACCGGGTAATCTCTCCCTGAGGGGGAAAGGTCCCTATCTCCGTGCCCTTCACTTCTTGCTCAGAGTAGCCTCGCCCCTTGAGGTAGTCCAGGACCGCCCGCCCCCGGGGAGTCCATATCTGAGCCTTGAAGAAGTCCGCGACAGCCTCCAACAGACTCGCCTGTTCCTCGACGGTCCTGATTCGCGCTTGAGTCTCCGAGTCGAGAGAGAGGAGAGCGTACCCGGCAAGCTCCGCCAGCCGCTTGAGCGTGTCGGCCGGGGTCAGCTTGTCTCTCTTCTGGACATAATCCCAAAGGCTTGTGGATTTTGCGCACTCATCCGGCCGGTTGCAGAGAATGTGGCCCTTGTTGTCCTTACAGATACGGGCTCGCCCGCGTCCGTCGTCGCCGGACCCGGGGCAGTCGAGTTCGTAGTAGCCGCCCCGGTCTTTGGCGTTCAATTCGGGGAGAGCCGTCTCAATGTCCATGAGTTGGTAAATCTCCGCCAGATGGTCCCTTGTTTCCATCAAACCCCCACTTTCATGCCGTCCTCTACGCTATCGCCAATGCCATTTGTTTATCGAGGGCGAGCAGGTCGGCCGGCGCCTGTGTACTTCTCCGCCGTCGCACCGTTCAAGACTCCTGCCTCTTGCGGTTGTCGCTATCCCAGTCTGCATGACACAGTTAAACCACGATTGTCCCGGCTTGTCAAGCTATTCCTTCTGGCATCTCATTGGGGCTTTCCGCTTGCGTCCTGGGCCGGCGGGTCACAGGAACTTCGGGAGGACGAGCTGCATTCGTAAGCACCAGACGACCGATTCCCAGGACATGCCGTACCTTCAATTTCGGTTCACGGATTCGAGCCCGGGACTTCGGGCTTCGGGAAGTCTTCGGGCAGGTCTTCAGATTCCACCAGCGGCCCCCGTGCGAGCAGCACCGCCCGCTCAAGTGCGCGCTGCAGTTCGGCGATGTTGCCGGGCCAGTCATGGGCGGCCAGCCGTCCAATGGCCTCCGCGGACAGCCCCGAAACACCACGGTTGAACTCGCGGTCGCTCTGGCGCACGAGGAAACCGGCCAGCCCGGCAATGTCTGCAATCCGCTCCCGCAGCGGCAACAGGACCAGTTCCGCCTCGCTCAGCAGTTGATACAGCGCCGGGTCGAACTCCCGGACCGGTTCGCCCGGCTTCCGGCTGGTCGAAGCGATGACTCTCGGTGCACCGGGCCCGCTGCCCGGGCCTTTCAGCCAGTCCAGCAGCCGCGACTGTAACCCGGGGTTCAGGACGTCCACGTCTTCCAGGAACACGGTGCCCCAGTCGCTCGTCGCGAGTTGTCCATGGGCGCCTTCGGTCCCAAAGAGAAGCTCGGCGAGTATCTCAACGTCCGTTTCCGGGCACTCGAGCACGACGAAGCGTCGGGCGCACTGAGCGCCGGAATCATGCAGCGCCCGGGCCAGCACTTTCCGCCCGGTGCCTTTCTCTCCCCGAATCAGCACCGGTTGCGAGGTGCCGGCAAGCTGCGCGGCCCGGCGCAGCGTCGGCTGAACGCGAGCGTCGCTGCCCGCGAATCCCCTCAGGTCGAGTCCGTTCGGCCCGCTGGTCTCCTGCTTTCCCTGCGTCAGCAGCCGCACCGGCGCCGCCAGCAGGTTGCCGACCGTGCCCGCAATCACCGTGTCGCACGCAACCATCGACGGTACACGGCGCTCCAGGTAGACGCTGCCGATTGTCCGATCCTGGTGGTTGACCGGAAAGCAGAGCGCCGTGTCGGAGACGGCGAGTGCGGCCCGGCGTGCCATCTCCTGCCCGCGGGCGAGGTCCGGATTGCCGCACACCATTTCCGCCCTGCCCTCGGCCAGCAGCGCGCCGTTCTCGAAGTCCAGTCCCTCGCAGAGCAGCAGCAGGCACTGTTTCACGAACCGCGCGGGCTCCATGCCAAGCGCCGAGAGGCTCGAAATCGCCTGCAGCAGCGCAGTGTCCCGGTCACCGGCCATTTCGAGCCGGAACAGCAGTTGAATCGCCTCCTCGGCGTCGGCGACAATCGCCAGTCGTCGAAAGACCTTGGCCGCGGCCCGCAGCATGTCGGCGGCCGGGCGCACGTCTCCCAGCTCCAGCAGATACCGGCCGTAGTAGCAGTGGGCTCGCGCCAGTTCGTAGCCCTCGTCGCCGCCGGCCAGTGCTTCCAGCGCCGCGGTAAACGCGGCCCGCGCCGCCTCAGGTTTTCCGCGACCGGCTTCAATCAGGCCGTGCACCCGCAGCGCCTCGCCTTCTTCTGCTCGCAGCCCGAGCTCTCGCGCGAAACCGAGGGCCTCGTCGGCCAGCGCCTGCGCCCGGTCCGGGTTTCCGCGGAGCAAAGCCAGCTCCGCCGTGCGCCACAGCAGAATTGCCTGCTGGCGCCGGTCCCCGGTGCTCCGGCTCAGGCGCAGCGCTTCGTCAAAGGCGCGGCTGGCGCTTGCCAGGTCGCCGCGCCGGCAATACGCCTGGCCCAGGTTACTCAACGCATCGTGCATGACATCCTGGGTAGCAAGCCTGCCGCGGCCCGCCTCGGCCACGAGCCTGAGCGTCTCGACCGCCCGGTCGAGCTTGTCGCGCTTCAGGAAAAGCTCGCCCAGCACGTTCAGAGCATTGTAGCGCAGCGCCGCAAAACCGCGGCGTTCACACACCGCGACCGCCCGGTACAGATTACCGGCGGCGTCTTCCCACCGGCCGAGTTGTTCCTGGAGCAAACCGATGTTGACGTGGAGCGTCGCGCCGCCGAGGTCGTTCCCGAGTTCCTCGCTGACATCGAGGCATTGCTGGTAGCAACTGAGCGCCTCCTCGAGCTGGCCCTGGAGCATGGCCTGGTTGCCCAACCCGATGAGGGCCGAGAAGACCCCGGGCAGGTAGCCGGCCTTCTCCGAGACCGCGCGGCACAGGTGTGCGTACTCGCGCGCCTGGTCGTAGTCGGTCCGCGTCCGATAGAGTATCGCGAGCATCGAGAGCGCCGAAGCCTCGCGCGTACCGTCGCCGGCTTCGCGTGCGAGGGCCAGCGCGCTGCGGGCGTGCGTCTCCGCCGCGTCGAGATTGCCGGACTGCAACGCGCTATTGGCCAGGTTGCTTTCGACCCGGGCCTCGGATGCCCTGTCGCCGAGTCCGCGCGCGAGTTCCCGTGCCTGCAGCAGCAGCGGTTCGCACGCCATCGGCGTAACCGCGATGAGTTGGTCGACCAGCTTGAACAGGGCCCGGAGCCGGTCAGTCGGAGCTTGCGCCTCGGCGACGTGGGCTCGAAGCTCGTCTATCTTCGGCTGCAGCTCCCTGGGGATTTCCATACCCATGCTTCAGAATAGAACGGCCTGTCGCCATGTCGAAGCCAGCCGGTCGGCGCCGAGTGTCACCGGTGACAACGAAGCTGCGGGGGCGGGCTTTCGTCCGTCCCCGCGGTTTGCGAGTTGCTCGATGCTGACTGCCGTTCCCGATCCCTTGCTCTACCGGTCTATCACCAGCTTGCGGACCGTGGTGAAGCCCGAGCTCTCAACCGCGAGCAGGTAGACGCCCGCGTTCAGACTTTGAAGGTCGAGCAGCGCGGTTCCGTCACGGTTGGCAATGGGCGCAGCGGGCAGCACCGGACACCCGGTTACGTCATAGACACGAGCCATTGCCGGACCGGGACCCGGCAGGCTGTACCGCAGCGTGACGAAACGGCCGGACAGCGGATTCGGCACGAACGTCAGGAACGGCTTGTCCGGCCGCCGCATCTCGGCGGCGACGCCGTCGCGGTTCGGGGCGCTGCCCATCCGGGGACCGTCGCCGGGAGTCTGGTAGACCCAGAAGCTGTTGGTGTTGTCGCCAGAAAGCGCGGGGAACTCGGCCGGCACGCCGGGCCGGTCCGAGGGGGGCGGCATCGTCGTGATGTCGGCACCGGCACCGACCTTCTTCGGCCTGGGCGTGCCCCTCGGTATCATCTCCAGTTCGGTCCAGGAGTCGGCCGCGATGATGTACTTCCAGAACTCCTGCGTGTGGCCGCCTTTGAGCGCGTACACCGCCGTGTTGTGGTAGGTTGCGCACCCGCCGTCCTTCGACTTCTTGCTTTTCCCGCCCGATCCCACCAGCGGCATCCCCTTCAATGGAATCGAGTCCCACGAGTCGGTCAGCGTGTTGAAGGAATAGAATTCGTGAAATCTGGCCTTGTGCGCGAAGATGGTGTGCTGCAGGTCGTACGCGAGCCACGAACCCTTGTCCCACTTAATGTGCGCGCCGGTGGGCGCGTCCGGCAGCCGGTGCCAGGTATCGGCGAGTGGGAAGTACTTGTAGAACTCGTTCTTGAAGCCCTTGAGCAGATACACGTACTTGACACCGCCCGAATCCGTCACGACCAGATCGGTTCCGCCCTTGACCTTCTTGTTGGACGGCCCGAGCGGGACGTCCGTCTTCTGGGTCCAGACATCCGTCGCAGCGTCGTACTTCCAGAAACCCAGCGTGTTGTTGCCTTTCGTGGCGTAGAGTACGCCGTTGCCGTCGCTGAACCCGGCCGCGCCGTCCTTGGGCAATTTGCCCTCCGAGCCGAGCGGGATGGATGCCAGCGTATACCAGGAGTCACCGGACGCGACGTACGCGTAGAAGTCGGCCCGCCGGTTGCCCTTGGCGCCAAAGACAAGATCCACGCCCCCGTCGTACGTGAGCCAGCCGCCACCCTTGACCTTCTTGCCCGAAGGCAAGGTGGGCATCGGCGCCCGAGCCTGCCACCCAAGAGTGTCGGTAACCGCGTCGACGTCGCCGGACAACAGCGTATCGGCGACGGTCGCGCAACCACCGGCCGGGGTCACCCGGCTCTGCGCAAGCGCGCAGCCCACTAGCATCAGCACCACGCACACTACCCTGAGTCTTTCCACCTTTACCTCCCTTTGCGGTCATGCGGTCTCACCGTCGGCGTGGGCCCCGGTTTTCTGTCCCGGCGAAGGAAGCATCTCACCTTCACGCGGAACGTGCCCACGCTTCGGCCTTCCTGACTGCTCCGGACAAAGCCTGTCCGGACGTCTGATTGTATGTTTCCTGTCCGACCTGTCAAGCGGCGACTTTGCCGGCCGGTAAGAACGGCGTGCGGGTGCGCATCGGCACCCGCACCGCGCCCGAGTCCCGGGCCTCAGCTACTCGAGCCAGACCTCGACGTGCTGGCCCTTCTCCTCGTCCTCGACGTCAACGATCTTGCCGGTAATGTCCTTCTCCAAGGCATCGGTAATCAGCTTCATGTCTATCTCCTGCTCCTCAATCTTGGCCTTGGCTGAGTCAGGCATGAAGTTCATTCCCCATCTTACCAGCCCGATGGGCAGCGTTACGTTGACCTTGGCCTGGTCCGAGTTCCGGTCGAACACACGGACCTTCAGAAAGCGGTTGCGCCGGTTCCCGCCATCGCTGTGACCGATGGCATCCAGCAGCCGCGCCGCCTCTTCTGCGGTTATCTTCTTCTCTTCGAGCAGCTTGAGGACCCGGTCTTTTTCATCATTCACTGCGACCTCCTGATTTCATCGACTGCCTTATCCGCATCAATTCTCCCCGATTCGAGGTCGGAGAGCACCCGGGATGCGCTCCGGCGGTGCCAGCGTCGGTGCCGCCGTGCCCGGTGTACGATAAGGTACACTCCGAACGCCACGAGCAGCAGCGGCCAGTTCGTCGCGAACGAAATGTAGGGCACGCCCAGTGCCGACAGCCATATCCAGAGCCCGAGGACGATAGCGAAGACTCCCCAGCCGATCATCCGTTTCATCGGTTCCTCCCGCGCCGAAAAAGCCACGAAATCCCCTCGCCTACTGTCAGCAGCCCGATGATGATGATGATGACCGGCCAGTCGCGGTGGAACACCACGCCCGACGTGATGACTCCGAGCTTGGCCAGCCATATCCACATCCCGATTGCGATAACGACTATTCCCCAGATGATCGTTCGTATCACGCGTTTCTCCTGTCTCTGTCCGGTCCGCCTTCTGCATTCTGCAATCTGCAATCTGACTTCCGCATTGTCCTTACCTACTTCTCCTCAGCCTCGCGGACGTCGATGTCGGCGCTGTAGGTGTTGACCTTCAGCGTCCGACTGCCCGCACCGAACTTTACTTTCATGTAGCGTTCGCGCTGCTCCAGCACCTCATGCGGGAGAGCGTCGTCGACTCCGATGTCGCCGTCTTCCTCGATTGCCAGCTCAAGCACCAGGTCGGCATCGCTGCCCAGCGCGATTGTGACGTCACCCGACACGGTCGAGATGCTGCCCGAAACCGGGCCGGCCGCGGCCAGTTCCACGTCGCCCGACCGGGTCTGGACCTCGAACGTACCGCTGACCCGGTCCAGGTTGACGTCGCCGGACACGGTCTTGACCTGAGCGTCGCCGGCGGTCTTTGTGATTTCGACGTCGCCGGAAACGGTCTTGACCTCGATGCGCGCACCGGCATCGCTGATGGATACATCGCCGGACACGACCTCCATCTCCAACCGCCCGTCAGCCGGCACGGTCGCCGACACGTCGCCGGCCATGGTCCGCACAACTACCTGCTCGCCGCTCGAACGCACCTTGACCATCCCGCCCGAGTAACTGAGCCCGATTCGCCCCTCGTCGCCGCGGGTTACGTCGATGTCCCCGCTCACGCTCTTCACCAGCAGGTGACGCTTGCCGGGGAAATCGGTGCTGCGCTCCTCGCCGGGCTCGAAGCCCGACTTCATCGCCGACGCTACCGCAGTGGCCACCACGTCGGGAATCCGGTCCAGGTCACGCATGCCGCTGCGGAACCGCAGGTGCCGCGTGCCGAACGGGCGGTGCGGCATTCTGCCGAACTCCGGTTCCATCCTCTCCGAGCCCATCGCCTCAATCAGCCGCGCCGCCTGGTCGGCGGTAATCTTGCCGTCTTCCAGGAGCTTCAAAATCCGTGCTCTCTCATCACTCATCGCGTCCTCCGTACTCGTTCACTTGACCACTGGACCACTTGACCACTAGTCCTTCTCTCTCCGTATCATCTTCTCCGCCTCTTCCGGAGTTATCTCCCCGCGTTCGAGCATCTCGATTACCTCGTTAGAATTGGACCCGGCAACCTGCTCACCGTATCCCAGCGCCGCAAGCACCGCGTCGAGACGCGAACGCACGGTGGGGTACGAGATTCCGAGTTCCTTCTCCACGTCGCGGATGACTCCGCGATTCTTGATGAAAACGAGCAGGAACTGGTACAGGTCGTCCGGCAACCGGCACAGGTCCGGAACCTGGAACCGGCCCCGCACCGAAGTCCCGCACGACTCGCAAGTCAGTTCCGACACCGCCATGCCCGATTCGCACACCGGGCAGCGGGAAACCAGTCCTTTACGTGCCATCGTTTCGCTCCTAGTTTACGTGCAGGTCCGACCCGCTCATCGCCACGGTCCGGAACCCTCGCACTTCCACGGTCGGCATCACCAGCCTCGGCATCTCCGCCGTGACCGTTACCTCGGGCATCATGCCCTGCCGGCTGGCGGTGGAGTTGGCCCGACCATTCGCAACCGCGAAGGCCGCACCGACCAAAAGACCCATCACCAGCACCGCAGCCACTCCCGCACTCAGCATCTTCATCTTCTCTCCTTCGTATTCGACCTTTGTCATTTCCACTTTCCCCTTCGCGTCCCACTTTGCCCGCAATAGACATCCCTGGCCCGCCGCAGCCGTAACCATGTCGGCTTTCGCGATTCGGTATCCATTCATGTCTGTCATCATACTCTTAAGACGCAGGATGTCAATAAAAAGTTTCACACAATGTTCAGATACTTAATGTCTGCATCAACAATATTCACTATGGCACTGTTAATTACAGTCATAATCAACCTTCGGCGGCAATGATTGGCACGTTCTCTCGACCATTGAGTATTGCTTGTATAGACTTGGAAATGAAGCACTTATGGTGACTATTGGTCGCAGAGAATCCCGTGTGCGGAGTCTTCCTCCTGTCCTGGACTATGGTTCGAGAGCCTGTGTGGAGACGGGCCTCCGATTCTCTTGAAACTTGACTATATTCCCTGAGCCGGCGCTGACAGGCTGAGCACGGGGCCAATGTCGATGCAGGACCCTGAATCCGATATTGAACCACAGAGCGCACAGAGTTCACTGAGGTTGGGCCCGGACTTCCGGCTTCACCCGTTCCGCGTTCCATGTGGCCTCAGTGGTCATCCTATGTCGGTTCTGGGGTGCATCCTCAGCGAACGCTCGCGCGGAAGCTCGCCGGAAAGCTCCCGAGAAAGCTCTTCCAAGAGCTTCTTGAAGAGCTCACTTGAAAGCTCATTTCAGAGCACATTTCAAAGCTCGGTCAAAAGCTCACTTCAAGACTCCTCGCAAAGCTCATCTCAAAGCTCGCGGAAGAGCTCGGCGAAGAGCTTGCTTCAAAACTTGATTCAAAGCTCGTGGAAAAGCTCAGCCAAAAGCTCGGTTCAAAGCTCGATTCAGAGCTTGTTCAAGAGCTTGTTCTAAAGCAACCCCCAGGGCGGTCTCCCCTTCGCCACCCCCACGGGGAAATTGTGGTTCCGCGCCGACTCGGTACTACATATTGTATGCCGTCTCTGACTCGCCATCCCCTGGACGGCGGGGGGAATCCCTTCCCCTTAGACGGCCCGTGGCCCTTCATCTGCAACAGCTCCCGGCCCTTGTCTCGCAGCAGCTATCGTTCCGGCCCTTGCCCCAGCACGCGCAACAGCTCCCGGCCCTTGCCTCGCAACAGCCGTCGCTCCAGCCCTTGTTCCAGCACCCGCAACAGCGCCCGGTCATCGTCTCGCAACAGCTATCGCTCCGGCCCTTGTTCCAGCACCCGCAACAGCACCCGGCCCTTGTCTCGCAACGGCTATCGCCCCAGCCCTTGTCCCAGCACCTGCAACAGCGCCCGGCCCTTGCCTCGCAACAGCCGTCGCTCCGGCCCCTGGCCTTCCACCCGTAACAGCGTCCGGCCCTTGTCCGCAACAGCCGCCGTCCCTCCGGCTCCTGTAACAGCGCGACCGCCCTCCGCCAGTTAAAGGGGCGGGCTTTCGCCCGCCCCGACACTGCTAACCGCTAACTGCTAACTCCTAAC
>CAZQZR010000047.1:0-23366 GCA_964597845.1 uncultured bacterium | reverse complement strand
AACCTCCGTGATAGAGACTTTCACTCTCAAGCCAGCGCCCATGCTGGGCGCACAAACAGCCGGGGCGGGCATTGATGCCCGCCCCGGTCGTTTGATACCAGCGACTAGTGCTGGACGATGAACTTCTGAGTCAGACGGGATTCGCCGCTTTCGAGCTTGACGAAGTAGACCCCGGCAGCGATCCGGCTTCCGCCGGCCGTCAGCGCGTTCCAGTGCGCCACGTACTGACCGCGCTCTCGCGTCGCGTTCCAGAGGCTCGCGACGAGCTTGCCCGCGGCGTCGTAGATGCGGAGATGAGTGGGTGCAGTGCCGGTGATGTTGTAGCTGATGGTCAGGCCGACGCTGGTCGGATTCGGGTAGGCAACGAGCCACGGCCGCGACAGGTCGAGCGCGCCCTGGTCGGCCATCACGCCTTCGCGCTCCGGCTGATCGCCTAAGAACGGCAGGCTGTCCGCGCCCGCCTTGTACTCCCAGAACTCGTAGCTGTTTGAGCCCTTCAAGACGAAGATGGTCGAGTCGACCGATGCCATTGCCGAGCCACGCTTGACCTTGACCCGGCGGCCACTCATTGCCAGCGGTATGTCGGCGTTCCGGCTCCAGATTTCTTGCGGGAAGTCATAGTGCCAGAACTCCTGCGTGTTGCCGCCCTTCAAGGCATACAGCCGGTCGCCGTTGGCGACGAGCGAACCGCCGGCCTTGACTTTGCGCATGCGCGGCCCGACGAACGAGTTCACGTCGAGGGTGTCGGTCCACGCGTTCGAGTCAGGAGAGAAACCGTAGGCTTCGTATGAAGCCGAACCTTTGAGCAAGTAGAGCTTGCCGTTGAGATAGGCGAGGTCGGCACCGTCCTTGCACCGGACGCCATACCGGCCAGTCGGGACGTCCAGCGGTATCCACGACCAGTGAGGAAAACCCTGGCTTTCGTTGAAGATCGAGTCATGCGGGTAGGCCCAGGAGTTGGTGGCGATGTCGTAGATCCAGAAGTAGTTCTTGCGGTTGCCCGGTATGGCGTAGATCGAGCCTTGTGGGCCGAAGGGCACGTACTCGATGGCCGCGCCTCTCCTCGGCGCCCGGTACGTGCGGTCACTGTAAGGGTAGTCCCGGTAGATCACGACCGCGGACGAACACGCCGTCCAACTGTCGCTGGCGATGTCGTAGTAGTAGAAGTCGGGCCGGCCGCCGCCTTTGAGCGCCCAGACACGACCCAGTGCCCCGTTGTCCGGGTCAAAGCTCAGATGAACGCCGTCGCGCGGCTTTCGACCCGACGGCGCGAGCGGCATCGGCGCGAGCGTGTCCCAGGAGTCGGCGGCGGGGTTGTAGGTCCAGAAGTCGGTGGTGTTGCTGCCCTTCAGCGCGTAGAGCTTGTGAGTGGTCGGGGCGTAACAGAGGGCCCCGTTCTTGACCTTGCGCTTGCGCCACTGCGGCGGGATGTCGGCCCGGCGGGCCCAGGCGGTGACGTAGACTGTCTTGCTGACCCTGTTGTTGGATGCACGTACGTCGCCGACCATATGAACCGAACAGGCGGCGGCATACGTGCCTATGACCGCATCCCACGGGGCGAAGCTCTCGAAGCTGACGGTAGTACTATCGCCGGCAGCCAACCCGGTGATCAGCGTGTCGTGGGCGTAGACAGTACCGATACTCATGAAGACCCGGATCGAGTCGCTGACCGTGCCGTAGTTCTGAATCTTCGCCTGGGGCGTAATCGGGCCCGGGAACTCGTATTCCTCCGGTCTGACGATGGCGACCGCGGCCGCGTCGCGCCTTTCCGGGAAGAACATGATTGCCCGGCCCGGGCTGAGCCGGTTGGCGAGGTCATTGACCGCGGTGGACATCGGCGGCCGGGCGTACAGGTAGTTGAGGCCGTCGGTGCCGTCTTCATTCTCCAGCCCGATTGAAGCGTTCTTGCCGTTGTCGAAGTTGAGGTCGCCGGTTTCGACATCCTTGTACTGGCAGAGAATCGTCCCGTTCTCGCGGAAGATCAGTTCGAATGTAATGCCGTTGGCCGTATCGGTGTCTTTCCGGTTGACGTTCTCAAACACAAGGACCATGTACCGGTTCGGCGCACTTCCGAACCAGCGGTAGTAGACCAAGCCATGGCCGATAGGTGACTGTGCCAGGTTGTCCCACCATGCGTAGACGCAGCGGTTCGGCCCGGTCGCCGACGGCAGCTTGTCCGGCACGGTGACCGTACTCCAGCCCGGCGGGATCGACGAACCGAGCGCGACCCAGCCGTTGGCCGATACGTACACGTAGTCGTAGGTGCTGTCGTAAAACGGGAAGCGCATCCCCGGCTCGAATGGGACGTTGATGGCGCCGTTGTCACCGAGACCCCCGATGTGATTGAAGCCGGCGGTGTCAATCCAGGCAAAGGTCGGCCCGCCGGTCGTGTCGGAATCAATCCAGCCATATTGGAGCGGGCTCGAGCCGGTGTGAGCGCCCTTGAGCACGTCGACCGCGAATCGCTTCTCGTCGTTCTGCGGGACCAGGTCCCCGCCTGCCAGTGTCCTGAGCACGACCGAGCACCGTTCCGCGGTGCTCGGCACCCAGTCCCGGAAAGTCACCAGCGTATCTTGGCCGGGATCGAGCGAAGCGAGCGTCACGGTATCGCTGTAGTACGGCCCGCCTACGGTATCGGTGATGTCGAATACGACCGTGACCGGCGCCACCGTCTGGGAGCCGAAGTTGTCAATCCGTCCCTTCGGCGTTATCGGCGCGTCGAACGGCCGCTGGACAAAGTCGTAGAGCGGCTGGTCAACGTACAGGGCACGGAGGTCGACCAGCTCCGGCGTGACCGGCGCGAGATTCACGACCGCGCGAATCATGAAGTCGCCGGGAGTCGAGTCCGGCAGCATCACGCCGTTGCGGTACTGCCAGTAGCTCGCGAGCGGGTTGCGCGCCGCGTCGCGCCCCAGGGCCGGGCATTCAGGAGGTTCGCCGACCTGCAGGTAGAAGACGTAGAACTGGCCGTCCGGCATCACCAGTTGATCGCCGTTGCCGCCGAGGAAGACCGAGTTCCATTGGGCACCGGCGGCCGCGTACCGGACCGGGGTCTTGAAATAGAGCTCGCCGGGTTGTCCGGTCCCGTCGTCGAGGAAGACGGCAAGCTGGTACCCGCAGTAGTTGGGGTCGGCTGGCGCGTCGAGGTAGACCTTCAGCGACTCGATGTAGACCGGGAAAGCGGCCGCGTCGAGTTTGACACCCCATCCGCAGTGACCGACCGGCCATGACTCGTAATCGGCTGCGGTGTTGTCATCATAGCTGAGCTCGCTCAGCAGGCTCGCCTCGAAGGAGCGGGAGAGCGTGTCGTTGCCGCGCACGTAGTCCGAGTCGGCAGCAGACCAGAACTTGATGAAGTACTGGCCGGCCGGCAGGTTGTACTGCGGTGCGAAGGTCACCAACTGCTCACCCGTGTCCGGCAGCAGGGAGCCAATCACGTCGGTCCACGCCGCCAGACCGACCATCGCGTTGTCGTACAGGCTGCACGCTACCGGCACGTTGACCTGGAGGCTGTCTCCCTGGTTACGGAAGATCGCGGACGGCTGCATCAGCCCGGGCGGAACCTGGTACGTCGGAGATACGATTGATTCGCACGATACGTCCCAAGCCGGCACCGACTCGCCGACCACTGAGATATCGTCCACCGACCACCACTGGATGTAGTTGATGTCCCCGTCGTACACCCAGGCCAGTCGGACGTTAGCCTGGCCCCTGGCCTGGTCCAGGTACAGCGATTCCTGCACCGGGCCCGAGCTTGAGCCCAGGTAGTAGTCGTGCAGCGTAAACGGCCACGTCGCGCCGCCGTCGGTGGAATAAACGACCCTGGCGATGTACGGCTCGTTCGACCAGCGGTAGAAGTAGGTGCTGCAGACGAGGGTCACATCCTTATACCCGGAGCAGTCGATGATCGGGGAAATGAGGGAATCCGGCGGGGCATCCGGGGTCGTGGACAAGGCAATCGCCGCGAACGGACTCGGATGGAAGGCCCATGGCGCGGTGTAGGCCGGCTCGCGGTGCCAATCGTCCCGCCCGGAATCTCCCGGCGCCGTGTGGAATATCCGCCACCCGGGCGGCGGGTTGTTCGTGCTCCAAGCCTCGTCGAAGTTCTCGGTTAGCAAGTGGCTGAACGGGTGATATTCGCCCGTAATGGTAACGTCGTCCACGTACCAGGAAGTAATGTTGTTGAGGTCGCCGTAGAAAACCCAGCAGATTTTTACGTTAGCCTGGTCTTGCGCCTGATTCAGAACCAGGGCTTCGTATATCGTCCCAGTGTTGTTACCGTGATAGTCTCTGGCGACATATGGGTAGGTTACTCCGCCGTCGATCGAGTACAAGACCTGCGCCTGGTAAAAGCTCGTCCCGCCGATGAAATTGGTGCTGCAGTGCACAGTGACCTGCTCGTAGCCTTGACAGTCGATTGTCGGCGATATGAGCGAGTCCGGAGTGGCATCCATCGGGTCCAGCGGTCGGATCTGGGCGAACGGAGTTGGGTGACCGGTCCACGGCGCGCTGCCCGAATCGCGGTCCCAGTCACCATTGCCCATCGGCGCTCCACCTGTATGGAATATCCGCCAATTTAGGGGCGGGTTGTTCGTACGCCAGAGGCCATCAAAACTCTGTGTGAGCAGGGTATCACTAGCGAAGGAAACGGCGACCAGTAAGGTCAGCCCGACGACTAATTTGCGCATCACGTCCTCCTATCGAATTTGGAACCTTGAATGATGCCCGTCTTTATCCGAGGCGCGGTTGCACATCGTTCCGGTTTCATCATTCATCATTCAACGCTCAGCCTAGGCCGGCCGGGCAGATGCCCGACGCCGACGGTTAGATTATAGGACATCGGTGCAGCCTGTCAACCAACAGCGGGCCGGCAGCGGGCCGGCAGTGAACGCGACGGCCCCCACGTCACAACCAGCAGTTTGTTGACTTGGCCGGCCAATTCACTTAAATTAGGGCCGACGTTCTTGGGCACGGTCCCCGAGCCGGGTAAGTCACCGGGGGCTGTCCTTAGGATTCCGGCCGGAGGGCTAGCCTAACTGGTAAGGCAGCAGACTTGAAATCTGCCGACTCAGCGATGGGTCTTGCGGGTTCGAATCCTGCGCCCTCCGCTGTCAGAATAGGACCTACTGGTCCTATTGGACCTATTCCGACGGAGAGGTGGCCGAGCGGTCTAAGGCGATCGCTTGCTAAGCGGTTGTACGGGTAACACTGTACCGTGGGTTCAAATCCCACCCTCTCCGTTTCATTGTTGCGGGACTGTCCCCGGACGGGAACTGCCCCCAGGATAGTGACGAATCTCGTTGACGATTTCTAGATGAACGAAGTCAGAGTCAGAATCGCGCCGTCGCCGACCGGCGCGCTCCACCTTGGGCTGGTCCGCACCGCCCTGTATAACTGGTTGTTCGCCCGGCAGCGTCATGGACGGTTCATCCTCAGGATTGACGATACCGACCAGCAGCGGAATATGGCTGACGTACTCCAGCCGATACTTGACGGCCTGCGCTGGCTCGGCATCAACTGGGACGAAGGCCCGGAAGTCGGCGGGCCGAACGCACCATACTTCCAGTCACAACGCACCGGATCGCACCGGGCCGCGGTCGAGGCGCTCCTCGCTTCGGGCCACGCCTACTACGACTACGCCACGACCGAGGAAATCGCCGCCGAGCGGCAAGCGGCACTGCAGTCGAAGGAAGGCGTCTTCCGCTACAGCCGGCGCTGGATGGCCGAAACTCCGGCCGACCGCGCCCGTTTCGAGGCCGATGGCAGGAAGGGCTTTGTCCGGCTGAAGATGCCCACTACGGGCACACTCGTAATTGATGACCTGGTGCGTGGTCGGGTTGAGTTCGAGTGGGCGCGCGAGCAGGACCACGTCGTCCAGCGCGCCGACGGCAGCCCGCTCTACCATCTCGCCAGCATCGTAGATGACCACGACATGGGCATCACCCACATCATCCGTGCCGAGGAGCACTTGTCGAATACCCCGCGACAGGTCTTCATTCTCCAGGCGCTTGGTCGGCCGGTTCCGAGGTTCGCGCACCTGCCCTTTGTCGCGGAGCCGGGAAGCCACAACAAGCTGAGCAAGCGGAAGCTGAAGGAATATCTGAAGAACCGGGACTTCGCCGACCTCGTGGCGCGCGGGAACAAGATTGCGGCCGCGCTCAAGCTTGCGACCGGGCCGGACACGTCGAGCCCGGTGGTCGTGGATTTCTACCGTCAGTCCGGGTTCCTGCCCGAGGCCATAGTCAACTACATGGCTCTTCTCGGTTGGGCGCTGGACGACAAGACCGAGCACTTCACGCGGGAGCAACTCATCGAGAGTTTCTCGCTGGAGCGGGTGAACAAGTCGGCCGCAAGTTTCGACCCGGGCAAACTGATGGCGTTCGAGGTCCGGCACATGCTCGCTCTGCCGGTTGAGCGGCGGGTGGAACTCGTGATGCCTTTCCTCCGGCAGTCCGGCCTGGACGGCAGTCCGGACAAGGTGGCGACGATAATCCGGGCTGCCGGCGACCGGATCAAAGTGGCGGGCGATATTCTGGACTACTCGGACTTCTTCACGGCTGACGACAAGCTGACCTATGATGAGAAGGCCTTCAGCAAGGAGTTCAGCAAGCCGGAAGCGACCGTGTTGCTCGGCAAACTCAGCAGTCGGCTGATGGCGGCCGAACCGTTCGACGCAGCGAGCCTGGAGCGGTTGTTGCAGGAGTTCGTCGCGGCCGAAGGCGTCAAGGTCGGACAGGTCATCCATGCACTGCGCCTTGCAGCAACCGGGAAGACGGTCGGATTCGGGCTGTACGAAACGCTGGCGATTCTGGGCCGCGATTCGGTGCTGGCGCGGATTGGCCGCGCGCTTGCGCGAGCCGGCACCAAGGAGTAGACAATGAGCACTGAAGAAAGGGCGGGCAGGAATTTCATTGAAGAGGCGATTGAAGAAGACCTGAAGAGCGGCCGGTTCGACCACGTCCACACACGGTTTCCGCCGGAGCCGAACGGGTGCCTGCACATCGGCCATGCCAAGGCCATCAGCATCGACTTCGGCAACGCGCAGAAGTACGGCGGCAAGTGCAACCTCCGCTTCGATGACACGAACCCGACGAAAGAAGAGACCGAATACGTCGACGCCATCAAGGAGGACATTCGCTGGCTCGGCTACGACTGGGAGGACCGCGAGTACTACGCCTCCGGCTATTTCGAGCAACTCTACCAGTGGGCGGTCCAACTCATCAAGGCGGGCAAGGCATACGTCTGCGACCTCGACGCCGACCTGGTCCGCGAATACCGCGGCACCCTGACCGAGCCGGGACGCGAGTCGCCCAACCGCTGGCGCGCGGCCGAGGAGAGCCTCGACCTCTTTGAGCGGATGCGGGCAGGCGAGTTTCCCGACGGCGCACGAACGTTGCGGGCAAGGATCGACATGGCCTCGCCCAATCTGAACATGCGCGACCCGGTGATGTACCGCATCATGCGGGCGCACCACCACCGGACCGGGGACAAGTGGTGCATCTACCCGACGTACGACTACGCGCACGGCCAGTCCGATTCGCTGGAAGGGATCACCCACTCGCTCTGTTCGCTCGAGTTCGAAGACCACCGGCCGCTATACGAGTGGTTCATCCGTGAACTGGGCATCTTCCCGTCGCGCCAGATTGAATTTGCCCGGCTCAACCTCACGTATACCGTCATGAGCAAGCGCCGGCTGCTGGACATGGTCGGGCAGGGCGTGGTACGGGGCTGGGACGACCCGCGGATGCCGACCATATCCGGGATGCGGCGGCGCGGGTTCCCGCCCGAGGCGATCCGCGAGTTCCTGAAGCGAGTCGGCGTGGCCAAGGCCGACACGGTGATTGACTACGAACTGCTGGAGCACTGCGTGCGCGAGAACTTGAACAAGTGCGCGCCGCGCGTCATGGCGGTGCTGCGACCGCTGAAGGTCGTGATTGAGAATTACCCGGAAGGACAAACCGAGGAGTTCGACGCCGTCAACAATCCTGAGGACCCGACTGCCGGCACCCGCAAGGTGCCGTTCTCGCGCGTGCTCTACATTGAGCAGGACGACTTCCGCGAGGTGCCGCCGCCCAAGTACTACCGGCTCACGCCCGGCCGCGAGGTCCGCCTCCGTTCGGCCTACTTCATCAAGTGCATCGGCATAGTCAGGGACGAGAAAACCGGCGCTATTGCCGAGCTGCGCTGCACCTATGACCCGGCCACGCGCGGCGGCGATGCACCGGACGGCAGGAAAGTCAAGGCGACGATTCACTGGGTCTCGGCTGCCCACGCGGTTGACGCCGAGGTCAGGTTGTACGACCACCTGTTCCTGAAGTCGAACCCTGACGACGCGCCCGAGGGCAAGGACTGGAAGTCGAACCTGAACCCGAATTCGCTCGAAATGCTGTCCGGCTGCAAGCTCGAGCCGGGCCTCGCCGAGGCGAAGCCCGGGGACCGGTTCCAGTTTGAGCGACTCGGCTACTTCTGCGCCGACCCTGATTCAAAGCCGGGGAAGATGATTTTCAACCGGACCGCGACACTGCGGGACGAGTGGACGAAGGTCCAAGCAAGGATGAAGGCGGAGCATTGACGGACGCGGAGCATGGCACCTTGTCGCCGAGACTCCCGCATCATCCCCTGTGAAGAACGACGCTCTGCGTTATCTGTGGCTGGTCGCCCTCGTGGTTGTCGCCGCGTTCTTTCTGTTCTTCCTGTTCACCGGCCACAATAGCAGACCCACGAACGAGGACGAGTTCCCGCCCGCTGAGTCACCGCCCCCTTCTTGACAGGGCCAGGTGACTCCGGGGCCCGGAGTTTTCTACGCAGCATCGCTGCCCTCGACCGGCGACTGGTCGGTGTACGAGTTGTGCGGGCAGGAAGTCGGAATACCTCCTACGTATCAGGCGAGCGCGAGTTAATCGGTTAGCAGAGAGCAGCTAGCGCCCGCGCCGGACGCGGAGAACCACCCGCTCAAGGCGCGGGAAATCCAGATCCCAAACTCCTAACCAGCCCCAATGCCTCAACGACCCAGACCGGAGGCTTGCGCTTGAGCTTGAGCTTGAGCTTGCGCTCTCCTCTGCTTGCAGCTTGGGGCTTGCGGCTTGAGGCTCGACCTCGGCGGTTCTATTCCGGGAACACTGCCTGATTTGACTCTGAGTTGACTTCCCTTAGAATACGTCGCCATGTCTAAAAGAATCGAAGAGCTGCGCGGGCTGATGCGCCGCGAGAAACTGGACGGGTTCGTGGTCGTGAACCTGCCCAACATCCGCTACCTGTGCGGGTACACCGGCTCGAACGGGCTGATGCTCGTCACGCGCCACGACTGCTGGTTCTACACCGACTTCCGTTACCAGGAACAGATAAAGACCGAGGTGAAGGGCTGCCGCAAGCGCGTCCTCGTGCGCGACCTCGTGTCCCACCCGCCTCCGGAGTGGGGACGCACGTTCCGGCGCCTCGGGGTCGAGGAGAACCACGTCACGCTCGCCCGGTTCAAGCAGTTCCGGAAGCGGTTCCCCAAGGCCAGGCTGGTTGCGACCCGCGACCTTGTCCTGGACCTGCGCCGGACCAAGGAGCCGGTCGAGGTAAAGCAGATTGCCGATGCCCAGCGCGTCACCGACCGCGTGTTCGGAAACGTGCTCAAGATGGTCGAACCGGGTGCGCGGGAGCGCGACTTGGCGCTCGAAATCGAGTTCCAGTTCCGCAAGCAGGGAGAAGTGGCGTTCGATTCAATCGTCGCATCCGGCCCGAATGCGGCCAAGCCCCATGCCGGGTTCAGCGACCGGAAGCTCAGGACGGGCGACGCGCTCACGTTCGACATCGGCTGCCGGCTTCGAGGATATTGTTCGGATATGACCCGAACGGTCTTTGTCGGCAAGGCCCCTCCCGAGCTGCGCAAGGTCTACGAGACTGTCCTCGAGGCGCAGCAGCACGCTCTCGCCGTCATCAAGCCGGGCGTCGCGGCGCGCAAGGTCGATGCCGCGGCGCGCGACTACATCACGGAACAGGGCTACGGCAAGTGCTTCGGCCATGGCCTTGGCCACGGCGTCGGCATCGAGGTCCACGAAATGCCATCGCTTGCCGCGACCAGCAAAGACACGCTCGCCGTCGGCGACATTGTCACAGTCGAGCCCGGCATCTACCTGCCGGGAATCGGCGGCGTCCGAATCGAAGACATGGTACATGTCACAAAGAACGGGTACGTGAACCTGACCAGAAGCCCGAAGCGGCTCATTGAGCTATAGGCCGGTCTGGATTCCAGATTGAGAAAATGGAGTAGCTGACGATGATAACGCCCAATGAATTCAAGTCCGGAGTGCTCATCAAGTTCAAGGACGGCATCTACCAGGTCCTGTCCTACTCGCGCAGCCGGACCGCCCAGCGCCGGGCCCGGGTCGTGGCCAAGCTGCGCAACATCAAGACCGGAGTGCTGATTGAGGAGAGCTTCGAATCCGAAGCCAAGTTCGACGAGGTCGAGAGGGAACGCAAGAAGGCGCAGTTTCTCTACCATGACCATATCGGCTATCACTTCATGGACACTTCCACGTACGAACAATTCGCGCTCAGCGAGGAACAGCTCGGTGACAGCGCGCTCTACTTAAGCGACGGCCTTGAGATTGACGTCTCTTACATGGAGGGCCTGCCGGTGAGCGTAGAGCCGCCGATGTTCATTGTCATGGAAATCAAGGAGACCGAGCCGAACTTCCGCGGCGACACGGCGGCCGGCGGCGGCAAGCCGGCAAAACTCGCGACCGGCCTGGTCGTAACTGTCCCCTTCTTTGTCAAGGTCGGTGACAAGATCAAAATCGACACGCGGACGAACACCTATGTCGAGCGGGCGTGAGCACTGCACGCGCCCGAATGACCAATGACCAATTCCTAATGCCCAACGAATCCCCAATGACCCGGCGCACATTGCGGCACTCCCCGCTTTGGTCATTCGTTAGGAATTGGCAATTGGGAATTGGACATTACTCCTAGCCCATGTCTTTGCCCTTCAAGAAAATCCTCATCGCCAATCGCGGCGAGGTGGCGCTGCGCATCATCCGCGCGTGCCGGGAACTGGGCGTGCCCTCCGCCCTGGTCTACTCCGAGGCCGACCGCGACTCGCTGCCCGTGCTCGTCGCCGACGAGGCGGTCTGTATCGGCCCGGCCCCGTCGCAAGACAGCTACCTGAACGTTTCGCGGGTGCTTTCGGCGGCCGAGATTACCGAGGCGGACGCGCTCCATCCCGGATACGGCTTTCTCGCCGACTCGCCCGAATTCGTCGAGGCGACCGAGTCGTGCAAGTTGACGTTCATCGGCCCGAGTGCCGCGACCATGCGGCTCTCCCGCGACAAGATTCGCGCGCGCCAGATAGCCCGCGAGACCGGCCTCTCGGTCGTGCCCGGGTCGGACGGCGAGGTCGCGACCGCGGCCGACGCCGCGAAGCTGGCCACCGAACTGGGCTACCCGGTCCTGGTCAAGGCCGCGGCCGGGCGCGGCGGCGGCGGCATGCGCCTGGTCAAACGGGACAAGGACATCGAGGCCGGATTCCGAATGTGTCAGGCCGAAGCCAAGGAGGCTTTCGGAGACGGCCGAGTGTACATCGAGAAACACCTGGCCCGCGCCCGTCACGTCGAGATTCAGCTCCTGGCCGACCGCCATGGCAACGTTGCTTTCCTGCCCGAGCGCGACTGCTCGGTCCAATTTCGGTACCAGAAACTGCTTGAGGAAAGCCCGTCGCCGGCGGTCAGCGAAGCGTTACGCCGCCAACTCGGAAACTGGGCAGTTGCTTTGGGGAAGGCAGTGGGCCTGACCAACGCCGGTACAGTCGAGTTCCTGATGGACGACAAAGAAAACTGCTTCTTCCTCGAGTTAAACTGCCGGCTTCACATCGAACACGGAGTCACGGAAATGGTCACAGGCCTCGACATCGTGCAGCAGCAACTCCGGGCCGCTGCCGGCGAGCCACTCACCCTTCCGGCGGAACCGCCCGCACCCGACGGCCATGCCATTGAGTGTCGAATCAACGCCGAGGATCCGGAAGCCGGGTTCGAGCCCAGCTCCGGCCTCGTGACCGATGTGCGGATGCCGGGCGGCCCGGGCATCCGGGTGGACTCCTACGTCGTACCCGGATACGTGGTGCCATCGCTTTACGAACCGCTGGTGGCCAAGGTGATGGCATGGGCTCCGGACCGACCCCAGGCCATTACGCGCATGGCCCGGGCCCTGGCCGAAACTGCAATCACCGGGATCACTACGACCGTCGAACTACACCGCCGGCTGATGGAAAGCGGCCGGTTCCGCCGGGGCAAGCTGGGAATCGGCATGCTGGACGAGGACCTGGCCGCGTGAAAATCAGCGTCGCCCCGGTTCCGCAGGAATTTGCCGGCGGTGATGCCGGCACCGGCGTCGTGGTCGTCGACGTATTCCGCGCCTCGACAACGATTGCCGCGGCGCTGGCCGGCGGCGCCCGGTTCGTCCTGCCGGTCGCCGACGTTGAACAGGCGATGAGGCTGGCCGAGCCGTATGCTGAAAACGAGGTCCTGCTTGGCGGCGAGCGCGAGTGCCGGCGGATCGATGGATTCCATCTCGGCAACTCGCCCCGCGAGTACACCCGGGAGACAGTCGCCGGCAAGGTTGTCATTTTCACAACCACCAACGGCACCCAGGCGCTGGCCGCGGCAGAAGACGCAGGCGCGGTCTTCGTCGGCTGCTTTGTGAATTTCAGCGCGGTTGTGGAGGCCGTCTCGGGCTTTGACGCGGTAACGATTCTCTGCGCCGGCAACAACGGCCGGCTCAGCCTCGAGGACTTCACCTGCGCCGGCGGACTGGTGGGCCGCCTGGCAAAGCGGACGTCGCAACTCGACGATGCGGCAATGGCCGCGCGGGCCGCGTATAAGGACCTGAAAGAGAACCTCCACCGATCCCTGATGTCCACCGAACACGCCCGCCGGCTCGCCGACCTCGGATTCCGCGCCGACCTCGACTTCGCCCTCAAGGTCGATTCCATCCCGGTCGTGCCGCGACTGCACGACGGCAGAATCGAACCTCCCGAGAACCGGAAGTGAGCCACCACCACACCAGGGATGCCGGGCAAACCATGACATTACCGGCCGCACCCGACTCTTTGTCTCTGTAACTTAGTGGTGACTTCCCGTCTCGGTTATCGGACGAGTCTCTGCCGGCTTGACTTACCCTTGCGTTGGCCTAGGATTATGGTTCTGGTTCAGTCTAGTCGGACACGTCGTAGCATGAGCGCCGTGCGTCGTGCGGCTGTGGGTAGCCGACGCCGCAAGCCGGCGAGCGCGACGGTTTTCTCAGACGAATGATGCAAAGCAACTCCGGCCGGGATGAGCGGGTCGCGCGGGCCGTTGCGGAAGTAGAGGTCACGCTCGAACGGACCGCCCAGTACTGTCTCGCCGACCTGCCGGCCGACCACTACGCCCGGCGCACCGGCTGCCGCATCGAACTCCACCGGGCCCCCAACGGCTATATCCGCTACGCGCCGGGGGTGCTCGAACGGCTTGACCCGCTCCGTCGCCAACTCGAAATCGCCCGCGCCCAGGCTGAGGCCATGCTCGTCGCCGAGCGCTTAAACGAAGTCATGCTCGGAGCCCAGCAGCGCGATGAGCTTGCCCGGCGCGCGCTCGGCATCCTTCCCGGCGCCGAAGCCGACCGACTGCGGGAGATCTATGCCTGCCAGGAACTGCAGCCCCGCCGCTTCGCCAACTCCACCACGGCAATGATCGCCGCGTACGAGCAAATCGAACGCGACTGCGGCCCGGCGACGGCACTGACCTACTGTATGCTCAGTCTCGCCGGCCTGCGCCGGGAAGACGAAATCGTCCGCTACGGCGAACGGCTGGACCGCGCGTTCGGCCAGCTCATCTCCGCGCCGCCGGTCGTCCGGGCTCTCGAGGCAGTGATTCCCGACGACCCGGGTGAAAAGTCCGAAGTCTTGTTCAAGGTGATGGCGGCGGTGCGCGATCAACTCTGGCTCCTGAAGCCGAACCGGGTCTCGGTCGAGTTCCTGCTCCCTCAGGTCATCGACAACTACCTTGGCGCGAAGAGCGGCGTCGGCAACTCGCTCGGCCTCGCGATATTCGACAGTATCATCCTCGGCAAGCTCGGGTTCCGTACAAAATACCTAGTCGAGGACGGCATGCTCCGGCTTGAGGTTCTCGTCGGGAACCGAAGTGTGCACTGGCAACTGGTCAGCCCCGCGCCGCCGTCGCTCGTGAAGGCTGTCAGCGGACACCTGGTCGACCTGCACGACTTTCTCGCCGTCGTATACGGCAGCCTCGCCACGATGTGCTTCACCCGCGGCATGCTGGACCGTGCGGTCGAGGCGTACCAGCGCACGATCGAGCTCAACCCGACGTCGATCGAAGCCCGCGTGAGCCTGGCGATCTGCCTGCTGCGCAAGCAGGCGCCGGACGACGCGCTGCGGGAGCTCGGGGCCTGTCTTGAACTCGACGCGAACTCGCCCGAAGTCCATCACCAGTTGGGCAACGCCTACGCGATGCAATCGAACTGGCACAAGGCCATCGACTCTTTCAAGCGGGCGCTCCGCCTCCGCCCGGACATGGCCGAGGTGTGCAACAACCTCGGCTTCGCCTACCTGCACACCGACAACACCGACCAGGCGGTCCTCGCTTTCGAGGCGGCAATCGAGCGCCGGGCCGACTACTACCAGGCGCATTTCAATCTCGCCAATCTGCACATGGAGCAGCAGCGGCACGACCTCGCCATCAAACACTACCGCGAGACCCTGCGTATTGACCCGAAGTTTGTCGCCGCCTACTACAACATGGGCCGCGCCCACTATGAGAAGCGCGACCTCGACGGCGCCATCCACTGCTACGAGAAGGCAGTCGCGATTAACCCCAAGCACTTCGGCGCCTGGCACAACCTCGGTATCGCCTACCGGGACAAGGGGCAGACCGAGAAAGCGGTCGCGGCGCTGGAGAAGGCCGTCACCATTAACCCCAACCTGATGAGATAACGCATGGGCCTGGTCGAACAGACGGTGCTCTGGGTGCTTTGGGGACAGTCCCCATGCGGGGACAGTCCCCGGCTGATGAGATAACGCATGGGCCTCAGTCAGTGGCCGATAATCGGTCCGGCCGCCCCACTCTTGCGCCGGGCGTTCGTCAAGGAACCGCCGTTCGTCTGGAGACCGGCGCGCATCGGACCCCGGTTCGAATGGCTGGACTACGCGCACGTCCGGATGCTTGACGGCCGCCTGGCGGGACGGAAACTCGGACTCCGAACCGAAATCCTGGACGCCCGGGCCGGCGTTTACGTTTCCCTCGACGGCAGGCAGATTGCGCGCGCCTGCATCGACCGTGACCCGCCGGGAAAGGGAATCGTGCTCTGGGACATCGCGGTCAAGGAACCGTATCGCCGCCAGGGCATCGCCTCAGTCATGACCTGCGTCGGCTTCCGCAAACTGCTCTCCATCCAGGAGACCGCCTTCTTCAAGATCCGCATGATGCGCCTGATGGAGCCCGGTGACAGGAACGTCGAACTGCAGAACGTCGGCATCGGCGTCATCGGCAACCGGCTCGGGTTCACCCCCGAGTTCAGCGTCGACAAGGTCCTCCGGCCCGACAACGTCACCAGCCTTGAGACCCTGCCGCCGAAGGGCGACTTTCCGCCCAGTCTCAAGATCGTCCTCCGGACGTTTCCGCTGGTCCTCATCGCCCTCGTACTCGACGCCGACAGCCTTAGGCTGACCGATGACTTGCGGACCTATGACAAGCTCGCGAACGACGAATCCCTCATCTTCGACTGGGTGCGCCGCGGGCTCATCGTCATCGGCAACGGCAACTATCGGCTGCGCCGCAACGGTCTGGACCAGTTCGTTAACCACCTGGCGACCGACGAACCCGAGGCCAGAATTTTCCGGCGCCGGGTTCGGGGAAACTAGCATGCCGGCACTGCTCAACCGCATCTTCGGACGCGTATTCGCTCCGGCCCGACCGGTCGCCGGGCCGGTGCCGTTTGGTCCGCGTTACGTCCTGGCGGGCGACCGGCTGGCGATTGAATCCGGCCCGCTCGCCGGCACCGCCCTGCGTGTTGAGCGCAACATATCGGACACCCGGGCCGATTTCGCTTTCTACGAAATCGCGGACGGCAACTCGCCGGTCGCGGATCGCCAATCGTCCGTCACTCCTGACCCGGTGGCCCACTGCCACTTCGACCGTGACCCGGAAACCGGCACGGAGACCCTCTGGGGCATCTTCATCCGGTCCGAGTTTCGACACCGGCGACTGACCACGCCGCTGGTCCGGCTCACCTTCCGCGAGCTGCTGGCCTCGGGCCGGCGCCACTGGTTCGCAATCCGCAAGCTGATGCAGGTCGATTCCGAGGCCGGCCGGCGCGACGCCCAGACACCGGGCAACCCGAAACCCGAAATCCAGAGCCCGCTGTCGCCGCGTATCACGCTCCGTAACCTGGGCATCGGCCTGGTCGCGCTGCGGCTCGGGTTCCGACCGGAACCGGACATCGATCGCATGCTCGGTCCGGGCAACGTCAAGGCGGTCCAGGCCCTGCCGCCCGATCCGCCCGACCCGCCCGGACTCCTCCTGAGGATCGCGACCCAGCCTGGTCTGCTGGTCGCGGCCTTTCTCGACCCCGACGCCGGCCTGCCCCTTGCCGACGTCGAGTCGTACGAGCGATTCGTCAGTCCGAGGCAACTGCTCCGGCAGACATTTAACGGCCAGGCGATCATCGGCAACGTCGACTACATCCTGCCGCGTACCGCCCTCGCCGGGTTTGCTGCCCGACTGGCTGACGACCATGCCGAACTCAGGCGATTTAACGCCGCGCTGCGTCGCGGAGCGAGGAACTGATGCCATCCAAACTAAGACTCGAAGTGCACCGATCCCTGGAAATCTCGTTTGCCACGCTGAGCCCGAATTACGGTTGCGGCATGATGCTGAGCAGCCTGCCGCGGTTCAGCACGTCCGACCCCCTGCTGAACGCCATGTCCAACTACGGCTATCCGAACGTTGCCGGCGACAAGGCGGCCCAGAAGCTGGTCCAGAACCCGGGCCTGCTCAAGAGTTTCTATGACAACACGTTCACCAACAAGATGGCCTTGCGTCAGAATTTCCGGGACGTGTACGGCCACGTCGAGGTCTTCATGGCGCTTGACGCAGCGGCACACGCCGCCTGGTTCGTCGCCGAGCCACCCAACCGCATCGCTCTCGAGAACTACTTCCGCGACGCCGTGTCGCTTGGCCTCAAGCCGCTCGGCGTGTTGCTGCTCGGGTCCACGGTCCGACTCACTCCGGCGGGTTGGCAGAACCTGCATGACCTGCTGAGCGACAAGTTCCTGAACGACCACGCCGGGATCCAGCGAATCGAAATCATGAGCGTGACGGACGGGGTCCGGTGGCGGACCAACACCCTCGGCATGGGCGTCACGCTGCTGAACTTCCGCGAATTCCCGGAGATCGAAGCCGCGGTCGTGGCAGCGCTGCGCGGGGAGGCCGGCCCGGAGATACGGGGCTGATGGCCGACGAACTGCATAGCTTCATCACCGGCGCCCTCTGGCTCAAGCTCAAAGAGGACGTGCGCGACCTGCGGGTTTTCAACCGCCACGACCTTGCCTGCGCCGCCTACTTCCACATCCGCCGGCTGCTGCTCATCCAGGCCGGCTGGTCCTGCCGCGCCGACCTGCGTCTCATCCCAGCCGCGAACCAGCCGCCCCTGCCCAACTCCGACCTGGCCCTCTTCTCCGGCGGCAAATTCCAGGCGCTGTTCCAGCTCGAATTCCACGTCGCTCCCGGCGCGCCGGGCGGGTTCCCGACCTCGCAGATGAACGAAAAGATGTCGGTTCTGCGCCGGGCCGTCGCCGGCGCCGAGCAGTTGCGGCCGGCAAATTCCGGCATGGACGGTCGCGGCTACCTGGTCGCTGTTTACGACACCGAGGAGGAATGGTTCTATCCTGACAAAGCGGTGTGGGAGACCCAGTCCTGTTTCTGGTTGCCGATCAACTGCCATGCCTTTGCCGACTACACCGAGTGGCATCAGAAATGGGAACGGCTTGCCCGGCTCTCGAACCAGTAGTCGTCTGACCGCGGCGGCGGTCCGGCGGCCGGGCCGTGCCGGAGTCGGCGCTCTCTTGCTGGCATCTGCCTTCGCCATCGCCCTGGCGCGCGTCCCGATAATGACCGTGGACCAGCTCAAGCCCGGGATGAAGGGCACGGGTCGGTCGGTCTTCTTCGGCACTGAAATCAAGGAATTCGGCGTTGAGGTCATCGACGTGATGCACCAGGTGTGGCCGCGCGGCGACATGATACTCTGCCGGCTCTCAGGCCAGGGCCTCGAGGAATCCGGGGTCGTTGCCGGCATGTCCGGCAGCCCGGTGTACATCGACGGCAAGCTTATCGGTGCGGTCGCCTACGCATGGAGTTTTGCCAAGCAGCCGCTCGCCGGCGTCACCCCGGCGGCACAGATGCTGCGAATCTGGGACGAGCAGGACCGCTCGGGCGGGCCGGGCGGTTCCCGGTCCGGCCGCGGCTCGGACAACGGCGGACTTGCGGGTCTTTCGGCTCTGCCGTTACCGGTGGCCATGTCCGGGTTCACGCCCGCGCTGGCCCGAGTCGTCGGGCCGGCGCTTGAGGAATTCGGCCTCTCGCCGGTCGGCGCTGCGGGCACGGCATCGTCCGCAACATGGGATACCTCCAAACTGGTCCCGGGCGCGGCAGTCGGTGTGGCCCTGATTGACGGCGACGTGCGGCTCTCCGCTATCGGCACGCTCACCTGTCGCGACGGCAATCGCATACTCGCGTTCGGGCACCCGATGTTCCAGGCCGGCAATATCCGAATGCCGATGGTGGGCGGCGTAATCCACTCGGTCCTGCCGTCGGTCGAGACCTCTTTCAAGCTCTTCTCCGCCACCGGGCCGGTCGGCACAATCAACCAGGACCGGCTGGCCGGCATCGGCGGCGAAATCGGGCCGGTACCGGAAATGCTGCCGGTTCTGGCCGTGGTATCGTCACCTTCGGTCCGTGATACCTACCGGTTTCGGATCATCGAACTGGAGGACCTCGCCCCGGTGCTTGCCGCATCCGGTCTGGCTGACGTCGTCTACCAGACCGAGGGAAACCTCGAAGAGATGACGCTGGCTTCGCGCATGACCGTCAGCTTCTCCTCCTCCCGATCCCCATCCCCCGCATCCCGTCCCCCGTCCCCTCCTTTGGTCGTAGAACACCGCTTCAGCGGAACCGACCCGGCATCCGACCTCTTCCGGGCGGCAAAGAACGAGCTCGACATCCTGTTCGGCAACCGGTTCCTGCCCGCGCCGATTGCCGCCGTCGAATTCGATCTCAGCTTCACGCCGGGCCGGGCTCTTGTGTACCTGCTCTCGGCCCGACCCGACCGAACTCGAGTACGCCCCGGCGACACGGTCCGCGTCACGCTCGGCCTGCGCGACTTTCGCGGCGACGACTCCGAACTGACCGTTGCCGTCGCGATTCCGGAACCGACGCCGGAAGGGAGGCTGGACATCGTCATCGCCCCCCGTGATTCGCTGCTGATGATCGAGGCGATGCGGGCCCCGGGAAGACTCGAACCCGGTTCGTTTGCGGACCTGCTCGACCTCTTCTCCGAAACCGGCCGCGAGAATGAGCTGGTGATTGCCGGTTATTCAACCAGGCCTGGTCTGACCATCGCCGGCAAAGAACTCCCCGCGCCGCCACCGTCGCTGCGGTCAGTACTGCTCAATTCCCGGTCCGACGAGCCGGTGATGGCGACCGGCTCAAGCCCGGTCTTCCGTCAGACATTTCGCCTCGACCGCGTCGTTTCCGGCGTGGCGAAACTCGACTTGGAGGTAAAAAGATGACACAAGAAAACCAAGGACAAAGTGACAAGGACAAAGGACGCGGGCGAAGTAGAAAGTGGAAATGCCGAATGACCGGACTTCGACATTTCCCCTTTGTACTTTCTCCTTGTCTAGTCCTTTGTGTTTTGTCCTTAATACTTGTGCCTTGCTTTGGCTCAGTCTGGACCACTGACGGTACCGACAGTCTGCTTGCGCAGCTTGACCGCATTGAGTTCGAGAACGTCTCAATCCACCATGCCGGAACCGTGACGCTCGCGCCGGCGCTTACACCCACGTCTCTCGACGATGCGGCCGAGGTCTGGCAGACGGCCGCTGACCGAAGCGGCAACGTCTATGCGGCGACCGGCAACCAGGGCCGGGTATATCGTATCGGCCGCACGGGGGCGCCGGAGCGCGTGTTCGATTCCGGCACCGGCGAAATCCTCGCTCTGACCGTCGATGCTTCCGGCACCGTCTACTTCGGCACCACACCCGACGGCAAGGTCTACCGAATCCGACCCGGCGGCAAACCCGAGCTTCTGTGCTCGACCGGCGAAAGCTACATCTTCAGTTTGCTCGCCGCTCCCCCCTCAACCTCTACCTCGACCTCAGCCTTCATCCTGGCTGCCACCGGCGAGCACGGCAAGCTGCTGCGTGTCACGAGCGCGGGAAAGGCAACCGAGGTCTTCACCGCCCCGCAGGCGCACCTGACCGCACTGGCATGGCTGGTTCCGGGCAAAGAACTGCTGGTCGGAACTTCGCCCGACGGCATTGTCTATCGCCTCAGTTTCGCCGGCGGCGCCGACCGGCCTGAAGTCTCGGTCATGTACGATACGCCATTGAACGAAGTGCGGGCAATCGCCGCAGACGAGACCGGTCGCGTGTACATCGCGGCCAACGCCGGTGAGATCGAAGGCTCGGACTCGGCCCGGGCCGTCGTGTACTACATCGACCGGTCGGGCGTCTGCCGCTGGTCGTGGTCGGCCCCGGATTCGACGGTCTTCGGTTTCGCCCTCCTTCCCCCCTCAACCTCTACTTCAACCTCTGCCTCCCTCCTCGTCGCAACCGGCAACAAAGGCACGGTCTACGAACTCGACACACTCGGTCGCTTCTCGGTCCGCTACCGGCTGACAGAAGCGCAGGCGCTCTGCCTGATGCCGTTCCGGGGCGGAATCCGGCTCGGAACCGGCAACCCGGGCAAGCTCTACGAGACCGGCTCGACGTACGCCGATTCGGGATACGTTACTTCAGTACCGCAAGACTGTATCAACCCGGCCCGCTTCGGCATGCTCTCCTTCCGTGCGAGCGTCCCGGCCGGAACCGGGCTGACCTTCGATACCCGGTCCGGCAATTCCGAGAAGCCGGACTCAACCTGGAGTCAATGGTCAGCCGCAGCCCCGGGAATCACGTCTCCTCCGCGCCGGTTCATCCAGTGGCGCTGCCGTTTCCGGACTTCATTCCCCAATCTCACGCCGGAGCTGCGCCGCGTCGATGTCTACTTCCGCCCGGCCAACCTTGCACCGGCCATCAAGAGACTCGACATGTCCGGACCCTCACTTGAAGACGCGAAAAAAGGCGTGAACAAACCCTCACGCCAGGTCACGTGGGACGCAACCGACCCTGATTCCGACTCGCTCTCGTTTGAACTCTCCTTCCGGGGCGAAACTCAGACATCATGGCAGCGGATAGGACATGAGATTACTGACAGCCGGTTCGACCTCGACACGCGCACGCTGCCCGACGGCTGGTACGAACTGAAGCTCGTGGCCAGTGACCAACCCTCTCAGCCGGCCGGCGCCGCGCTCACTGCCGAACAGGTAAGCCGGCCTTTCCTGGTTGACAACACGGCTCCGGTCGTATCCGGCCTGAAGACGGGTACGCCGGAACGTAGCACCGGGCTCTGCCGCGTCAGTTTCTCGGTCCAGGACGCCCTGTCGCCGATTGCCGCCGCCCGGGTGTCGGTCAACGCCGGCGACTGGCAGACGCTCGAACCGGATGACCACATCTTCGATTCCGTCACCGAGCGCTTCACCGCCGACGTCAAGCTCTCGCCGGGCGAGAACGCGGTCGGCGTCTGGGTGGCCGACGCGCAGGGCAATGTCGCTGCAGCGCGAACGACCGCGCGCTGGCGCGAATGACCAGTGTCCAGTTTGCAGTTCGCAGTATCGGACCCGCGCTCCTGACTTCGCTGCTCTACCTTCGGCCGAGCCGCAGGGCTTTGTGTCTTTGTGCCTTTGTGGTGAATCCTATCCAGCCGTGAAGCGGCCCTATCGCCGGCTGGAACACACCTCCGACGTCAAGGTCGAAATCTACGGCAGGGACCTCGCCGGTCTCTTCACCAACGCGAGTATCTGCCTGTTTGACCTGATGCTCGACCGCAGCAAAGTGCGGGAAACCACGGCGGTTCCGGTATCGCTTGAGGCGGCCGCGCTGCCTGAGCTCTTCCTCGACTGGCTGCGCGAACTGCTGTACCTCTTCTCGACCCGTTCGCTCGCTATCGGCCGGGTCGAAATCGGCTCAATCGAGCCGACCCGCGTCAGCGCCACCGTCTTTGGAGAGGAATTCGAGGCGAAGCGCCATTGCCTGAAAGTCGAAGTCAAGACCCCGACCTACCACGAATATCGGATTGAGAAGACGGACGACGGCTACCGGGCTACCGTGATTCTCGACGTCTGAAGAGGGACTGTCCCCGCACGAGGACTGTCCCAAAGAGCATCCGAAAGGTGGCAATCATGAATCGAACTTTGTACCGTCTGCTGCTGATCCCCGCGCTTCTGCTCGCGTTGGCATCGCTCCGCTGCCCGTCAAAGGCGACCGTCGCCGTCGCCGGCCGGCCGGCGCTGCCCGAGGCTGACCTCGTCGTGGCGCAGGACGGCTCGACCGACTACGAGACCGTCGGCGACGCGCTCGGCGATGCCGAGGAAGGCGACGTCATCCTCATCAAGCCCGGCATCTACAAAGAGGAAGTCGAAATTGACGAAGACGCCGGCCCGTTCACGCTCGTCGGCGAAGACCCGGCCACGACCGTGATTGACGCGGACGGCGAATACGCCGCGCTCACGCTCAAGAGCAGCGACAACCACATCTCGGGCCTGACCATCAAGGGCGGCGAATCCCACGGCCTGTACATCCCCGGCGGCAAACAGAAGATTGACTACTGCCTCATCATCGAGAACGGCGACCGCGGCATCTACGTCAGCACTATGTCCGGCGGCGGCAGCGCAACCATCGACCACTGCACCGTCGCCGACAACAAAGTCTCAGGCATCTACTGCGCCAACAAAGACGACAAGACCACAATCGCCAACAGCATTTTCGCCGACAACAAGCGCAGCCTTGTCTATGACGGCGACGGCCTGAATCTCGCGGTCAACTACACCTGTCTGTACAGCACCGACACCGACTCAGACGAGGCCAAGTCCGGCTCGAACAACTTCCGCAAAGACCCCAAGTTCATGAACCCCGAAGCCGGCGACTACAAACTCAAGCCCGGTTCGCCCTGCCTGAAAGCCGCTGTCGTTTGCCATTGAAAACTGACCCCTTTGTGCCACTGAAATCTGACCCCCCT
>CAZQZR010000046.1:20064-23676 GCA_964597845.1 uncultured bacterium | reverse complement strand
GGTCTGACGCACAAGACCGGGGAGCCTGCGCCGAGTGCCGCGGTCGCGGCGAAGCAAATCAAGCAGGCCGTCGCCCGGGGACGGGCCGAGATGTGGGAGCTGAGGCTGCGCCGGTTGTTCAATGATGTGAGATGCGAGCTGCATCTCGCCGGAAGCGACACGCGGGCGATTCACCTCGGTACATACGGCAGGCTGGTGTTTGCGACGCTGCGCCGGCTGCGACGCGCCCGGCCGGTGTGGCGCGAGAAGGCGCTGGCCAAGCTGGATGACTGGCCGGTGAGAATGGGGCTCGACCCGGCCCCGTACCCGCGGATGAAAGCCGCGGTGATGGAGCTGTTTGAAAAACTTGAACGAGCCGGAGAGCTGGATCTGTGAACTACGGGATTCGCCCCGTGGTTTCTGCCACGTGGTGGGAGAACGCTCAGGACGCAATTCAAAATGCAGAGTGCAAAATGCAAATTGCAAATTGTGGGACCGGAGCGGAAGACCTGACCTCCGGCATCCATGACTTGGCACTTGACCTCGACCGGTTAGTCAGGGCTTGGCGGCCGTGGCGCGGGAACGCGCAGGACGCAATTCAAAATGCAGAGTGCAAAATGCAGAATGCAAATTGTGGAACGGACACTGAAGGCCTGACTTCCGGCTGCTGGAAGCTGACCTTTGAGTCCGCCGCCAGAATCAAACTGCAATGAGCACGACTGAGCATGAGCGCGGTCGGGAGGAGTTGGTGCGAGCGGTGGCGGCCAGGCTCGTGGAGTTGCGTCGCAAGGCCGGTCTGACGCAGCAGGGCGTGGCCGAGGCCATGGGCCGCGAGCGGAGCGGCAGGTGGCTGGTGGCCGGGCTGGAACGCGGAGCCGTGGCCGGCGCAAGTCTGTCTTCTCTCGTCGAGTACCTGCGAGCTGTGCGGGTCGGGTTCGGTAACCTCGTGGACGTGCTTGACCGCTACACGTCCCTACCGATTCCTGAGTCCGTGCTGAAGTTTGCCGAGGCCGCGCCGGTGCCCCGTCTGCAGGCTGGCAGTCAGGCTTTGGAGTGCGTGCAGCGCAGAGCTGCCGCCCTTCCGGAAAAGCGGGAGCTTCGCTCCCGCACTCCAAGGCAAGAACCGGACATCGAGACCGAACGCGTCCGTCGTCGGGCCGGGTACTGGGTGCTACGCAAGGTCTTCGAGCATTTTCTGCACAGCGAACTGACGGCGCTCGGGGTTCCCCCATCGGTGTGGCTACGGCGCCGCATGGCAGCGTATGGCCGCAAGGTCTTCAACGCGCTCTTCCGCACGCGCGGACCGAAAGAACCAAAGCGGCCGGAGCGGCTGTCACGGCTGCGGGAGTGGGCGCAGAGGCAGAACCTGACGGCGGAGATTGTCAGGTACATGGAGTTCGTGGTCGGCCTCGTGTTCGAGGATATGCGCGAGCACGATGAACTAGACTGGCTGCCTCCGCCGGCCGAGGCATATGCCATCATGTCGGTGAAACCGAAGCACCGGGTCGTAACCGACGCCCAGATGTGCCTGACCGAGTGGTGGAAGGCGAACGACCGGTATGCCCGTGCCGCGCAGGAGGCATATGAGCGCGCGCACAAGGCAGCGACCGACTTGCTCCCGACCGCGGGCCTCGACGCGCGCACGCTTCTCCGGTACAAACTGGCGGCGATGTGGGCGACCAATGTCGGCGCCAACACCGTTCCCGGTACGTCGCGACGCAAGCAGAGCGTCGCCGGCTTCCACGCCGCCGACCGGCCGCCGGAGCTCGACCGGAAGCTGCTGGGCCGCGTTCTTGCGGCTGCCCTTGAGGTCTGGGACTCGGCTCGGCCGAACCTCCCGCCCGCGCCCGGCCCAAGGCCGCGCTGAAAGACCTCCGACGTTGCCGTCGCTGCGCTGCGCCGCGACGCCCGCGTTTGCTTGACTGAACCCGCTCACCGGCTATGACCGGCGAGGGGCCGGCGAGGGGCCGGCGAGGGACACTTCCCCAATTTCTGGCCGTAAGCGTGTCAAGATGCTGGCCTAAGAGCGGGTCCCAATATGATGTCCGGCCGGGCCGACGCGCGGACGGCTTCCCTGCCGTCGCGCCAACGGCGCGAGCCCATGTCACGCGGTTGAGCCATCGGATGGCACCTGCCTGCGGCAGAGCGCGAGCCGTCAGCCGCGGCCGAGGTGCAGGTTACAGCATGCGGGTCGCGGTGGCGGCTCCGGCCACTCGATGCTCTATTCCTTTGTCCCTTGATCCCTCTCTCTCCCCTCCCCCCCCCCAAAAAAACCTGACATTGAACCACAGAGCGCGCAGAGACAACTGAGGGTACGGGCCGGACTCCCAGCTTCACCCACTCTGTGTTCTCTGTGGCCTCTGTGGTTGTGTCTACATCGGTTCTGGGGTCTCCCGCGTTTGCTTGACTGAACCCGCTCACCGGCTATAGTTCCGCTATGAAAATTGCCATCATCGGTACCGGCTATGTGGGGCTCACGTCCGGCACGTGTCTCGCAAAGATAGGCCACGACGTCATCTGCGTCGACAACGACGCGGCCCGGATTGACACGCTCAACCGCGGCGAAATGCCCATCTTTGAGCCGGGGCTCCCCGAGATTATCGCTGAGGCAAAGGCTGCCGGTCGTCTGCGGTTCACCACTGATATCCGGCCGGCGGTTGCCGAGAGCAAGGTGAGCTTTATCGCGGTCGGCACTCCGCCGCGAGAGAACGGCCAGCCGGACCTGACCTACGTCGAGGACGTCGCCCGCGACATCGCTGCCAGCATCCGCGACTACCATCTGGTTGTCGAGAAGTCGACCGTGCCGGTTCAGACCGGCAAATGGGTGCGCACGACCATCGAGCGGTACAATAAGGCAGGCACGCCTTTCGACGTTGCCTCGAACCCTGAGTTCCTGCGCGAAGGTTCCGCGGTCGGGGACTTCCTCCATCCGGACCGGATTGTCGTCGGAGTCGAGTCAGAGCGCGCCCGGAAATTGATGGCAGAGATATACGCCCCGATTGACGCCCCGATAGTCTTCACCGACCTTGCTTCGGCCGAGCTGATTAAGCACGCCTCCAACGCATTTCTCTCCATGAAGATATCCTTTGCCAACGCCCTCTCCGTCGTCTGCGAGGCCTCGGGTGCGGACATCAAGAAGGTCTGCGGCGGCATCGGCATGGACAAGCGCATCGGTCGCTCGTTCCTCGACGCCGGCATCGGCTACGGCGGCTTCTGTTTCCCCAAGGACTTGAGCGCCTTCATCGCCATCGCGAGTGACCTGGGCTATGACTTCCGCCTGCTCAAGGAGGTCGAGGCAATCAACGACGACATGAAACGCCGCTTCGTCCGCAAGATCCAGACGGTGCTGTGGAACCTGCGCGACAAGAACGTGGGTGTGCTCGGCCTGGCGTTCAAGCCTGACACCGATGACATGCGCTTTGCCCCGTCCATCGACATCATCAACGCGCTCGTGCGCGAGGGCGCGAAGGTCAAGGCGTATGACCCGCAGTCGATGGAGCGGGCGAAGAGCATCCTGCCCGGCATCACCTATTGCAGCCGCGCCGAGGACGTGGCCGACGAGGCCGACGTGCTGGCGGTCATCACTGAGTGGCCGGAGTTCCGCAAGATTGACCTGGCCGCTCTCAAGCAGCG
>CAZQZR010000046.1:0-19964 GCA_964597845.1 uncultured bacterium | reverse complement strand
CTGCCGCTCGATACCCTTGCGGTCGGTTCTACGGGCACGCGCAACCTGCTCGAACTGGCGATCAAGAAGAAGGCGGTGTTCGTTCAGGCCTCGACTTCCGAGGTTTACGGCGACCCATTGCTCCACCCTCAGACCGAATCATACTGGGGAAACGTCAACCCGGTTGGCCCGAGGTCGGTCTACGATGAGGCCAAACGGTTCAGCGAAGCCCTGGTCATGGCCTATCACCGCAAGCACGGGCTCGCGACCAGAATCGCGCGCATCTTCAACACCTATGGTCCCCGGATGAAACTTGACGACGGCCGGATAGTCCCGACACTGGTGGATCAGGCACTGAACGGCAAACCTCTGACCGTGTTCGGGAACGGACGCCAGACCCGCAGTTTCTGCTACGTCTCCGACATGGTCGAGGGGCTGTATCGCCTCTCTTCCTGCACCGACCCGATGCCGGTCAACATCGGCAATCCGCGCGAGTTCACAGTCCTGCGTTTTGCCCGGATAGTCAAGAAGCTGACCGGCTCCCGCAGCCCGCTGAGATTCCAGCCGCTCCCTGAAGACGACCCGAAGCGCCGCCGGCCCGACATCACGCGCGCGGCGCGGTTGCTGCGCTGGCAGCCGAAAGTCGAATTGGAACAGGGACTCAAGCTGACCATCGACTCCTTCAGACGCAAGGGACAAAGGGATAAAGGGACAGAGGGATAGAGTGTCCCTCCCCGTGGGAATCGGGCTGGCAGGGCTTGGCCGTTGGGGCCGGAACTATGTGAAGACCCTGCTCGCTCTCCCCGAATGCAGGCTCGTTGCCGTGGCCGACGCGGACCCGACCACACACGCCACGATTGCTGATGAGACCGGAATCGCCGTGCGTGAGTCGGCCGCTCAGTTGCTCTCCGACCCGGAAATCGAGGCGGTGGTCATTGCCACACCGGACCGCACCCATTACAGCCTTGCCTCTGCCGCCCTTTGTGCCGGCCGCGACGTGCTGGTCGAGAAACCGATGGCGCTTGAGCCGGACGAAGCCGAGGCGCTTGCCGAACAGGCCGAGTCGAGTGGGCGTGTGCTTGCGGTCGGACATACCGCTGTCTATCAGCCGGGCTTCGCGGAATTGGTGGGTGAGATACGATCCCGGCCACTCGACGCAGACAGGCGGGCATCGGCTGTCCGCACTTCCTCGGGTTACGCTGACGGCCGGACGAACCCTATCCTGGATCTCTGTCCGCACGACATTGCCCTGGCCGTGCTTCTGTTTGGAACTCCGGAAGCGGCGCGGGCGCGCGCAAAGGGGAAAGGCGTCGAGTACGAGGTCAGATTCAAGGGAGACGAGCTGCTCAACGGGCAGGTGGAATGGCGTGAGCCGCCGCACGTTCGTCGGTTTGAGGTCGCAAGCCAAAGGGGAAAGGAGAAAGTGGAAATGACGAATGACCGGACTTTGCCATTTCCCCTTTCTACTTCTCCACTTGGCCGCCAGTGCCTGGACTTCATCGAATGCTGCCGGACCCGGCGACAGCCGCTCAGCAACGGACGGGTGGGCCTGGCCGTAGCCCGTTGCCTTGCTGCCTTGACCGCATCTATCGCGGACGGCAGCAGGTGGATCCCGCTGTCACCAGAGCTGCGAATGACAAGCGCCGAACGTCGCTCGCAAAGCGGTCGCGCAGCGACCACTGCGGAGTCGGAACTTCGGACTTCGACCTTCGGAGTTCGCACTTGAAGTTGAGTGTCGTGATCCCCGTCTACAACGAGGAGTCATCGGTAACCGAACTGGTAGAGAGGGTTAAGGCGGTTCCAGTCGACAAGGAGATAATCACTGTCGACGACCACTCAAGCGACAGCACTCTCTCGGTTCTGAACCGCATCTCGGGAATCCGCGTGATTTCGCACCCGGTCAATCGGGGCAAGGGCGCGGCGGTTCGTACCGGGCTGGCGCAGGCCACCGGTGACGTTGTCGTCATCCAGGATGCGGACCTTGAGTATAGCCCTGACGACTACCCGGCCATGCTTGAGCCTTTTGCCGACCCCAGGGTCGACGCCGTGTATGGCTCGCGGTTTCGCGGCGGCGGCAACTTCCTGCTGATGAGCAAGCTGGCCAACTACTTTCTCACCTTCATGACTAACGCCCTGTTCGGAGGGCGCATCACCGACATGGAAACCTGCTACAAGCTCATCCGGCGACCCCTGTTCCAGGGTCTGGGACTGGTCGCCGACCGGTTTGAGATCGAGCCGGAAATTACCGCGAAGCTGCTACGCAGGCATTGCCGGATAGCCGAAGTTCCTATACAATACAATGCGCGTCGAGTCGGCAAGAAGATCGGTGCACGCGACGGCGTGGCGGCCTGCATCGCTCTTGTCCGGTGGTACGTAAGCTAGCAAATGACAGACACTACTCAATCCGATTCGGTCAACGCCGTTGAGCTCGTCGGCGTGTCGCGGCTGTACCAGCACTCCTGGCCGGCCCTGACCGACGTCAACCTCACAATTGAGAAGGGCGATTTCATCTTTATCCTTGGCGCCACCGGCGCCGGCAAGACGACGCTGCTGCGCCTGCTCTACCGCCAGGACCTTGCCGACTCGGGCAAGGTGAAGGTGCTCGGCTATGACCTCAGGAAGATGCCCCTGTCCGAAGTGCCTCATCTGCGCAAACGCATCGGCATCATCTTCCAGGATTTCAGGCTGCTGGCTGAGCGTACCGTCTATGAGAACCTGGAATTCGTACTGAGGGTCATCGGCACCGACCCGAAGGATATACCCGGTCGAATCCAGGAGTCGCTCAACCGGCTCGGCCTCGTCCACAAGAAGGACTCCTATCCGCACCAGCTCTCGGGCGGCGAGCAGCAGAAGACGTCGATCGCCCGGGCCCTGGTCAAGGAACCGGAGATCCTTCTTGCCGATGAGCCGACCGGCAACATCGACCCCAAGGCTGCGGCCGACATTCTGAATATCCTCAAGGATATCAACTACCAGGGCGCGACCGTGCTGATGGCCACCCATGACGCGGACCTGGCTGAACGTACTCGGCGACGCCGGGTCACGCTCGACGCGGGCAGGATAGTACGCGATGAGACTTAGCTACATACTCCAGGAAGCGTTCCGCAGCATCAACCGCAACCGCGGTAGCTTCATCCTCGCGGCAACGGTTCAGGCCATCTGCCTCGTGCTGCTTTCGGTATTCATCATCCTGACCTGGAATCTCGCCCGGCTATCGGAGGCCGCCAGACGACACATCGAACTCTACGCCTTCGTCGGCGACCAGGCCGACCCGACGGTGCTTGTGGAGCGAATTTCCTCGCTCGACGGAGTGGCGCAGGCGCGCTATGTTCCGAAGGACGAAGCGCTCACCGAACTGCGGGCCGACCTTGGGCCCGACTCAAGCCTCGTGGACGCGCTGGAGCAGAACCCGCTGCCTCCCTCGGTCCGGATTGCGGTCCGTTCCGGGTTCGCGTCCCTCTCTGAACTCACCGCCCTTGAACAGAAGATCCAGTTGATACCGGGAGTGACGGAGGTCTGGTCCGGCAAGGAGATGGTCGAACGTCTCGAACGCATCACCCGCACGGTGACGTTCCTCGACATCGGCATTCTCGCCATCGTCTTCCTGGCCGTGCTTTTCATTGCCTTCCAGACCGTCGAATCCTCGATTGCGTCGCGCCACCACGAAATCCAGATCATGGAACTGGTCGGCGCCACCGGCGCCACCGTTCGCCTGCCGTTCTTGTTTGAGGGAACCGCTCAGGGCATATTCGGCGGAGCGGCCGCGTTCGTCCTCGCGGTGATATTTCACCGGCTTGCGGCCGTTGTTATCCCGGCCACGGCCCTGCCAACCGGAATCGTCCTGGTGGCTGACCTCGGCCTCGGAGCGTTGTCCGGTGTTGTCGGCTCGCTCATCGCCTTGAACCGCATCCACCGCATCCCCCAGGCCGAAACCGGGAATGATGAAGAGTGAATGGTGAAGGGTGAAAGACGGATTCGGATTTCACTATTCTCACTTCTCTGTTCACTCTTCCTGACCTCAGCGCTTCAGGCTCAACCCCTCCCACCGCTTAGCCCGGATACCACCGCATCGGCGCCGCCGGAAACGCTCAGCGTCCAGCAGCTGGACCAGCAGATACAGCAGAACGAAGCGCAACTCGATCAGACAAAGCAGCGCCTCGCTGAGGTCGAGAACCAGCTCGCCGACCTGACCGGCAAAGAACAGGCCGGGCTGGCCCGGCTGGCGTCGTTGGAAGAGCAGATCAGCCTGACCCGAAACTACCTCGCACGGCTCAGGAACCAGGCAGCGGCTCGCTCCAGCGAAATCGCCCAGGTCGCAAGAGAGATCGAGCAGACATCGGCAGAAGCCGCAAGCCGTAAGGAAGCACTCAGCCGCCGGCTGATTGCCATCTACAAGTACGGCCAGCTCAATCCGCTGACCGCCCTTCTTTCGACCCGAAGCGTGCCTGAAGTCTATCGCAAGATGCTCTATCTACGCTGGGTCGTGCGCGCGGACCAGCGCCTCGCCGCCGAGCTGTCGCAGCTGAATCTCCAGCTTGCCGCGCAGCGCGCGCGGCTCATCGCCGCCCGGGCCGAACTCGAGCGCCTGCAGCGCGAACAACTCGACCAACAGGCGAAGCTCAACCTGTCGATAGCGGCCGAATCGGCACTACTCAAGAAGATCCGCGGTAACAAGGAGACGAGCGAGGCTCTCCAGCAGCAGCTCGCGGAGTCGACCGGCCGGCTACAGCAGATGCTCGCCGCACTCCAGCACAGAAGAGAACAGGCCAGGGACCTTGCCACTTCCCCATCTGATGTCTTCTCCTCCTCCAAGGGTCTCCTTCCATGGCCTCTCCGCGGCAAAGTCATCGCCGGGTTCGGCTCTCAGGTCAACCCGCGCTACAAGACTCGCACGAATAACCTCGGTATTGACATCAAAGCCTCGCCCGGTGCGCAGGCTCAGTCGGTCGCGCCCGGCCGGGTTGTTTACGCAGACCAGTTCCTGGGCTACGGCAACCTCGTCATCGTTGACCACGGCTCCGGATTCTACACATTGTATTCCAACCTCGACGAAATGACCGCAAAGGTCGGCACCGACGTGGTCGCCGGCTCCAAAGTGGGGACTGCGGGAGACTATCTTCACTTCGAAATCAGGAAGGACGGAAAGCCGGTCGACCCGATTGACTGGCTCAAACCCTGAGGCAAAGTAGAAAGTGGTAATGGCAAAGTCCGGACTTGGGATTTTCCACTTTCTACTTAACCTTGATCATTCGGCTCTGTGACATCACGACTCTGCCTGCCCATAATCGGCCAGCCGAAAACGGTTCAGTTCTTGGAGACGTGGCTCGCCAACGGCACGTTCCCGCCGCTGCTGTTTGCCGGACCCTCAGGCATGGGCAAACGGACCACGGCACTGATGCTGGCGCAGGCGGCCAATTGCGAGTTGCGAGTTGCGAGTTGCGAGTTGCGAGTTGCGGGCGTGCCTTGCGGGGTCTGCCGAAGTTGCCGAGCAGTTGCCCAACTGAACCACCCTGACCTGAGACTGCTCTTCCCGATTCGACTGCCGAAGAAGGACCCGGAGACCGACGACATTGCCGCCGCACTGCTGGCGCGGTACCCGGAGTTCGCCCTCGGTCAAGCGCAGTTGGTGACGGACCAGAAGCTGAAGATACCGATCGATGCGGTGCGCTGGCTCCGCACGGAGATGGCGAAGCCCCCACTGCAGGCCCGACGCCGCTTCTTTGTGCTGCTCCATGCACACCAGATGAACGCCGAGGCAGCGAATGCACTACTCAAGACGCTCGAGGAGCCGCAGGTCGAGAGCACCTTCATTCTCACGTCGGCAAGTCCGGGCTCGCTGCCGGCCACCATCCGTTCGCGCTGCCAGGTAGTCCGGTTCTCGGCGGTCGCCCGGGACACGATGCGCGAGTGGCTGCAGGAGAACGCGGGCACTTCGCCTGCTGACGCCGAGCTTGCCGCGTCCGTATCTGAGGGTTCAGTCGGCGCGGCGCTGCGGTTTCTCGAGAACCGCGAGGAGTTTCTCGTCGAGCCGGTGGTCCGGTATTTCGCGGGCCAACTCGGCTCGAACGAACAAGCTGTCCTGGCAACCATGGAAGCAGCAAGGGATGCTTCGCCCGCGGTCATGGTCGGCACCCTGTTGTTCCTGTATCGGGAGGCGCTGCGTCTCAAATTGGGCGGGGACTCTCCGTACGCCCGTCGCAACCCCGGCGTTGTCGAACGGAACGCCGGACGCGGAGTAGATTACCTGCGCCGGGCGATCAAGTTCCTGCTATCGCGCAGCCGCGAAGCCGGCCTGAATCTGAACGCGCGGCTATTCAGTTACAGCCTCCTGACGACGCTCAAGCCGCCGAAGTAACGGCCCGGTCGCGCCTGCTATCGGCCCGAGTCCGGTGCGGCCCCGGTGTCGGATGATCCGATCACAACCAGGTCCTTAAGACTCGCGTACCGTTTCGACCCGATCCCGGAAACCGCCCGCAATTCGCTGATGCGGTGGAATCCTCCTTGGCGCTGCCGGTACTCGATGATCCGGCCCGCAAGCACCGGCCCGATTCCAGGTAGCATGTCGAGTTGGCGCTGTGTGGCCTGGTTAAGGTTCACTGGTTGCAGAATGGCCACCGAGTCCTGCGACTGCCCCGGTTCCGAATCCTGGACCACGGCGATGGGATTGCGGGCCGCCTGACGCGCAAGTCGCATCCTCTTGTACTGCAGTATGCCGGTGCCGGCAAGAAAAGTCACCACGACCAACAGGACGACGGCCCGCTCGCGCCGGTTCACTAGAACTTGAACAGAATCCAGAAGTCAAGGCCCATCGTCTCGGTCGTGGTCGGCGAAAGGCCCTTACTCTGGCTGTACTCGGCGTTGAGTCCCGCCTCGATGCTGCGCGAGAACCGATAGGACGCAGCCAGCGTTGTGCCGAACGAGTTGTCGAGCTGCAGATTGCTGGTGGCGTCGGCGGGAACGCCACCGGCCCAGAGCTGCAGCCACCGATGCGTCTGGGCCATGCGCAGGGACCATGTCAGGCTCAAGTCCGAGGCAAATCTCAGCTTCCGGAGGAAAGGAAGTCGCAGACCTTGCGGGGCGGAGAAGGCATATGAGAGCGAGAGATTGACGCCGCGACCGCTGGAGTGGGTAACGCTGCGCTTGGTTCCCGAGTCGCTGAGGAAATTGGTCATGGTCCCGAACGTGTAGTTGGTGGACAGGGACGTGGTGATGCGCCTCTTCCATGTTGTGGTCCACGAAACCAGCGGGTTGAACTCGTTGGTATAGGCCTCGCTCCGGCCAATCATGCCGAGCGATTCGCGCGCGACGCTGTCGCCGGCCCCCAGTTCGTAGTAGCCGACGAAGTCTCCGCTGAGGTCGTGGCGGCGTTTGTAGCTTGCCGTGAGCTTGGAGTCGGTCGCCCACTTCTTGAACAGATTGTGGACCTTGCCCTGAGTCAACTGCAGGTCCGGCCAGGTGACGCTCTTGTCGAGAGCCGTGCTGCTCAACATGCTGCCGAGATTATGGCCCTGAGACCATTCGCAGGCAATCCGCGCGCTGAGTTCGCGCACGTGCCCTCCGGAGGAGGCCCGGAGCGCATTGCTCCGCTCGCGAGTGACGTTGGGCAGCTCGTGATCGATGCTGTCGAAGGGAAAGATATCGGTAAACCCGAGCCGGTAGTACCACGGGGAAGTGTTCCAGACTGAGACCAGGTCGCTGGTTCGTGATATGGTATAGCTGAAGTCGAGCGGTTCGAGGTAGGACCCGAGGGAGGCGAGGGCAGAGAGCGGACGAAACGGGGGGACTGAACGAGATGGACGAAGCACGGAGTCGCCGCTGGCCAGCGAGTCCTGGCTGAGCGTGTCGCCCTTGAGCCCGGGCTTGGTGTTCTCGGCACGTCGGCCAAGCGTGTCGCCTCCGGACTTCGAACTCTGGACGTTGGGCGTTGGACTCTGAGACTGAAACAGGCCCAGCAGTTCCGGCAGGTCGGTGCCCAGGGTGAATTCAAGGTCGCCGGAGTTGCTCATGTTCCGGAGTGTGTCATAGCTCAAGCCGGACTTGGTACGGTCGTCGGAGTAGTCGCCGCTGAAGTCCACTCCGGGCGTTATCGCGTCGGCGATCTCAAGGCCGTAACCGGCGTCGAAACTGTGCTCCCGACCCGCCTCACTGCCGACCTTGAGAAACCACAGGCTGTCGGGCAACGGAACCATCAGGTCTCGCTCGGTCTGGACGCTGTACGCAAATGTCAGGTCCTCGACCGGAGAGTAATCCAGACCGAAGTCCGTCGACAGGCCGTGGCCCTGCAGCGTATCGGTCCGAAAAGCACTGTCCGGGCTGATGCGCGAACCACGCAGGGCCCGCTGCCGGGCGTCCGTGACCCCGAACCGCACGTCCTGAGGAAACAGTGCAAGCTCATTATCATCCCCGTACTTGACCTTAAGGTCCGGAGCAACCGCGTAGGCCCACTGGAACGTATTGGCCCAGGACGAATCCCGGTTGAGCGACGCCCGGTTCTGCCCCCGGCGCTGACGCCACGAAAGTCCCATGCCCTCGAGCGTATAGTTAAGCCAGCGGTTACCCGACTTCTGCTTGCGGACGTTGTCCAGGGCAATCTCCTCGCTTCGGCCGGTCGCAACGTATTCCGGTGACGACGCCTGCGTCGCGGGCAACAGCAGGTCCGGATACAGGGGCGAAAACTTGGGCACACTCCGCTGTTCCGAAATCGAGTAGCTCAGCGGCACGCTCAAGCCCCAACTGTAGGGGAGCAACCGGTCAAGGTTGGCGCGGACACTGGCTCCGAGGTTGGTTCCGAACCCGCCGGCCTTCACACCACGGCCCTCGCTGAACCGGCGGAAGTTAGGGTCGGAATAGCCGAAATTCACACCCATGGTAACGAAGTCCGAGAGCGCGACGTTGGAGCGGGCCTGGAATCCGTAGCCCGGCTCCTTGTGCGGAGCGGTCAGCCGCATGTCGTCGAACCAGAGCCCACCGGAGATTCGCGCGCTCCCAGGGTTCTCGAGTCCCAACGCGGTGTAGCGGATGTCAGCCAGCGATGGCGTTCCCAACACGCGGCGCGGTCCGCTCGACCAAAGGACGGTCGCCGGCACGTCGGCCTCGTCCCGCCGCTCCTTCAGTATCGGGAATGAATCCAGGGGGATGACAAATTCGTACCACTTGCCGTCGCGTCCCGGCACCAGCGCACCGGCAGTCACCGGGGCGCGGTATTCATAGTAATTCACTGAGTCCGACCCGAGCCTCAGCAGGAACGCCAGGCCATTGCCGTCGTCGTGTGCATACATCCGCAAGTCGCGGTACTCCCGGTAGTCCTCCTGGTCCGCCATAGTCTTGTTGACGGTCGCGCGCCGGTAGCCGTGCAGGTTCTGATATCCAAGGAGTAGCGCCGCCTCCTCTTCGGTCTTTCCCTGGACGTCACGCTTGAGTTGGAACGGCGACGTGTAGCTGGTGTCGGTTTTGCGCGAGACCTGAGTCGCCCAGACTTTCTCGGTTGTGTCGGCGGGCACGTGGCCCGGCATGCGGGTCGTGTCCTTCAGCGATGCCAGCAGCGGATTAGTCCAGCGGCTGCCGATGAACTCGACCGAGTAGAAGTCAATCGTGTCCGGTTCGTCGAAGCCATCCATCCAGACCCGAACCAGCCGGATGTCCTCCCACTTGGGCTGGCCGACCGTCTTGAAGCTGGTGCTGTCGTGCAACGAAACCCGGCACAGCTTCCAGCCGTTGACCAGGTCGGTGAAGTAGCGCGTATCGCCCAGCGGAATGTCGCACTCAAAGTAGTGGTTGTCCCGGGAGAACCCGCTCCGGTCCAGGTCCTCCGCATCACCCCCAGTGTGCTTGTTATTCTCAGTACCCATCGGGTTCTTCTCCGGATCGTAGTCATCGTTGCCGTCGTCGGCCGAGCCAGGCTCCCACAGAGAATCGGCCCCGAAGACGGTATCCAGCCCCGTGTCTTCTTCAACGTCCAGCACGCCGTTGGCATTCCGGTCTTCGGTGTTGTTCCGACCGTCCAGCCCGACGATGGCGCCGGCCCGATTCCGCCGGGGCGCATCCTCGTTAATCGACATGCCGACCGTGACGTGAATCGTGCCGGTGCCGCGCCGGGTCTTCAGAACCATCTGCAGGTTGTCGATGTCGTTCAAGTTCATGCTCATGCCCGATTGCGCGGCCGAGGTCATCATGCCGGCCCAAGACTCATGGTCACCCGAATCCGGTGTGAACTCCACCCGGAGGACGTCGTGCGTATCAGTAGCCTCGTCGCCGACTGACGGACCGAACACGCTGTCGTTGCGCACCTTCACCGCCGGGTTGACCCAGAAGAGCCGCTTATGTGCGAAGTGCCCGGTGTCCTTGCCCACCGGCACCGACGCCCAGGACCAGAGCACCGACGTGATTGACAAGTCTCGGTTGATAGTCGTACCCTCGAAGTCGTCCAGATACGCGACGCCGCGCGTATTGGGGTCGGGCAACGAAACCGCGCCTTCCGCCGAGGCACCGAAGGACGACACCGCCTGGGCGCGGAGCAGCGGCAACCGGTCAAGGAAGGCGCTGACGGCGTCCGAATTGACCGTGTAGGAGGCGTCAGTCTCGGCAATCACCCGGCGGAACGGTTCCGAACCGAGCGCCGGCTTCTCATCCTGGGTTCCTTCGTCTCGGAAGAAGATGCTGGTGCCGAGTTTCCCTTGCTGAGACGCCGCCCACTCGGCCCGACCCCCGACCAATGACTTCTGGGCGATAGAAAAGAGCGGGCTGTACTCGTAGGTCACCTGTATATCGGCATCAGGCGGAAGCGCCCGGACGAACGCCAGGACGCCGGACTTGTAGTCAATGGTGTAGTGGCCGGCGTCCTTCGACCACCGCTCGCCGTTGACAACGACCTTCTCGGTGCCTTCGGTGATGTCCGGCTGTCCCAGGTAGTAAGACTCAGCCGCGCTGGAATACTCGGCAACCATGTAGTACTTGAAACCCTCGCCGGGCCGCAAATTGTCCGGGTCGCGTCGATAGATGAGCCGCTCCCGCACCGATAGAGCGCTGGTGTCGAACGGAGTGGACCCCGGAAATCGGATGAGGCCGGTCTTGCTCTCAAACTCCGGGTACTCAATCCGCCCGTCGGCGTTAGGGTCCAGTCCCAGCAGTTCGACAAACTTCCGGCCTTTATTCGCGCCGTCAGACTCGACTTCCACGTCCTGCGCCTGGTCCGGCTGGTACCGGAACAGCCGCAACGAAGAGAGCGTCACGTCCCCGTCGCGCAGTGAATATACGTTGCGCCGCTCATAGTTCCACGTCAGCGACAGCGAGTCCGGGTTCTCGGGTTTGAGAAGCATAAGCACGAGCGAATCATGCCAGGTCTGATTCCAAACAGTATCGTGGGTAGTGAGGATTTCCAGACCTACCACGTCCCACTGGTTCAAAGCGTTGGTGAACTCGATGATGTTGCCCGGCTGCAGGAAGTAATCCTTGCCCAAAGACTTTAGGTCGAAGTATCCAGGCGCGCGGTCGTAGGTCCAGTCGTGGCTCCCCCGCGTCGTGTCCGGGACCCACTCTGGCGTGTCCGGGTGTACGGTCGCAATCGCGTCGTAGCCGGACTGGTTGTTGCCGGGGTTGCGGTCATCAACGTACACCCGCAGGTTGCTGATCGTCCCAGTCGCGTCGATGTGGTAGAACTGCCGCGTCAGATACTTGTATTCGTAAATCGTGTCCACGCTGACCCGGCGCTTGCCCGTAAAACTCTGGGTCTGGCTCTGCGACTCTTCGCGCGACGCTATCGCGTACACGTCTACCCCGCCGACCTTACCCTTGGCCGTCGCTCCGAACAGGCCGTGGCGAGCCGGCAGATCGCCGGTGTAAGCCGTGCTCGGAATTGTCAGCCTGGTGTCACCGAGCTCAACCGACTGGATGATATCGTCCTCGGTGCCCGTGTAGGCGAGCATTACTTTGTTCTGGTCTTCCTGCCGCTCGGAATCGTGGTCGATGTTGACCTTGGTGCGCTGCCCGATGGTGCCATTGAGAATCACGGAAAGTTGCTGTTCCATCTTCAGTTCCGGAAACAGACCACTGCTTCCCGGGGTGAGAGGGACGCCGCGCACGAAAGTCTGACGCCCGCCCAGTGTAATCCGGTCCTTGCCGGATATGTCGATCTTGCTGCCCTCGCCGAAAATCGGCAGCTTGGGCAGTTCGATATCGGGAATTAGACCCGATGCGTCGGCGGCCAGTTCCTGGCGCTCCCGGTCGCGCTTCGCCTCAGCCTGCCAGGCATCTCTGACCGACTGGGCAAGCTGGTAGTCGAGGTACTCGCTGATCGGCAGCACTTGCTCAACCCCGATGAAGTAGTCACCGCGCCATCGCTCCAGGAAGACAAGACCCAGCGAGTAGTCAACCCGGGGCACGAGCCGCGGCGGATCGTAGAGCGAGTAAGCCGAAGCAAGCCCGAACGCGAACGTAAGCAACAGGACGAAGTGGATAGCGGAGGGGAAGAACGGCGAAGTCCGGTCACTCGCCATTCCCACTTTCCCCTTTCCCCTTTGTCCCGAACAGCTTCTGCAGTCTGTCGGCCAGTTTCTGCGGAGAAAGACCGGCCATGTCAAGGAGCCAGCTACGCGGCCCCTGCTCATAGAACCGGTCCTCGAGTCCGATCGAGGTCACACGGGTCGTCCTGCCCGCCTGTTCGACGAGCCCGTGCACCGCCGCGCCGAACCCGCCGGCAAGCACGTTCTCCTCTATCGTGACGATGGTGCGATGCCGGTCCGCGAGCGACAGAATCAACGTCCGGTCCATCGGCTTGACGAACCTGACGTTAACAAGCGTCACGTTTACGCCCCTGTCTTTCAGGATGTCGGCCGCGCGGTCTGCAACGCACGCCATGTACCCGACGGCGAGTACGCACCCCGCATCGCCTTCACGCAGCACCTCCGCTTTGCCCATACTGACCGGCGCTGCACCCGGCCGCGGCTGCAGGCCCGAACCGCCGCGTGGGTATCTTATCGCTGTCGGCCCATCCTCGTACCTGACCGCGAATTCAAGCATCGCCGCCAGCTCGGCCTCGTCCATCGGAGCCATGACTACCAGACCGGGCACCATGCCAAGGTACGTCAGGTCAAACACTCCGTGATGGGTCGGTCCATCCTCCCCCACGAGGCCACCACGGTCAACCGCAAGCACGACCGGCAGCTTCTGCAGGCACACATCCTGGATGACCTGGTCCAGCCCGCGCGCAAGAAATGTCGAGTAGATGGCGACAACCGGCCGCGCTCCGGCCAGTGCCAGCCCGGCTCCAAAGGTCACCGCGTGCTGCTCGCAAATGCCCACGTCGAACAGGCGGTTCGGGAACTTCTCGCGGAACGGCGAGAGCCCGGTCCCGAGGCACATCCCGGCGGTCACGGCGATGACCCGCTCGTCTTTGCCGGCCAGTTCGACCATCTTCGCGCCGAATGCGCCCGTGAACGTCGGCCCGGCCGACGCCAGCGGCGCGCCGGTATCGGCATTGAATGGCCCGGTGCCGTGGAACCGCTCCGGGTGCTCCGCCGCCGGCCCGTATCCCTTGCCCTTGCGTGTCACCACGTGGACAAGAACCGGCCCATGGAGTTGCCGCACGCGCTTGAACGTATCAATCAGCTCGGCCAGGTTGTGGCCGTCCACCGGCCCGATGTAGCGGAACCCGAGCTCCTCGAACAGAATGCTGGGCACAACCAGGTTCTTCAGCCCTTCTTCGAGTTTGCGCGCCGCGCTGCGCGACTTACCGCCCAGGTCCTCAGGCAGGTGCCCAAGCAGATTCCACACGTCGCCGCGCAGCCGGTTGTACATCTTGCCCGTTATCATCCGGTTCAGGTAGCCGGCCATCGCCCCGGTGCTGCGGGCGATGGACATCTCGTTGTCATTCAGAACCACGACGAGGTCCTGTTTAAGGCAACCGGCGTTGTTCAGCGCTTCAAAAGCCATACCCGCCACGACCGACCCGTCGCCGATGACCGCGACCGAACGCCGGCTCGACCCCTTCAGACGGTCGCCAACCGCCGTCCCGAGCGCGACCGCTATCGAATCGCCGGAGTGACCGGTGTCGAACGTGTCATATTCGCTTTCGGACGTCTTGGGGAACCCGGAAATACCGCCCCTCTGCCGCAACGTGCCGAACCGGTCCCGGCGGCCGGTAATGATCTTGTGCGCGTAACATTGATGCCCGACGTCCCACACGATCTGGTCGTTCGGCGTATCGAACGCGTAGTGCAGCGCCAGCGTCAGTTCGACAACACCGAGGCTCGACGCAGTATGGCCGCCGTTCCTCGCCGTGGTCTGGATAATCAGTTCTCTGATCTCAGCGGCCAGTTCCCTGAGCTGGACCAGCGACATGCGCCGGATGTCGGCCGGCGATCGGACAGTGTCCAGCAAAGCCATGACTAGGACTTGCGATGCAGCACGAGGCTGGGGAACGCGGCCAGTAGCCGATACTTCGCACCCACTGCCAGGAACAGACGTTCCGCCTTCCGTGCTTCGGAATCAGCCCGGGTCGCGGCCCGAGCCCGGCCGCAGATTGACACCATGGTGTGCCGACCTGCCTCGCTGGCCTGCTCGGAATCCAGCAAGTCGTCTGTCATCTGGAACAGCATGCCGAGGGTCAACCCTGCCTGCCGGAGCTTCTGCTGCGCCGTCGCCGGCGCGCCGCCCAATATCGCACCTCCTACCACTGCCGCCCCGATGAACTCCGCCGTCTTCTTCCGCTGTATCTCCGGGACTTTGTACTTTGTACTTTGTACTTTGGACTTCCCTGCTATGTCCATCATCTGCCCGCCGGTCATGCCCGCAGGCCCGACCGCGCGGCATATCGCATGGATGGCACGAAGTCTGCGTTCGGCCGAGCCTGGAGCCCGCGCAAACAGCTCAAACGCGTAGGCGAACAGCCCGTCGGCCGCCAGTATCGCGGTCGCCTCGTCGAACTTCCGGTGCAGGCTAGGCCGACCCCGTCTGAAGTCGTCGTTGTCCATACTCGGCAGGTCGTCATGTATGAGCGAGAACGTGTGAATCAACTCGATGCCGGAGCAGAACGGCAGCACAGCCGCCAAGCTCCGGCCTCCTGCGGCTCGAAACGCCTCAAGTGCGAGCATCGGCCTCACCCGCTTTCCCGGTCCCAGAACCGCATAGCGCATGGCCAAGCCGAGCCGTGCCGGCACGTCCCTGCCGAACCTGAGTGCCTTCCGCAGTTCGGCATCAATCAGCCTCCGGTCCGCCTCGATGACCGATCTCAGGTCGCTCACGACTCCCTACTCTCCTTTCCCCGCTGCCTGCTCCGCCGCCCTGACGGTATTGGCCAGAAGCATCGCCACGGTCATCGGCCCGACCCCGCCGGGCACCGGTGTGATCGCCGAGGCTTTGGCTGCCACGGTCTCGAAATCGACGTCGCCCACCAGCCTGCCATCGATGCTGTTCGTGCCGGCGTCAACAACCACCACTCCGGCGCTCACCATCTCCCCGGTCACAAGCCGGGGCCGTCCCACTGCCACGACCAGTATCTCGGCCGTACGGCAGACCGCACCGAGGTCCGGAGTCCGTGAATGGCACACGGTTACGGTCGCGTCCCCGCGCTCCCCGCGGAGCAGCAGCATGCTCGCGAGGGGCTTGCCCACGAGCTCGCCGCGGCCGACAATCACAACCCGCTTGCCCGATGTGGTGATGCCGTTGCGCAGGAGCAGTTCGATGATACCGGACGGGGTCGCCGGCATGAACCCGGGCCGGCCGGCCGCCAGCGCGCCAAGGCTAGCCGGACTCAAACCGTCCACGTCCTTGCCCGGGCTGACCAGCTTCAGCACTTGATACGAGTCGATGCCGCGCGGCAGCGGCAGTTGCACGATGAAGCCGTGGACCGTCGGGTCTCGGTTCCACGACTCGACGACTCCGGTGACGTCGGCAAGGCTCGCGGTCTCAGGCAGCCGTTCAACGCCGGCGTTGATGCCGATACCGGCCGATGCCTTCACTTTGCTGGTAACGTAAACGCACGACGCCGGGTCGCTGCCGACCAATAGAACGCGAAGGCCGGGCCTCGTACCGCCGGCCTCGAGCTCCGCCACCCGTCGGGTCAGTTCAACCCGGACGGCCCTGGCAGCAGCCCTGCCGTCAAGAATCAGAGGGTTTGTCATCATTGTCCGTGCATACGAAAATGACGCTCCGGTTGGAGCGGGAGTCCTTGGTTCGGGTTGTGGTCATCAGGCGCCGGGGCGACGCGGGAACCGCCGCTGTCGATGCGCCGTCTGCATCAAGCAACATTCAGGACAGAATGTTCGCTAACTGCTCCTTTCGCACGCCACCATTCTTACACAAAACGCCGTCCCGGTCAACAGGTGAATTGAGATGAGGAACGGTTCAGGGGCCCCCGGGTGCAAGTGCCTGATGTCGCAGGCCTCGCCAGGGAACCCCTGAACCCGCTGTGTAGTGGGTTTTCTTCCGTCCTACTCGCCCGGCGCGACCGCGATGTAGAGCACGGACCCGGCACGGTTGATACGGAACAGGACGGCCTTGCTGCTACCCTTGAACTGGCGCACCGCGCGGTTGTAGTCGTTCACTGCGCCAATCCTGACCTTGCCGACCTCGAGCACAATGTCCCCACGCTCGATTCCGGCCCCGGCTGCGGCACTCCCGGCCTCGACATCCTCTACCAACACCCCGCCCGAGACCTTCGCTTCTGTCCGCTCACCGCCGGTCAAGCTGCGCACCGTGATGCCCAGCCAGGCGGTCGCCGGCTCCTCCTGAGGCGTGGACGCCTGCTGCTCGTCCTCTGGGAACGTCACCAATGTCACGCGCTTCGTCATTCGCTCGCCGTCGCGGACGATCCCGATGGATACACTCGAGCCAGGTGCGAAGTCCGCGACCTGCCTCCTGAACTGCTCCACGCCTTCGGTCTTCTCGCCGTTTACCGCGACAATCACATCCCCGGACTTGATGCCGGCCTTTTCCGCCGGCTGTCCGGGCACTACATCGGCAACAAGAACGCCCTTGCTGTCCTCGAGCCCCATTGCCTGCCGGATGGCATCGGTGACCGGCTGGGGCCTGATGCCCATGTACCCACGCACAACCTTGCCGGTCTTGATGAGCTGATCGGTAACCGACTTCACGATGTCAACCGGGACCGCGAACCCGATGCCGACGCTGCCGCCGGTCGGAGTCCGGATCGCGCTGTTGATACCCATCAATTCGCCCTTGATGTTCACGAGCGCCCCGCCCGAATTGCCCGGGTTGATGGATGCGTCGGTCTGGATGAAATCCTGGTAGCTGGGACCCTCGGGCAGCGGCAGCCCGGACCGACCCTTGGCCGATACCACGCCGACCGTGACCGTGCCGGTCAGGCCGAACGGGTTCCCTACGGCAATGGCCCAGTCGCCGACCCTGATGTCATCCGGGTTGGCCAGCGAAACCGCGGCCAGCGGTTTCTTGCTCTCGACCTTGAGCACCGCGAGGTCGCTCTTCGGGTCGCGGCCCACAACCTTTACGTCATTACCCTTGAACTCAGTCTCGTCGGAGAGACGGACGGCAATCTTGTCGAACCCGGCCACTACGTGATTATTCGTCACGATGTACCCGTCAGGGCTGATGACCACGCCTGAACCCAGAGCATTCTGCCGCAACTCCTGCGGTATATCCGGCAGCCCGCGGGTGAAGTCCCGGAAGAACTCATCGAACGGGTTCCCCTGCAGCGGTGACTGCTGCCGCTGTGATATCTTCACAGTCTTCTCGGCCGAAATGTTCACAACGGCGGGCAGGACCGAATCAGCAACCTGCACGAACGGACTGTGGTCAGCCGCGGCCAGGCTCTGCCCGGTTTGGGCGAGCGTGACACTTGGCTGGGCGCCCGCTGGCCGCAGGTCCAGCACTCCTGCCAGCATCAATCCAATAACAAACGCAACCAGCACGGCCGGCGCCAGAATCGCGCCGACCAACTTGAGCGATATCCGATGACTCATTTATCCTCCGTGAATCCCATACTGCCAGACCCCTACTCCATAGCCTCTATCCCGGCCACGCATTGCTTATTCAGACGCCGGAAAGCCTGACTGGGTTCGCTCCTCACCTGTCTTGGTTGCCTCGAAGCGTCCCAAGTCCAGGACGGCGTTGCCTTCTTCGTCCTCTGTGAGCTTGCCCACCAGACCATCCGGCTCCCGCGTGACGAATACGCTGGCTACACTCTGAACCACCAGGTCCAGGAAGTACGATGCTCCGCGCTTCTCCTTTTCGGCCGCTGCCGCCTGCCGCTCCAGGTACTTGAGACACTGCGCCAACGTCGCGGCGTCAACCTTGACCATCCCCTTATCGCCCCGCTCATGCAGCCTCGCCACCGTAACCAGTTCGTCGTACACCATCTGCACGCGCGGGGCCGGCGAACGGAAATTGTATATCAACCCGCTCGCCCGGGTCCGCATCGTGTCGGCCACGTTCGCGAACGCCTGCCGCGCCTCGCTGTCCCTCAGGTCTCGCACCCGGTTCCGCCGAATGTGACTCACGCCCACCCGCAGATTGTGGAGCACCTCGTTGTGCCGCAACTCGAAATCCGGGTCCTGACTCAAGTCAACCAGTTTCACTACCGCGGACATCGCCGCGGCGTGCATATGCGTACAGGAATCCGGACAGTCAATCGTCCGACGCCGGCCCTTGCCGCAGCACTGCGAACAGATGGGACGCAGAACCTGACTCGACTCATCCACAACTCCAGGGTCAGGTTCGAGGGTCGAGCCGGCCGGGCACTGTCGGTTCGCCTTTCGCCCGCAGACAAAACATGCTTCACTCATTGCCTAATCATACCCGGCGCGTCCGTGGGCGCAAGAAACGGGCAGTGAGAACCACCAACTACGCGAAGTGGAAAAGGAGAAAGTAGAAGTGGCAAAGTGGGGATGCGTACACTGAGGCCGGCTCTGCTACTGCCAACTGCAAACTGGGAACTGGAAACTCGCGCGCTAGTGCTGAATTACCACCTTGCGGACGCTCACCGCTGACCGCTCACCGCCCACCGCAATGAAGTAGACACCTGCCCGCGCGCGCGTCACCCTCCGCCCCATCGCGTCGAACGCCACCGCGCCGGGCGGCAGGTGGGACAGGATCGTCGGCCCGCCATTCGCTATTCGCGCTTCGGCGCTCGGTATGTCCTCGACACCCGGCGGTGGAACGTCTGCTCCAACGTAGACCTTGTTCATCAATGGGTTCCAGATAGCACGACACGTGGTATATTCTTGTGTCTGCAGTGTCCGCAAAACCCCGCCTGAATCGGCGTCAACTACCCAAACGGTGTCATTATAGTAAGGATACTCATCCATGAGGACGTAAGCCTTGTTGTCACTTGTGTCCAAGGCCATGGAACTCACGTGCCCGGTCATTAGCGTATCCAGCACCAGCCCGGTTTCCATGTCTATTGTGCAGAGCGCGTCGAAACTGAGAAAGAGATAGAGCCGGTTCGTGCGGACGTCCAGTCCCCCGAAGCGGGCGACGTTGTACGGCAAGCTGTCAACCATGGTGTCGCCCGCGCAGTCCAATACGAATGTCCCGTCCCACCAATCCTGAATGATGAGACGGTCCATGACCGGGTTCAGAGCCAGCCACGTCGGGGAGTCCGGCAGATGGATGACGTGAACCAGCGAGTCGGTCGCGACGTCTATGACGCCAAGCAAGTGATCGCCGCCGAAATACACCTTGTCGCCCGTTCCGCGCATGCACAGCTCTTGCGCCCCTCCGGAGATGGGAATGAACTTCAGGACCGAATCAGTTCTGCAGTCAATCACCATTACGCCTGACCAGTAGTTATCGAACGAGACGTAAACCTTGTTTGCCGTGGCGGACCACGCGACCGCAACGGGGTCATCCTGAACGGCTATCCTGGCGGTCACTGACTCCGCGTGGCAGTCATAGACGTTTATGCGTTGGGACGATCCACAATAGAGCTTGTTGTCGGCCGTGTCAAGCGCCGGGACACACCCTAGTCCCGACATAGGAATCTGATTTGGCTTGAAGAAGAGAGGCTGCCTCTC
>CAZQZR010000045.1:0-23801 GCA_964597845.1 uncultured bacterium | reverse complement strand
ACCATGAAATCGCCACCTCGTTGCGGGCCGCGGAGGTTCTCCGACAGACTCCTAGAATCATCAAAAGGAGCTATACATGCCCCAAGTGAAGAATGAAGTCATCCAGATGATTGAGCGGCTCCCCGACGACGCCGGCATCACGGACATCATGGCCGAGCTCTACTTCCGGCTCAAGGTCGAAGCCGGGCTGAAGGAACTGGACGAGGGCAAGGGCGTCACGCAGGCCGTCGCTCGCGACCGACTCAAGAAGTGGCTCAGCTAGTTTGGTCCCCGTCCGCGCTGACCGACCTGGCTGAGGTCTGCGACTACATCGGCCGGGACTCTGAACACTACGCCAAGCTGTTCGCCGAACGCGTCTTCTCGGCCGCGGAGATGTTGGTCCTGTTTCCGGAATCAGGCAGAATCGTGCCCGAGTACGACCGACGCGACCTCCGTGAACTGCTGTTCCAGAACTACCGGATAGTCTACCGCGTCAAAGGAAGTGAAGTCCAAATCGCCGCAGTCGTGCACGGTGCGCGGCTCCTTCCTGACGTCTGGGAGAGCGAAGAACCGCCCGTCACTCGCGACAAGCCGCAGTCCGAAGACTGACATGCCCGTACTCTGCAAATCGGCAATCGCCAATCGGCAGTTGGAAATGCAAGTGCCCTCTGCCGTGCTTCACGGCCGGGTCTCCCAAGCGCAGTTCAGCCATGCGGTGCATGACCGTGCGTGCTTGACTCGCGGGTGGATTCGGAGTAGAACTTCACCGTGGCCAACAGCACTTGTCCCGAGGGCCTCGGGCCGCTGGAGATAATGACTCCCGCAGAATTGCTTTAGGAGGCAACGCATGAGCGGAACAGCAGAGAAGCACGTCCGGGAAATCCAGAGATTGGCCGCGGCCGAGTTCCCAAATGACCCGGCGATGCAGCAGGTGCACGTTGCGCGCAAGCTCATCGCACAAGAGGCCAGGCGCAGGGGAATGACGCTGCTCGAGTACGTCGCCTCACTGCGTCGGCACGCCCGCCCCACACCGAAGGCACATGCCGTCCGTTGAGAGGATGATGCCCGCCCGGTTCATCCATCCGTGCTCTGCAAATCGGCAATCGTCAATCGGGAATGTGATGGCCGTGAGCGAGCATCCCGCGATCGAATCCGAGCCATCGGCCTTGGGCGGAAGCGAGACAATGTGTTCCCGAAATCCGACCCATCACCGCGTCAATAGCCACAACATAAAAGGTCAGTCGAGACGCCTGCTCGTTGTAGCCCTGGTCGCAGCATCGTTGTCCTGGAGCAGCGGGGCGGCTGCTGGGCAGTATTCGAGGACCCTTCATGGAGCGTGCACTCCGCTTCCGATTGACACTTTCACATGCTGGGTACGAACCTACGGCGGCTCTCACGGCGACGCTGGCATGTCTGTAAGAAGAACTAGTGATGGCGGATGCATACTCGTCGGTTCAACGTGGTCGTTCGGCGCCGGAAGCATGGACATCTGGTTGCTCAAACTTGACTCTGCAGGTGACACCTCCTGGGCCAGAACCTATGGGGGGCCGTCGCTGGACCAGGCGTACGACGTCAAACAGACCTCTCATGGTGACTACATCATATCCGGGTGCGTGGCGGAATCCACCGGGCCCCAAGCCTGTCTGACAAGGGTAAAGGAAGATGGCGATCTTCTCTGGACAAGGGAGTACGGACTTGGAGTGGCGTATTCGGTTCAGCCGACCAGCGACGGAGGATTCATTGCTGGCGGCGAGAATCAGACCTCAATGCGCGGAGACTTCTGGCTGATAAAGGTCGACGCCGACGGCGATACGGAATGGACGAGGACCTATGGTGGCACTGACGATGACTTGGGATGGTCCGTCCAACAGGCGTCGGACGGCGGGTATGTCTTGGTGGGACAAACTCAGTCTTTTGGCGCAGGGTGGTGGGACGTCATGTTGTGGAAGGTGGACGCCGAGGGCAATACGCTGTGGGTGAGGACCTACGGCGGACCGAGGTATGAGGTTGGATTCTGGGACTGCCTCGACAGAACTTCCGATGGCGGCTACGCAATCGTGGCGCTGACGGGTTCCTTCGGCGTCGGCGGAGATGCGTGGCTCATCCGAACCGACGAGAATGGAGACTCCCTGTGGTCGAGGCTCTACGGCGGCGAGCTCAATGATGGAGGTTATTCGGTACACCAGACGCTCGATGGAGGGTTTATCGTTGCGGGCACAACTGGCTCACTTGCACCCGCTGACAGCAATGATCTGTGGTTGGTGAGGACTAGTTCGACCGGTGAACTGCTCTGGCAGGGGGCCTACGGCGGTCGCCGAGCCGAGGAAGGCTTCTGCGTCACACAAACACGGGACTCAGGCTATGTCGCTACCGGGTGGACAGCTTCTTTTGGTGCCGGAGGTGCGGACGTCTACGTGGTCAAAGTGAAAGAGCCCCCGGTAGGCGTCGCGGAGCAGCCGACGGCATACGCCTCACGTCCGGCTCCGAACGCCACCATCGTCCGCGGCGTGCTGTCCCTGCCTCAGGCGTCAGGCGTGAAACGTGGAGCCTCAAGCGTTCTCCTCGACATCTCCGGCTGCAAGGTGCTTGACCTCGTGCACGGCACGAATGACGTGAGTCAGCTCGCGCCCGGCGTGTACTTTGTCCGTGAAGAGCCACAAGCCGCAAGCCCCGAGCTACGAGCAGTCTGGAAGGTCGTGGTGACGAGGTAGATAAGAGAGTAGTAGGGGAGCAGAGCGAGATTCGAGCAAGGGCGGGCCAAAGCCCGCCCTCTGCATCATAGGCGCCGAAGAACGTCTGCTGCCGTGACTGCTGACGAGAGCCGGCCGCTGCGGGTTCCCGCGATCAAACGTCGGGGCGGCAGGGGCCGCCCCGGGTGTTCAAGCAGCCCGTGTTCTAAGGCTGCGGAGGCAAAGGCGGCGGTTCCGGCCTGCCGGAGTCGGTCTTGTCGGGCGGTTCGTTCTTGCGAGCCACGCGGATGATGGCGAAGCAGGCAAGCATGGCGAGGCCGATGAATCCGAAGATGAGTCCACCTTCGTCGACTTTGCCACCCCCTGCGAGCTCTGCGACAAACAGGGCGAGGCCGAAGGCGAAGAATATCGCACCAGTAATCATCAGGCCGTAGTAGTTGCCTTTCTGTTTCCGGGGCGGGGGCGGCATCATGCCTTGTTCTATCATCTTCATCCGTTCCTTGTGGCGCCGGCCGACGACCGCCATGATGATTGCCATTGCGGCGATGACCGAGATTATGGGCACCGCGAAGACGATGGCGACGACTACTATCCCGGTGATTGAGCTGAAGAAAGACGATGGGTCCACGTTACGCTCCTCTCACTAGTTGATTACGGACACTGGCGCAGCCGCATCGGCAAGGCGGTTCGCGTGCGGCGCGCGGACTATGATTTCGTCCATGACCAGGCGCGGGCGGTCGGCCGTAGACACGACCTCCGGCCAGAGAATCGGAATTGAACCGCCAAGACGCCAAGAACGCCAAGCATAGACCGGCACTTCCGGCCGAATCCGGCTTTGTGTCTTTGTGCCTTTGTGGTAGATTCCTGTCTCGGTTTTCAGGTCCGGCATCAGGCCGGTCGCGCGCGGGCTCCCGGCGCTCCCGTTGATGCCCAGCGCGGCCAGCGCCCCGAGCAACAGCAGTCCAGACACTGCGAATAGAAGGGTTGGTTTCATGAGTACCTCTTTACGTTTCGCTTGCTGCATTTCAACCTATACGACGCCGGCGCTTGCGTCTTTGTTGCGTCCGATGTAACATTCGGGGCCGGCCGGCGTCTTATGTCCGAATACGTGGAGAGCGCATCTGAAGAAGCCTTGGTCAGTCGCTCCGCCCGGGGCGACGAGCAGGCGTTTGGGGTGCTCGTGGAACGCTATAAAGGAATGCTATACTCAATGGCTTACCGGCTGATGAAAGACCGCGGCCGCGCTGAAGACGCGGCGCAGGAGAGCTTTATCAAGGCCTGGGCGGCGTTGCCCGGGTTCAAGGGCGAGTCCAAGTTTTCGTCGTGGCTGTACCGGATATGCTACAATACCTGCATCAGCGAGCTGCGGAAGAAGCGGCCGGAAGTCGAACTCGACGAGGCGATGGGCCTCGGAGTCGAAGGGCCGGCGCAGGAGTTCAGGAACCGTGATATCCAAGCCGTGATCCACGACGAGGTCAGCCGGCTGCCCGATGACTACCGGGCCGCGCTGACGCTTTTTCACTTCAACGGCCTGTCGTACGACGAGATTGCCCGGCTCGCTCACAAGCCGATGGGCACGGTGAAGGCTCAGATACATCGAGGCCGGGCCCTGCTCAAGGCGCGGTTGCTTGAGCGCGTCGGCTGGGACGACTTGAAAGAGGTGATGTGGCAATGAACTGCGACGAAGCCAGACGGTCGGTACAGGATTATGTGACGCGCGAGCTCAGCCCGGAAGACCGGCGGTTGTTCGACGCCCACCTTGTGGAGTGCGCGGAGTGCCAGCGCGAGCTGGCTTTAATGACGGCGGTTGTCTCTACGCTCGATCATCAGCCGGTGCTGGAGCCGTCACCGGAGTTCAGTGCGCACGTGCTCAGCAATTTGCCAAGGCAGCGGGAGTTTGCCCCGAGTCCGTGGTGGTCGCTGACGCTGGCGCCGGTCCTGGCCGGACTTGCGTGGCTGGCGCGCGGGCCGGTCGAGCGCGGTCTAGAGACGATTTTCGGCCGCTCCGGCCTGAGTCACTTGTCGGTGCCGGCGGTGTCTCTCCAGCAAGCTGGGATCGCGGGCCTGGCCGTCGCGCTCGCAGGGGTGGCCGTCGCGGTCGGCGCGGGAGCGTACGTGTGGCAGGTGTACTTACGCGACTAGGATGCGCGAGTTTGCAGTCTGCAGGTTGCAGTTTGCAGTCAGTAACCAGTGACCAGTTCGCAGTGCCTAGCGTGGCTTGTCGCACGAACGTGCTATAGCGCCGAACACCAGCGTTAGTTCTTTGGCCTCATGCCACAATACTGCCGCCGCAGTCCGGTGTTCAGGTGCCGCCGCAACCATCATCTGTAGCCAATGCTTGGTTTCGCGCGCCTCTTTGACGCAAATTCCGATCTTATGTCGGAAATCCTTCTTTGATTCAGCCTCATCCGCCTCGCAGTAGTTGGCTCCAACACTGGTAGCTGCCCTGACGAGCTGACTTACCAGCGGTTTCGTCACGGGGTTCTCGCGCACTTGGTGCGCGAACTTGATGACATCTATCCCGAACTTGGCGGTCCTCGCCTCAAGATCCTGGCGAGGTTTCTGTCCGACCGTTGCGAGCGCCTCCGCTACTGCAAACTGCCAACTGCAGACTCATTTGATGATCCCCAGCCAGTCGCCCAGCAGGAACTGCAGCCGGCCGATGAAGAGCGAGATGCGGGCCATGACCGTGTAGCCGAAGGACGCGCCGAACCCGACCATGATGAAGATGATTCCGGTGTAGCTCAGAGGTTTGAGCACGCCCTTGCGTGGGGCCGAGAAGAAGAAGTAGCTGATGGTCGCAATCACGCCGACGAGGATGATTATCGCCCAGAGCGCGGTGTCCCAGTGCGCGAAATGCGCGCGGGTGATGATGGTCGCCTGTAACTGTTTGATGAGTTCCGCGTCAACCGCGCGCGGGATGCTCGTTCCACAGGCGTAGCCGAGCAGGATGGCAATGGGGATGCGCACCAGCCACGATATCCTAGGGATGAACCGGGTGAAGAAGAGCGCGCCGACGATGGCAATGGCGATGAGCCACACTTTGGTCACAATGCTCGGATTGTGCGCGACCGGGTCGAACAGGGTCGGCACGAGCACGCGATGCCAGTAAAACGTGATGGCATAGCCGTTGGCAATGCCGACATAGAGGTGCTCGGCGGCACGGTAGAACGGGTTTTCGCGGTACAGGAACGAGAAGATGGCGAGTGTCAGGATTGCCGCAATCCAGACCCAGGGGTCGGTGGCGATGTTCATGACTTCCTCCTGCGGCTGGAGAAGAACGCGATGTTGCCGATGATGATGAACGCCATAATGGCGAGGTGGGCAGAGGTCTGTGATGACATCGACTCGGTGCCGCGATTGCGCAGGCCCCAGTCCATCTTGCCCTTCGTCATCCGTTCCATCACCAATTGTTCGTATTCGGCCGCGCCCTTCATGCCGGCGAGCATGCCGACGAACTGACCGGAGTTGACGTATGGGTAGTAGTCCGCAGCCGAGACCGCGGTGATGCCGCAACTGAGGTGGACGCCAAACTGAGTCTGGGCATAGACGATCCACGAGAGGGGCATGGCTGAGGCCGCCACCGACACGAGGACTCCGACGTCGTCGTAGTTGCGGATGCCACGCATTATCGGCAGGCTCTCGGTCCCGGAGCCGTAGTAGTCAACCGGGAACACGTTGGTGATACGCTCGCCCATGCCGAGCATAACGGTCAGGGCAGGCGTGGTCCAGCCCCAGTATACGTAGTCCTCGCCGTTGATGACCGAGTCCTCGTGAGTCGTCGCGTGCGCGTTGAACTCGGCCGCAACCTGGCGCAAGGCTTCTTCACCGAGGCCGAGGCCGTAGACCTGCATGGCGAGCACGCCGGCGGGCCGCTTCGTCGCGAAAGCGTGCCGCAGCAGGGCCACGACCATCGGCTGAAGCTCGGCGCGGGTGTCGGGCGTGAAGTCGACGGAAATCACGAGCGCCTTCTCAGCCGGCATCGTGTCGATGTAGCTGAAGAGCTTCTCGACCGGCGACGTCGGCTTGGGCTTGATTTTGAAGGGCAACAGCAGCGGGACCATCACTACGATCCAGACGACGAGATAGATCCAGCGTCGGTCAATCGCCAGGAGCTTTGTCCAGAAACTCACTTGCCACCCCCGCCGCCCAGCCAGCCGCGCTCAACGCCGATGATTATCTTCAGTGACGTGGCAAGACTGCCAAGCGCGACGCCGAAGAGGATGCCGCGCTTTGAGGCCACGTTCGGGACCGCCAGAATCCACTCGGCGAATGCGGGCAGCTCCCGGTGAATCAACCGCCCCAGCGGCACAGCGCCGAGCATCAGGATGAACGCGGCGACCAGCAGCAGCGTTGCCTCAAAGGTGCGGGCTCGGAAGGCGCGGTACGCGGCCGAAGCCATGAAGAATGCGAGCATCGAGAACATCGTGGCCGCGAGCGGGACCATCATGTTCGAGAAGATGGTCTGGATATGGAACGAGAAGCCGCCGATGTGGGTCGGCAGGATGCCGGGCCGGTTCGGGTCAATGCCGCCGAACACGCCGATGACGGCAGTCAGGAGCAGCGCGACGAGGGTTATCCAACTGTACTGCCAGAAAGTCGACTTGCGCTGTATCTTCATCAGGTGATGCTGGACAATCGAGCCGACGCCCAGCACCAGGCTGAATGCGGCGAGAATGCGCTGGACATCGTTGCGCATGACCTCGTCCACGGCTCGGACTGCGCCGTGAGGGACAAAGAAAGCAAACGCGCCAAAGAGGCCGGTCAGGAGCACAAGAATCAGGGGGATTCGTCGTTGCATCGTTCCTCCTCGCTATAGGAATCGGTCGACAGATATGTTGGCCAGCAGCGCGAGCAGCGTGCCGAGCAGGATCAGGCCAACGATGATTGCCTTGGAGTAGTCCTGTGCCTTGATTGCCCCAAGGAGCAGGGGTTCGCGCGACAGGTAGGCGGACGCCGCGTAGAGTTCTTCTCCCATGAGGGTGTAGTCGCAGGCGGTGATGAAGAACGGCAACTGGGAAATGGCGTCGGTGCCTGCTATCTGGACCGCGCCGGTCGCGGCGCCGGTCTCCGCCAAAATCAAGGACTCGGCATAGAACATTCCGATGAGGAAGTTGGTGGCTGGCTTCTCGCGGCTCATGATGCCGTCAACCGCGGCAGCGTACGCGAACTGCTGGTCGGTGACAAAGAAGACGATGTCCTTGTTGAACGCGTCGGGCCGGCCCGCGGTCGTGTAGGATTCCTTCACGATTTCCCGTGCCACGGTATAGACGATCGCGTCGGCAGTGGGAACGATGAGCGGCGTGCCGAACTTCGCCGTCTTCTTGGCGACCTCGCCGAGGATGTTGAGTGATGCGATGGTTGCCACGTCGGAGATCGTTGAGATGCCCGGGATGTAGAGTGTGGGGCGGCCCATCTCGGTGGCGCGGCCCAGGGCTTCCTCGACTGCGTCCAGCCCGGAGATGCGGCGGATGAACAGGTTCGGGTCCTTCTTGGCCCGGTTGATGTAGTAGACGAACAGGAATATCAGGACGGCGGTTCCGACCAGGGCCGGCAGGGTCTCGGTGTCGAACCACTGCGGAGAGGCCGTGGCAAAGGCCGAGGATTCGGACTCGGCGGTCTCGGCTAGCGATGCGGCGATGACTCTGTACTGATACGATGCGCCTGTCTTCGCTCCGTCATCGGTGAACTGCGTGGCCAGCCGCCCTACGAACCCGAGGGTCTCCCATTCGGCTGCGCCCTGGGTCTGGCGCAGTACGCGATAGCTGACGATGGTTGTGTCGGGTGAGCGCGTCCACGTGACGGCAATCTTCCCGCCGCCGTCGTTCGGCACGTCGCGGGCGGTGACGTTGCCGGGCGGGGAGATGCTGCCAAGAAGCAGCGCCACAAAGCAGGTAAGTATCAAGGGGCCTCCTCGTCGATGCCGGAGTCCGGCATCGGGAAAGAATAGCTGGGTCTCATCTGCGTTTCACAAGAAGGGGACGGTCCTGCCGCAGATTGTCCCCGGTTCTGACTGCAAAGGTCAGTCTATTGAATATCACGTGAGGGTCAACAAACGCAGGCGGGGCGACGGCTACATGGTCCAGCGCTGGCGCTCGCGTTCCATCTGAGCAAGATAGCGTTTGGTAACGCCGGTTGGGTAATCACCGTTGAAGCAGGCCGTGCAGAATCCCGGCACTGTCGAATCGCCGCGCACCGCAGCCACAACTCCGTCGTAAGTCTGGTAAACGAGCGCGTCGGCGCCGACGAACTTGCGGACCTGCTCGGGCGTCCGGTTCTTGGCCGCGAATTCGCCGCGCGTCATCATGTCGATGCCGTATACGCACGGGAACCGGAGCGGCGGGGCGGTGATGGCGAGAAAGACCCTGCGCGCGCCCGCATCGCGTACCATCTGGACGATTTCGCGCGAGGTCGTGCCGCGGACTATCGAGTCGTCGACCAGCATCACGTCCTTGCCCTGTACCTGCGAACGGACCGGGTTGAGCTTCTGGCGGACTGAGAGGATGCGCCGCTCCTGGCCGTGCATGATGAAGGTGCGGGCGATGTAGCGGTTCTTTATCAGCCCTTCGCGCAGTTGGATACCGAGCGCCGAGGCCAGCGAACTCGCGGCGGGGCGGGCCGTGTCCGGAACCGGCACGATGACGTTGGGCTTCACTCCCTGACGCGAGACCTCAGCCGCAAGGCGCTCCCCAAGGCGCAGCCGGGCCTCGTAGACCCCGATGCCGTCGATCACGGAGTCGGGCCGGGCGATGTAGATGAACTCGAAGATGCAGGGACGGGGCGTGCCGGGTTCGAGCTGGTTGCGATGCACCTTGCCTTTGAAGTCCACGAATATCGCTTCACCGGGTTTCACATCCGTGAACTCGCGGAACCCGAGGCGGTCAAAGGCAACGCTCTCTGAGGCGAACGCGAACTCGCGGCTCTTCTGCGCGAAGGCGAGCGGCCGGACGCCGAACGGGTCGCGGAACGCGAGCAGGCCGTGGCCGTGGATAAGCCCGACGACCGAGTAGGCGCCGTGGACCCGGTCAAACACGCCCCGGACTGCCCTGAACACCGAGGCCGGGCTGAAGCGGTTGAGGTTCGTGTGGTCCAGTTCTTCGGCAAACACGTTCAGTATCGATTCGACATCGGAGAAGCTGGTCAACTGGCGGAAGTCCTTGCACATCAGCTCGCGGCGCAGGTCGTGGTAGTTGGTGACGTTGCCGTTGTGGGCCATGGCGATGCCGAACGGGTGGGTGACGTAGAACGGCTGGGCGTCCTCGGCCGAGCCGGGACCGACGGTTGGGTAAAGCACGTGGCCGATGCCGGTCGAGCCGGTCAGGCGCGAGAGGTTTTTCTTGTTGAAGACACTCCCGACTGTGCCATTGCCCTTTTTCAGATGGAACGTGACGTCGGACGTGAGGACCCCGGCCGAGTCCTGTCCCCGGTGTTGGAGCGCGAGCAGACCTTCTACAAGGTCGGTCCCGACGTCGTGTCGGGTCATCAAGCCGATTATGCCACACATAGTTGTATACTACCGGCGAGCGGAGGCAAAGTCAAAATCAGATTTAGAGGTCGCGGGAGCTACTAGAGCCAGCGCTGGCGCTCGCGTTCCATCTGAGCAAGATAGCGTTTGGTGACGCCGGTTGGGTAATCACCATTGAAGCAGGCGGTGCAGAAGTCCGGAACGGCCGAGTCGCCGCGTACCGCAGCGACCAGGCCTTCGTAGGTCTGATAGATGAGCGCGTCCGCGCTGATGACCTTGCGTATCTGCTCGACCGTTCGGTTCTTGGCTACGAAATCGCCACGGGTCATCATATCAATGCCGTACACGCAGGGGAACCGGAGCGGCGGGGCGGTGATGGCAAGGAAGACCTTGCGCGCGCCCGCATCGCGTACCATCTGGACAATCTCCTTGGATGTCGTGCCGCGGACTATCGAGTCGTCTACGAGCATCACGTCCTTGCCCTGCACCTGCGAACGGACCGGGTTGAGTTTCTGGCGGACGGAGAGGGCGCGGCGGTCCTGGCCGTGCATGATGAAGGTGCGGGCGATGTAGCGGTTCTTGATCAGGCCTTCGCGCAGTCCAGTGCCAAGCGCAGAAGCCAGCGAGCTGGCAGCAGGGCGGGCCGTGTCCGGAACCGGGACGATGACATCGGGCTTTACTCCCTGGCGTGCGACCTCAGCCGCGAGGCGCTCCCCGAGGCGCAGCCGGGCCTCGTAGACGCCGATGCCGTCAATCACGGAGTCGGGCCGGGCGAAGTAGACATGTTCGAAGATGCAGGGCCGGGGCGTTCCGGGGGCTACTTGTTCGCGGCGCACTCTGCCTCGGCAGTCCACGAATACGGCTTCGCCGGCCGCCACGTCCGAGAAGTGACGGAAGCCGAGGCGGTCGAACACGACGCTTTCCGAGGCAAAGCCGAACTCACGACTTCTCTGTGCGTATGCCAGCGGCCGGATCCCGAACGGGTCGCGAAACGCGAGCAGGCCGCGGCCGTGGATGAGCGCGACGACCGAATATGCGCCGCGGACCCGGTTGAACACGCCGCGGACTGCCTCGAACACCGAGGCCGGGCTGAAGCGGTTGAGGTTCGTGTGGTCCAGTTCTTCGGCAAACACGTTCAGAATCGGTTCGACGTCGGAGAAACTGGTGAGCTGGCGGAAGTCCTCGCACATCAACTCTCGGCGCAGGTCGGTGTAGTTGGTGACGTTGCCGTTGTGCACCATGGCGATGCCAAACGGGTGGTTCACGTGGAAGGGCTGCGCGTCTTCGACCGAACCCGGGCCGATGGTCGGGTAGCGAACCTGGCCGATTCCCGCGCTGCCGGTGAGTCGCCCGAGGTTCTTCGGGTTGAAGACGTGCGCGACTGTGCCGTTGCCCTTCTTCAGGTGGAACGTGCCGTCGGACGTCAGCACTCCGGCTGAGTCCTGGCCTCGGTGCTGAAGCGCCAGTAGACCTTCAACGAGGTCAGAGCCGACTTCGCGCCGGGTGAGGAGTCCGATTACGCCGCACATGGTTCAATGATACGAAGCCCGGAGGCGAAAGTCAAAACGAGGCAGACGGAGAAGACATCCGCAGATTTCGCAGATTACGCAGATTCAAACCGCCGACTGGACACTGGTAACTGGAAACTGGAAACTGGAAACTTCCGCGGCCCGCGGGCTAAATACCTCGGCCGTCGAAGTCCGGCGTGTAGTCGCGGGAGGCGGAGGATGGCTCCTGCGCGAAGCCTTCCTCGAAACCCAGTGCCTCAAAATGGCGGCGGACTTCCTCGTATTCCTTGGCGCTGAGGCGGCGGTTCATGCCGGGAAGATCGGCGGCGCGATGAACCGGGTAGTACTGGGCCATTAGGCTGATACTGGTTCGCGCGCCGAGGTCGTCGTGAATCCACGTGAGTATTTGCTTGCTGTCATCGGCATGGCCGGGCAGCACCAAATGTCGGATGATAAGACCCTTCTCGATGATGCCGTGCTCGTCGTACCGGTTCCGGCCGACCTGCCGCTTCATCTCGGTGATCGCGGCCGAGGCAAACCGGAAGTAGTCAGGAGCGGAGGAGAAGGAGCGGGCGAGCTCGTCTGAATGGTACTTGAGGTCGGGCAGATAGACCTGGACCAATCCCTCGAGACGCGCGAGTGTGTCGGCCTTCTCGTAACCGTTGGAGTTCCAGACAATAGGAATTCTCAGCTTCGCGCGGGCGCGCTCAAGAACCGGTAGCAGCTGGTCTGAGTAGTGCATGGGTGAGACGAGGTTGACGTTGTGCGCGCCCTGCTGTTCGAGTTCGAGCATGATGGCCAGCATCCGCTCGGGTGTGACGGCGCGGGACATGACCGAAACACCCGGTGTTTCGGATCGTGTCCCAAGCCCTGCCTGCGAAATCTCATAGTTCTGGCAGAACCGGCACCGGAGGTTGCAGTGACTGAAGAAGATGGTGCCGGACCCGCGCGTGCCGGAAATGGGCGGCTCTTCCCAATGGTGCAACTGGGCAAGAGAAACCTCGAACTGCTCGGGCGCGCGGCAGACGCCGAGCTTGACCTTGCGGTCGATTCCGCAGTCGAACGGGCATGCGCGACATTCCACGCGACATTATACAGGCGCGTGCAGTTCGTGTCGCGCAAAGTCCGAAGACCGAAGTCCGAATGACGAATCAAGTCCCAATGACCAATCAAAGGGAGAAATCCCCCAGTGACCAAGTCCCAATGCCCACTCAAGCCCGAATGACAATGTCCCATTCCGGCGGTGGTCATTTCCTCGTTGACTGGTCATTGGTGCTTGGGGCTTGGGCATTCCGACCCTCTGCGGCGTTTGACTTGTCGGCTGTGTCGGCTAGCTTTGACAGGCATGAAGCCCATCAGATTGCAGAAATACCTCGCTTCGGCCGGGGTCGGGTCGCGGCGGTATTGCGAGGGGTTGATTGCCGCGGGCCGGGTCACGGTCAACGGCCGGGTCGCGCAGGTCGGCCAGTCGGTGGACCCGGGCGCGGACAAGGTCTGCATGCGGGGCAGGGAAGTGCGGCCCGCCAGCGAGCGGGTCGTTATCATGGTCAATAAGCCGCGCGACGTGCTCTCGACGTGCCACCGAGGCAAAGAAGAGGGCTATCTGATTACCGAAATCGTCCAGACCGAGTATCGACTGTTCCCGGTGGGCAGGCTGGACCGCGAGTCGGAAGGCCTGATGCTCTTGACGAATGACGGCGAGTTGGCGCTCCGGCTGACCCATCCGCGCTACGAGACCGAGAAGGAGTACGAGGTCGAGCTGGACAAGGTCGCGAGCCCGGAACTGGTGGCCGCTTTGAGCAAGGGCATCGTGCTTGAGGACGGGCCAGCCAAGCCGGCGCGGGTCGAACGGGTCGGTGCTTTGCGGCTGCGGTTGGTGCTGACCGAAGGCCGGAAGCGCGAAGTGCGCAGGATGCTCGCGGCGCTGGGGCATACGGCCGTGCGGCTGGTGCGGGTGCGGATTGGCGGGCTGCGGATGGAAGGCCTGAAGACGGGCGAGTGGCGCAGGCTCACCGACGCGGAAGTGGAAGAGAAGCTTGGGCAGGCCCCGGGCGAAGTCGGAATGCAGAAGTCAGATACCAGAATGCAGAATGAGAAGGGTGGAAAGAGGTGAGCGGTAAGCGGACAGCGGTCCTGGTTTGCCTGCTTGGGCTTGTGCTTTGCGCTTGGGCTCAACTGCCGGAGCGGGCGCCGGTGCTGGTCGCCCCACCGGTGCGAATCGGGCTCGCCCTTTCCGGCGGGGCCGCGCTCGGGTTTGCCCATATCGGCGTGCTCAAGGTGCTCGAGCGCGAGAGTATCCCGGTTGTTGCGATATCGGGCAACAGCATGGGTTCGATGGTGGGCGGTATGTACGCGGCCGGGTACAGCGCGGCTGAGATTGAGAGCCTGGCCGTGAACGCGGACTGGGGCGTGCTGTTCAGTTCCAGCGTGCCGTTCGGCGCGCAGTATCTGCCCGAACGGCAGCAGGCGCAGCGCTATGTCGTCCAGCTTCGGCACAAGAACCTGTTTCCGTATCTGCCCAGCGGGCTGGTGCCGTTGCAGAACGTCGAGTTCCTGCTGATGCGTCTACTATCCGACATCGAGTACAACACCGGCTATGACTTCGACAGTCTGCCGATTCCCTATCGGGCGGTCGCAGTGGACCTGACGTCAGGCGGACTGCACTTGATGGGGCGGGGCAGGATCGAGCGGGCAATCCGCGCCAGTATCGCGATCCCGGGTGTCTTCGCTCCGGAGAAACTGGATGGCATGGAGTTGGTGGATGGCGGCGTTCAGCAGTATCTGCCGGTGGACCCTTTGGATAGCATGGGCCTGAATCTCGACTTGAAGATTGCGGTGCTCACGATGAAGCACAACCCGGAGACCGGCGTGTCCCTGATTGACATCGCTTCGCGAAGCATGGACCTGGTGAGCTCGGAAGATCTGAGGCGGCAGAAGAAGCTGGCCGACGTGCTGATTGAGCCGAACGTTGACCCGTTCACTCATTCGGACTTTGCCAAGGGCGCCGGCCTGATTGCGGCGGGCGAATCGGCAGTCGAAGCCGCGCTGCCGCGCATTCGGGAGCTGATCGGTGCCCGCACGCCGGTCGGATACCGACGTCCGGTCGTGCAGAAACCGCTCTCGGTAGTCCGGTCCGTTCGCCTTGAGGGGTTGCGCGTTACTCATGAGGGAACGGTACGAAAGGAAGTCACAACCCGACCCGCGACGTACCTGGTTTTCAGCCGGCTCGTGGATGACATGGTCCGGCTGTTTCATACCGGTCTGTTTGAGGATGTGAACTACCGGCTTGAGAACGCCCGGAACGACTCCGTGGACGTGGTCATCGAGGTCCAGGAGCGTGCCTACGGGTTCTACTCGCTGGGCATCAGGTACGACAACACAGACGACGTGGTGCTCGGGCTGGAGGTCGGACAGGGCAACCTTGGGGGCTCGGGGGCAGGCGTTCGTGCTGCGTTTGACCTCGGCAACCCGAATGAGGCGCGGCTGGGGCTGACTGGAACAAGGCTGTTCGGGCTGCCGTTCGGATACCGCCTGGACGGGTTCTGGGGTTCGGTTGACCGGTCCTTCTACACGCAGGGAAGCTGGGACGGAATCTACACGGTCAGCTACCGGGGCGGGGTTGCCGAGGTAGGATACATCCTTGGCCGGGACGCCTTCTTCAACATCGGGCTGAACAGCTACCTGGCCTCGTACCGCGCTTCGGGTCGTCTGAAGGACTCACTGCCCGCCGAATGGGTCATCGGCCCGAGCTTCCGGGTCGAGGTCAACACGTTCCGTGACGTTGACTTTCCGACCTCGGGCATGGCGTCGAGGCTCGAGGCACTCTCTTCGGTCTCCGCGTTGAAAGGTACCCGTCAGTTCGTAAGACTCGGGTATTCGAGCGAGTGGGTGGTGCCGGTCGCGTCGTGGCTGCTCCTGAAACCGGCGCTGGATGCGGGCGCGTCGTATGGAGAACCAGCATGGGCCGAGCGATTCCGTACCGGCGGAGCCGGGTTTGTCGGATTCGCGCCGGAGGAGTTCATCTCGGCGCAGCGGGCGGTGCTGCGGTTCGGAACCGATTTCAAGCTGTTCCGACTGTTCGGGCAGGAGAACTACCCGTTTTACCTGCAGGCGCTAGCGAACGTCGGGACGTTTGAACCGTGGGGCAGCCTGCGTTCGATTCCGGGCCTGCCTTCGCTGCTCCACTGGGGCGCCGGGGCAGGCGCACGAACGAACACCCCGATCGGCCCGGTTCAGTTGATACTGGGGCTTGGCGATTTCGGCGGGAAGCTGCCGACGCAGCCTACCAAGGTGGCGGTCTTCTTCTCGGTCGGCCGCGAGTTCCGCTACACGCGCTGACCGGTCAGACCTGTCCGACGAGTCGGACTAGTCCGACCCGGAACACGCACGAACGCACAACCCGCAGATGTACTGGCTGACGTAGCGCTTGCTCTGGAATTCCTTGAGCTTGGCGAAGCAGTCGAGGTGCTTGAACTCAGCCGGAGTCTCGTCGATTGCCCTGGCCGGGCAGGCGGCCACGCAGGCATGGCACGACCCACAGCCAAATTCGAGCGGGCGGTCGGAGTCCAGATCGAGGTTAGTAAGAACAGTGACAAGTCGCACCTGGGCGCCATGCCGAGGGGTGACGAGCAGGTTGTTGCGGCCCAGCCAGCCGACACCGGCGGCAGCGGCGATGCGTTTGTGGGAAAGATGGCCGCGTTGGTTCTGCCAGTCAACCAATTGTGATGCAGCCACGGGAAGCGCCTGCGCGCCAAGGTTCTGAATCAGGGTGGTGAGGTCGAGGGCGAGCCGGTCGAGGGCGAAGTTCACCTGCCGGTAATGATGTTCGTACAACTGGTTCGGATGGTCCTCAAGCGTGCCGAGCACGGCCGGGGAGAGGTGCAACGCAACGCTGATGGCGAACGGAAGGTCAAGAATCGTCTGCACGGGCAAGAGAAAATCGTCAGTGCGGATATCGGCGAGGCGGCAGACGCCGAGGCCGACAGCGCCGCGCGAGCGGGCGAGTTCCTCCAGTGCGGTACGGTTGCTTTGTGCGCTCATCGTTTTCCTTTCAAGTAGGCCAACAGCGCAAAGACCGCGGCCGGCGTGATGCCGGGCATACGCTGGGCCATGCCTACCGACGCGGGCCGGTTGCGGGACAGCCTTTCGCGGACTTCGTTGGAGAGCCCCGGCACGCGGTTGAAGTCGAGCCGTTCCGGAATCGCGATAGACTCGAGTTCCTCGAACTGGCCGAGCTGGTGCTTCGTTCTTTCGATGTAGCCTTCGTACTTCACTTCGAGTTCGACGAGGTCGCGCACAGGCGCGGACACGGGGACATGACCCGCACGTCCGGGGACACGATCCGAATTCGCCGAACCGAATTCGGTCATGTCCCCGCCAGCCATCGCGGCAAGGTCGCTCCACGTCACTTCCGGCCGCCGGAGCAGCTCGACCGGCGCGACGGACTCGCGTATCGGGCTCGTGCCGAGCGATGTAAGCACGCGGTTGGTCGCGGAAGTCGGCTTGATTCGAGCCGAGTTGAGCCACGCGGACGCCTGTTCGCACTGCTTCTGTTTCTCCTGAACCCTGGCGAACCGCTCGCCCGAGAGCAGGTCGAGTTCGTGCGCGCGGGGACTCAAGCGCAGGTCCGCATTGTCCTCGCGCAGCAGGAGACGATACTCAACCCGGGCCGTGAACATCCGGTACGGCTCGTCCGTGCCCTTAGTAACCAGGTCATCAATCATCACGCCGATGTAGGAGTCTGCACGCGTCAGAACCAGCGCGGGTTTCTCCTGCACGCGGAGCGCGGCGTTGGCCCCGGCCACAAGCCCCTGTGTCGCGGCTTCCTCGTACCCGGTCGTGCCGTTTATCTGTCCCGCGAAGTAGAGGTTGCGGATGGGGCGGGTTTCGAGAGTGGGGAAGAGTTGGGTCGGGTCAGAGTAGTCGTGCTCGATTGCGTAGCCCGGCCTGAGCATCCGGCAGTCTTCAAGACCTTCGATGGAATGAAGCATCCGAAGCTGCAGATGAATCGGCAGGCTGGTCGAGATGCCGTTCGGGTAGCACTCAATGGTGTCCGTGCCTTCCGGCTCGATGAAGACATGGTGCCGGTCGCGGTCCGAGAACTTTACGACCTTGTCCTCGATTGACGGGCAGTAACGCACGCCCCGGCCTTTGATGACACCTGAGTAGAGCGGCGACTGCTTCAGGCCGGCGCGGACGATGCGATGGGTCTTGGGGTTCGTGTATGCGATGTGGCACGAGACGCGGTTCTCGACTGGTTCAACGGTCCATGCCGAGAACGCGACCGGATCGGCGTCGCCATGCTGCTCCTGCAGGCGTTTGAGGTTCAGGGAGCGGATGTCGAGGCGCGGCGGCGTGCCGGTCTTGAACCGGTCGATGCGGAAGCCGAGTTCGCGCAGGTTCGCGCTGAGCATCTGGGCCGGGGCTTCGCCAAGCCGACCGGCCGGAAAGTGGGTCAGGCCGATGTGGACGAGGCCGTTCAGAAACGTGCCCGGCGCGAGCACGACCGTCTTTGCCCGCAACTTCTCGCCGAGTTCGGTTTCGATGCCGATTGCGGTCTTGCCGCGCACCAGCACGCGCGCAGCCGTGCCTTGGTGCAGGTCCAGGTTCTCAGCTTGTTCCACGGTCTGCTTTACCAGCCTGCGGTAGAGCTGGCGGTCAACCTGGGCCCGGGACGAACGGACCGCGCGGCCCTTGTTCGTGTTCAGTTGGCGGAAGTGGATTCCGGCCTTGTCGGTCAGTCGCGCCATCGCGCCGCCGAGGGCGTCCAGTTCGCGCACCAATTGACCCTTGCCGATGCCGCCGACCGCGGGGTTGCACGACATCAGGCCGATGGTGTCGAGGTTCTGGGTTACGAGCAGGGTCGAGCAACCCATCCGCGCCGCAGCCAGCGCCGCTTCGCAGCCGGCGTGTCCGGCTCCGACCACAATCACATCATACGTTCGCTCGCGCTTCATGCTCGGTAGTGATTCTAGAAGCCTGCGCGCCTGAGTCAAAGGAAGCCCCAAGCTGCAAGCATCGAAGGGCGCAAGCTCAAGCACAAGCTGGAGCTGCAGCTTTGGGTTCGGTTCGTTCGACCGCTCGACCACTTGACCACTGGACCACATGACCACGTCACGGCCCTCGCTTTGACTTGTCCGGCAGGCGGAGTATGATAAATCCATGCGGGCAAGATACCTGTGCTTGATCTCTCCTGCCGCCTCATCATTGACTCGGACGAACTCATGATAGCCGAGAAGGACCGCGATACGATTACCGAGATTGCCCGCGAGTACCGTGTCGCCAAGGTTGTGCTGTTTGGCTCATCAATTGCCGGAGACCGCGAACCGCATGACATTGACCTGGGCGTCAAAGGAATCGAGCCGCGGCTCTTCTTCCGGTTCTATGGCGAGCTGATGATGCGGCTGTCCAAGCCGGTGGACTTGGTTGACCTTGCATACCGCTCCCGGTTCACGGAACTGGTTGAACGCGACGGTGTAGTGCTCTATGGCTGAACTCCGTGAACGTGTCCTGGCCGAGAAGGAGAATGTCGAACTCTCGCTGACCAATCTCATCGAGGCGATGTCGCGCAAGGAGCGTACGGTAATCGAACTCACGGCTGCAGCGAGCTTCGTTCACAACGTCTACAACGGAATCGAGAACATCCTGAAGCAGGTACTTGCGGCCCGGTCAATCGAAGTGGCCAGGGCCGGCGCGTGGCACCAGGAACTCCTGAAGCGCGCTGTTGCCGAGAAGGTGGTCTCCAATGAGCTGGCTCAGGAACTCAAGGAGTACCTCGGCTTCCGCCACTTCTTCGTCCACGGCTACGGATTCATGGTGACTGAGGAGCCCCTTCAGGACCTTGCCTCACGTCTGCCTGCAGTCTGGGCGAGGTTCATTGCGGAGATTGAACGCGCGCTTGCCGCGTGAACTGTTCCTGCACGTCCTTCACTGCAACCTGTAGATTGATGCCGAGTCGCCCTGTTCGTTACCATTCGCCGCTGGCCCGTGACCGCAAGCCCGGCGACTGACCGGTCGCCGACGGCTTGACAGCGTTTTCTCACTACCCCGGAGAAAGTTACGTGCATACACTTACGTAACATACGTAGTTTCGTGACTTAGCCAACGTTGACGCCCCCCCCCCTAGACGGTATAATTCTCATCGACTGGTCGAGAGGAACCCCGGGCGCAATGCCCGTGGAAGTAGGACGCCGCTACAGCGTCCCTGCATTCGAGCGTGAGCCCCCGTTGAGAACGCGGCGCAGACGCGCCGCAATGGAGTAGTGATGCCGATTCGCCCGCGTGCATTTGTGCGCGGCTCTGAATCGACACGGCGGCACCGTGCCGTAGACGAAGAACCCGCATCCGAGGTGCATGGATGCCAGTAGGAATGTAAACCGCAAGGAGGAAAGTGTGAAGAGTCTGGTAGTTGTCATAGGACTGCTCCTGTGCCTCGTCGTATCCACGGTGAACGCGCAGGCAATACGAAACCCAACGTTCGCGACAGACCTCAACGGCTGGCTGACCTGCTATGAAAACCCCGCCAGCGGCCAACTGACGCCGGGAAGCGTCACGTGGGACCCGGCATACGGCGGAAGTGCCCGAATGGAGGTGGACGGGGCACCCAGCGCCATCGGTCTGTGTCAGCCTACGTGCGACACGCTTTTCCCGGGCGACTCGGTTTGGGTGGACGTGAATGCCACCGACATGGGCAACTTCGCTGGCGTGCATCTCATCATCGGAGACGGGGTTGGGAATGGCCAACAGGTAGACCTCCAGGCACCGCCTGGCGACCACCATATCGTCATCTACGCCAACAAAATGTATCCTCAGGGGACATTCTACTGGTTCACGATGACTGCGTGGCCGGGCGCGTGCACAGTCTGGGTCAAGACTGCAAACGCTTCCATCGTTGAGGAGGACATGGGGAAGTCGGTGACGATTAGGTCGGCGCTGAGCGCCAACCCGAATCCTACCACCGGTCACGTGTCTATTTCCCTGAGCCTGCCGCAGCCGTGCAGAGGCCGCCTGGCCGTCTACGACGCGGCCGGGAACCTAGTCCGGGAGCTCGAGAATCGTCGATTCCTCGTGGGCCAGTACACTACAGTGTGGAGCGGCCGTGATAACACTGGGCACGCAGTTAGTCCGGGGACCTACTTCGTCAGGCTAACTACACAGGATGGTCGCGAGGAGGTCGCCGAAGTCGTAGTCACTCACTGATGACCTTACGGAGCAGACCCAAGCGGCGGGGCGCAAGCCCCGCCGCCCGTCGCAGTGGCCGGAAGAAACGGTGATACGAGGCAAACCCTGCCCTGCGCGAATCCGCCCGCCCCTAACGCGTTTCCGACAATGAACATGGAAACGTCCCTGGTTTGTCCAAATACGAAGGAGGATAGATGAAACACCCTGTTAGTATCGCATCCCGGATCCTATCTCTGACCGCACACGGCGGTCAGTTCCGTGGGAGGCAATCATGAGAAGATGGTTCGCACTGCTTCTGCTTGGCGTTGCTCTGTCCGCCACGCTAGTACTGCTGACTTGCACGAAGTCGCAGCCTTCGCCATCGCACCCGCCGGTTTCCTACGACGAAGGCTCCGGTACAGTGTTCATTCCGAACGCTACCATAGTGACTGGGGGTACCGAGTACTCCGAGACTGCTCCTCTGAGCGACAGTGGCCTCGCTCTAGTCATTACGGAGGACTCCAGTGTCTACTTCTACTCGACACGGATCGGCAACGTCGACTCCATGTCGATCGAGCATTCGTGCGAGGCGATCGGCTACTTCCTTATGGCAAACTCTAATGCAGGCTGCCAGGGCACGGAAGACTTCGATGTCGAGCTAGAAAGCGGTGTCAAGCTGCGCACAGTGCCCGGCGACAAGGTTGAGTGTGCGAACACACTTCACCGGTGGGCGGCGGTCAAGGTCAACCCAAACGGAGGCAGCGTGCTGCTGACGCCGCGGTCCTGCTTCAAGGTGGGGCTCATCGACCTCTTCGAGGGCGACTTCAGCAACGTCCTCAAATTCAACCGCATTCCGAGGGACACGGTGGCAGCCGGGACTCTGTATGAGACCTACGGCGGTGTAGCTCGGATGTTCATATGCCAGTTCTCCGCACAGCTGCTGATGCGACAGGGCGAGGCCATCAAAGCCGGGTTCGGCAGCGACCCCGAAGCATTCACATGCCTTCAGATACTCGACGGTTGCGACATCATCTGGCTGGTTGTGGATGCCGTCTCGCCGGTGGGCGCTGGCTCGCTGGCTGAGGTGTTTGGTAAGACCCTGTTTAAGGCAGCTGTCAAGGCGGACGTACAGGGAGTGCTCGCAAATGCTGTAGCTCCAGGTAGTGCCCCGGAGATCGTTGCGGATGTCGTTGCCCGCGGCGTGGTGGACGAGATCATTAACGACGTCATCACGGGTCTTGTCGGTGGGGCCGTTCGCGCTGACTCAGGTGACTGCGATGTTCGCGCACCGTCGCCCGCGAAGATGCCGACTCCGCGCGTAGGACTGACGAGTCTGCATACCACGGGACAGGATGTCAGGGTTGCTGTCGAGCCCGTCACTGTGTGCCTCCTCATACTCAAGGCTATCAAGGTCGCGGTCGCGGGTACGAACCTCATTTGGGGTGTATATGATGCAGCGACCCACGACGCCTATGCGACGTACGTCGATTCGACTGGTGGCGGAGAGATGGTCTTGAACGGCGGATTTGAGAGCGACTTTGCACACTGGGGAAGCGGCGGTAGTTTCGAAGTCATTGACAGTAGTCCTCACAGTGGACTGAAGTGCGCACGTTCTCCGTTCGCGTCGGCGGGGTACTACGATGGGGGCTTGTCGAGTGATCACTACCTGAGCCTACAGCAGGGAAGGACGTATCGTTTCTCGATTTGGGTGAGAGAAAATGGCACCCATGATACGTACGACCCGACAAAGACAATCTTCGATATCGGCGTATACATAAATGGAGCATCGTACGCAATACTTGGCGATTCGGGTTCCCCATCACCATCACAGAACTGGCATCTAGTAGAACGGTCCTTCACGCCTACCGACACCGACACGGCTGCTTACATTTCCATTCAGATTCACGGCTATGCGACGATTCCGAATGCATTTGCCGATGTTGATGATGTATCGATCGTGGAGGTGTCTGAGGAATAGCAGCGAGAAACGGGGACACGATGCGAAATAGGGTTGGGTGGCGGTGTACACTCAAGCGCGAAGTGCAAGAGAGCGGGCGGCAGACACCCTCAGGCTCGTTGGTCCCGGCGAGCGAAGACTAGCTCCGCCAGGCGGCGGGGCGGTGGCGCCGACGGCTGACAGCCTACGGCTTGCGGCTACGGCTCCGGCGGGCCGACGCTGAAGACCTCGAAGCGGATGGAGTCGAGGGTGGCCTTTGTCCGTTCCGGTCTGCCCTTCACCTGCCACCAGACGGTGCGTCTCGCTACGTCTGACATTGGAGCACTTCTTCGGTCAGGTCCTCCGCGATAGACCTACGCCAACCGTCCGGCTGCCGTCTGACCCAAGCCCGACAAGACGGACGTTCACGTGAGTCAGGCAGCGGCTTGCAGGAGTTCTGTCTGTCCGCCTCTGCGAACCTTGGTGCTCGTGACGGCTACGGGAATCTCTACGACCTAAGTGCCGGAATCTCAGAAAGATGCGTTGACGGGCGCACGGCCTGGGATTTGTACCATGGTTCCGTAGGTCGTCGAGAAGGTCGTCTGAGGGGTCGTCCCCGGGACCGTCTAGGGGACGGTCCCCTGGGTCGTTCTGGAGGTCATCCTTGAGACGAACTCCGAGGTCGTCTATTGGGTCATCTACGAGGTTGTCTCGGAGGTCGTCCTTTGGGTACTCCCTTGAATCGTCTACGGATAGGTCTCCTGGGTCATCGTAGGGGTCGTCTCTGTGGTTGTCTCGCAGGTCGTCCCTACGGTCGTCTCCGGCGTCGTCTCGTGGGTCATCACCTGAATCACCCCGACGACGACCTCTGGGACGACCTTCTGGGTAATCCTTGGGACGAACTCCGGAATCGTGATACCAATCGCAGTTCGCGCCTCGGGTCGCGGGCCGGGACGTGGGCTGTGCGGAAGGCTGTCGGGCGCTCCATGGCTCGTGCTTCAGCGAGGTTCCAGGTCAGTCCTCTTGGCTGTTCTCGGGCAGGGCCTTCGACTTGCTCGTGTCTC
>CAZQZR010000044.1:0-24702 GCA_964597845.1 uncultured bacterium | reverse complement strand
AGGAGGCCGCCGAATGCGCTCGGGTCAATCAAGAAACCGGCGAGCCTGGCATTCATGTAGTTCGCATGGAATCTCTCGTTCAAGCCCAGTCGCCATATCAGCATGGCAACCAGTGCGTGCAGCGTCACAACGCGAATAAACAGCCTGACCATCGTATGTATGTTCTGCCATCTCAGTGAACCATACAGGCTTACCATGAGAAAACTCAGCACAAGAACCAGCAGGCCGGCAGTCCTGTTCCAGACAGCCCATTTGTTCACCTCACCGAAGCTGAGTGTAAAGACCAGGTTCGCCAGCAGGAACGACAGTATCAGGAAAGAAACACTGAGGGGCCACAGGCGGCGGTCGTAGCTCATTCCGGACCCGAGAAAGTAGACCAGGAACACGACCAGAACCAGATCCGAAGGTGCGAGTCTTGGAATCAAGAAACCCTTCATGACGAACTGCACGGGCAGGAAAAACACCCACATACCGACAAACCACCGCAATACGCGCTCTTGAGATGCGGCAGCACTCGAGTACCGGGTGAAATCCGCACCACCTTCAGACATGGGCCTCACTGCCTCGACCTCCCACGGGTGACGAAGTCCCGCATCCTGCCAATCACGACGCTGTCCCCCGGGCGAATAGAAGACTCAGGTACTTCTCCGCTGCCGTCTCAACCGAGAACGTCTCCTTTGCCCATCTCGCGGCCGCACTTGTGTCACGCGGCCGCGTCAGGCTGTCTACCATTGCCTCGGCAAGGGCATTGTAGTCACCGACCGGGACCAGCGTTCCGTACGCGCCTGCACTCAGGACTTCAGCCGGACCGCACGGGCAGTCCGTGCTGACGACCGGCGTACCCAGGGCCATTGCCTCGACCAGAGTCATTGCCAGGCCTTCGTATCTGGATGAGAGCACATAGAGGTCTGCGTTCTTCATGAACGAATAGGGGTTCTTCATGTAGCCCGGAAGGTCAATCTGTTCCGTCAATCGCAGGTCCTTCACCAGTCTCTCCAGTTTGCCCCGGTCCGGACCTTCTCCGATGATAATCAGGCGGCATTCGACGCGATTCAAGACTGCGCGGAAAGCCCGTATCAGGGTTTCGAAATCCTTCTGCCCGGTGAACCGTCCGGTCCCGAGGATGACTTTGGTACGCCTGGGATGCAACCATTTGTGAGGAGGCTGTTCCTCGGCAAGCCGGAATATCTCGTCCGTCACGGTGGGGTCGTAGATAGTGTGTACCTTGCCGGGCGGCAGGCCCATCTTCAGCAACCCTTGGGCAGCGCCTTTCGAGACGCCGACAGCCGCATCCGCATAGCGGTAGTACGACTCGTGCCAGTTGCCGACGGCACGTTGAATGGGATTCAGCGCTTCCCTTCCCGCATCCGCGTCGATGTGCTGACTGATGACGACGTTGTCCGGGTACCCGAGTTCTTTCTTGGCGCGGGCGACGCAGTAGTTAGAGACCGACTTGGCTGACAGGACGCTGCGTGGTCTGTGGACCTGGATGTATCGCTTGACCTTGGGGTAGTCCAGGAACGCGTACCTCTCGCGCCGGTGCAGCTTCATTAGCGTGTTCTTCAGGTCGATGACGCTTGCGTGTTCCTTGAAGCTGTCATACAAAGGTCCGTCAGTGCTGCTGAACAACACGTCAATGCTGAGCCCTTTGCCGGCGAAATGCCTGGTCAGATTAAGAAAGGCCGTCTCGACGCCTCCCCAGCACGGATGCTGCAGGACGATGGCGATGTCAGGGCGGTGAGGCCCGGGTGGAGGTTGGCTTCGCCCCTGTAGGAACAGAGCAGGTTTAGGTTGAGGTTGAGATCCAGGAACTACCATCTGTTCACCTGCACCTGCACCTTTACCTTCACCTCTACCTCAGTCTCTTCAGCAACGCCGATGGCAAGTGAGAAGCGGCCAGGTTCCGCCATCGCCACCAACGGAATATCCTGGTAGAGGAAGCCCGGGCGCAGTAATCCCGCGCCAGTCTTCTCTCGCCGGCGAGGAGGCAGTGTGTCGCATAGCCAATCAGCCACTTGTTCCGGTACTCCAGCAGGTCATCAGGATGGCTGCCATCCGGCAGGTTTCCACGGTGTAGCGCATCCTCCAATGTGTGCACAACCGGCGGACAGGGCGCGTTTGAAACATACACCGCCGACCTATTGTCAGATTCCATATGATAAACGGCGCTCGGATGCGTGCTGAAGGCAACCGGGAACTTCAAGGCTATCCGGCACCACATGTCGATGTCCTCGCCCTCACCGACTTTTACATCTAGAGGGAAAAGACCGCAAACCTCGAACACTCTTCTTGGCACTGCAACTGCCGAGGTCCAAATCGGGTCCGATGTCAATGCAGCACGAAAGTAGCTCTGAAGCACACCTTCCCATGGGTGCCCTGGAATACCTTCAGAAGAGGGAAGCGCCTGTTTCCCTTTGGCAGTGATGACCCGGTACGATGTAACGTAGGCTCCGCACTCCGGATACTCCGTTGCCAACCGACAGACTGTGGCGAGGTGGTCCGGCAGCCATTCGTCGTCGGCATCAAGAAAGGCAACCAGTTCGGCTTTGGCTTCCGTTATGCCGCGGTTCCGGGCCGCACTCCCCCCGGCATTCTCTTGATTGACCAGGCGGATACGCGGGTCGGCGTATTGTCCGACGACCTTTTCCGACCCATCGGTCGAGCCGTCGTTCACGACAATGACCTCAAACTCGTGGTGTGTCTGCGCGAATACCGAGTCCAGCGCTCGTCTGATGTGCCGGGCCTTGTTGTAGAGGGGAATAACAACAGAGATCATCCGCTGTGCGCGTCTGTCGGATGCTTCGTCGCCTCTATCAGGATGTGGTGCCTAAAGGACGGGAAAACGCTCTCCAACGCTATAAGCGAATGCACCACGACTCTGCCGGCAATGTTCCGTTTCCTCAGTCGGTATGAACTTGGCAGGCCGATGTACCTCTGTGACTCGACCTTGAAGCCGCATCCGCGTAGTATGTGCGCGAGTTCCCTCATGACCTATTCATGTAGATGTCCACGCCCCGCTCCCCTCAACTGGATATCCGGATTCTGCAGGGGCGTGTAGTTGAGTGCAAGACGAACGCGCTTCACTAGACTTGCCAGATTGGGGACGCTGATTATCAGCTTGCCGTCGGGCTTCAGAATCCGGTGAATCTCCGCCAGAACCTCGCTGGGAGGCGCAAACAGGTGTTCAAGGACTTCTGTGAACACGACTACGTCGAAGAACCCACTGTCGTACGGAACGGCTGCATCCTCGAGGTTGCAGATCGTTCGCGGTATCTTGCAGTCTAGACATCGGTTGGCCATCCGGCTCGTTTTCTCCTTGTCCAGAGTATGAACGACGTAGTGGGGATGTGCGTGCTTCAAGAAAAGCGTAAAGGGCGTAGTGCCGATGTCCAAGCACGTCAAAGACCGACTCAGATCGGGAATCGCCATGAAGGTCTGAATCAGGCGCGGCTCAGAGTATTCGAAGTAGGTCCTTTCTTCGCCCGGGCTGTTTCCGAAATACTCGGCAGGCGACAGATCTGACTGTGTCAACGCCAAGAACTCACGGAGACTCCTCCGTACTGCCCGTTCACCGGGGTGCCCATCGTGGTTCATTCTGTATCTCGACGCGGATTGCGGTTCCGGTGCACGGACTCCTGCTCTATCTGCCAGAAGGAGCCGAGCTTCCTGTCGAAACACCTGGGGACAAATCGTCCCAGGCCCCCGTCCGGGAACAGTGAAATTTCACCGAAAACGCAGGCATCCTTCACCATATACAGGTCCACGCTGACGAAGTCGAACTCTGCTCCCAGGACCTCAGCCACTCTCTTCATCTCGTCAAACCCGGCCGGAAACTGCAAATCACCTATCCTTTCGCGTTTGTTGTTCCATGCCACATCAAGCAGATGCTTGTCCTCATCATACAGATTTCTCCGGTACTTGCTATTCCCGTCCGCAGCCACTTCTATCATTCTGACCTTACCGTGGAACACATAGAACTTGTAGTCTACGGGAAACTCCCTGTCTCCGCAATCCAGCATCTCCTCGACGAGGATGAGGCGGGGCATGTCGTGCAGCTTCCACTTGTCGAGGCGGCTGTTTCCTTTCTCGCCGAGCCATGTTTGACACCGGCCCACAATTTCTGCCTCGCTGATTTTTTCCTTGTTTCTCACAAAGATGTTCCGTCCGGCGCCGAAGTTCGCCTTTATCACGAAGCTGGGCGGCAGGCTGCCGAACGGGATCGTGGTCGGGTCATCGGTTACGTAGAGCAGTTCTATCAGCGCCTGCCCGCCAACCCGCGCGGAGACGTAGTCCCGGACGCGGTACTTGTCGGTAACAACGGAGTACAGCGGATTGTTGTCGTACAGCTTTCTCCACAGGAGTTTCTCGTTAAACGTCCGCGGATTGCGCAGCGACGGCCAATAACCCAGGAACAGGAACGTTTCGAACGAATTGTAGGCCGCAGGCGGCAGGAAGAACGATGCGATGGGCAGGATTATGTGACTCACCAATGCCAGTCGGATGTAGCCAAACAGCCCGTTCTTCCGCAGGGATGCGCCTATCCGCGTGAAGATTGACCTACGCCGTTTCAGCATCAGTCCCTGAAGCCCCACGATGGCGGACACAGCAGTCAGACATGTCTACCCGGAAACCGGAATGGAACCGCCAAGAACGCCAAGTACGCCAAGGCCGAAGTGGAAAGGGAAAATGAACAAGTGACTCGGGGGCGGGACGCCAAGGGCGAAGTGGAAAGGGGAAATGAACAAGTGACCGGGGGCGGGACGCCAAGGCCAAAGTGGAAAGGGAAAATGGACAAGTGACCGGGGGCGGGAGACCGGTGACGACCCTCGTTCTTCGTTGACCGTTGGCCGCTGAGGCCCCTGTCCGAAAGGGCATCGTTCTTCGTTCCCCGTCGCCCGTCACCCGCTCGTGTCTTTGTGATAGACTCACGTTCCGCTTCTCCGACATCTACAGCCGCTTCCTGAATAGTCTGTGAGCAGTATCCGGCAACGCACGATAGACATTGTAGCCAAGCCTGACCGCTGTTCCAACAAGACCGTCCACCGTGCCCAGGAGACATAGCTTCTGCACGCCGGTAAGCTCGCCGCGGATGCCCCGTATTATCCCCGCACATTCAACTGCCAATTCCCTTTTGCCCGCCATGAAGGCAAGGAACAGCAGCCACCCGTAATCCCGAAGCGAAACCGTGTCCTCCACGTCCCTGCCGCAACCATACTTGCGGGACATGTAGAGATGCATCCTTATCTGAGATTGAAAAAAGGCTATCCTCTTGTCCATGTCCTGCGTATTGCTGACTGAATCGGGCACGTAATTGTACACGGCAAGCGACTGGTCAATGAATTCAAATCGAGTCAACCTTGCTGCTTCCAGCCAGGTCTGGGTGTCAACGACTACGAACTCCTTCCTGAAGCTGTCAGGGTTGTTCTCTCTCACGGCCGCGTACAGGTCCCGGCGCATGCAGACGTTGCTGGTATGGGGGGCGGCAGGGCGCTGATACTGCCCAACCAGCAACTGGGTGAAGACGTCTTCATACCTGGAAGGGGGAACTGTCCTCGGACGCCACTGCTGCCACTTGATGAGCTTGTTCTTGTGCGCAATGAACTTGTCATAGCCGCCGTGGACGAGCCCGACTTCCGAATTCGCCTCCATGATGTCCACCTGCATCTGCAGTTTTCTGGGGTGTATCCAGTAGTCGTCTCCCTCGCAGAATGCTACGTACTTCCCGCGCAGCGCCTTGTTCACACGTCGGTCATTCTCAAACAGCCCGACGTTCTGCTCGGACGTGATGACGCGAATGACGTCCGGCCGTCTCTTCTGATACTCCAGTACAATCTCACGCGTGCGGTCTGTGGAGCAGTCCTCGCCGATGACCAGCTCAAACGGGAACGTCGTCTCCTGCATCAGCACGCCCTCAATCACTCGGGCGATATAGGGCTCGTGATTGTAGGTGGTCATCCAGACGCTGACCAGCGGGTCCCTGGCCAGGGCGGCCGGGTCGCTGATTTCCCGGCTCGGAGCTTCAGCGGAGTTCATGGTTCATGGTTCCTGGTTCTTGGTTCCAGGTTCATGGTTCGTGGGGGAACTGACAGGGCGGAACGGCCCGCAACCAGGAACCTGGAACTCAGAACTACCTTCACCTTCGCCTCTACCTCTCCCCCTGCCTCAACCTCAGCCAAACCCCAAGTGCGAGTCTCACCAAAGGCACCGGCAGATACGACATGATTCTCCAGCGAAGCAGGCGCGCGCGGAACATCCGCGTGCCGGATGCCAGCAACAGCAACTCCCGTCCATACGGTCCGTCACCGCATCGAACGCTTCTGATAGCCCGGATGATGAAGGATAAATTCAGATACTCAGCCAGGTCAGCTCGCTCTATGCTACCGAGATAGCCTCCGGCTGCGAGCGCATTCTCTAATGTCTCAATCAGACTCCGTCTGTTCGAGGCATGGCCTCTCCTGCCGACCCGGTTCTCACACTCCTGATGGTAGATTGCCCCTGTTTCGGCGCTGTAAGCAATCGGGTACTTCAAAGCAATGCGACACCACATGTCGAGGTCCCCGCCTTCCTGCTCGCCCTCGGGAAAGAGACCACATTCATCGAAAACGCGCGCGGGAATCGCGACCTTGGTCGAATTGACGGGAAATGCGGTAAGAGCTCGCTTGAAGTAGTCGTGAAGCACACCATCCGAGGAAGAACCGGGAAGAAATGTAAACGACGACGGCCTGAGTCTTCCATCGGTCCCGACGGTCTTGTGATTCGTGCAATACGCCCCGCACTCCGGGTATTTCTCTGCCAGCCGACTTATCGCGGCAAGATGCCCCGGCAACCATTCGTCATCCGCATCCAGGAAAGCGACCAGGTTGGCGCGCGCTTCGGCTATGCCCCGGTTTCGCGCTGCGCACTCCCCGACGTTCTCCTGGCTCACCAGCCGAACGCGGGGGTCGGTGTATCGTTCAACAACTTTCTCAGACCCGTCAGTGGAGCCGTCGTTGACGACAATCACCTCGAAGTCCTCGAACGTCTGCGCCAGGACGGAATCCAGGGCCCGCCGTATGTAGCGTGCCTTGTTGTACAGCGGGATGACGACCGAGAGCAACGGTCTCTCTTCCCCGTATTCGTCGGTCCGTTGCTGATCGCGGCGCGCGCAGCTTGCTGCCGCAGTCGCTCTGGCGAACGCTTCGCGTTCTCCCCCGCGCGAACGAGTACGCAGTGCGACGGTACGAAGCCGCACGCTGAGCGCAAGCCTCACCAGCGGAGCCGGCAGATAGGACAGGAACATCCAGCGCCGGAGCGCCCCTTGGTGTTCCCGGGTCGCGGACGCCTTCCAGAGCATTTCACGCGCTTCTCTACGATAGCCATGCAGAACAATGCTCTGCGCCCTGGTAATCAGTTGTATGTTCATGTACTCAAGCAGGTCATCGCGGGTCACGCCCGCCCGGAGCTCTCCGGTCGCCAAGGCCGTTTCCAAGGTACGAATGATCCTCGGCTCAGTCAGCAGTACTGAACGACCTTTACTTACGGCACGACTATCGGCTTCCTGGTGATACAAGGCCCCCTCGCACGTGCTGTAGGCAATTGGGTACTTCAGGGCGATGCGGCACCACATGTCAAGATCCTCACGACGTTGTTCCCCTTCGGGGAAAAAACCGCAGGCGGTGAATATGCCTCTGGGTACAGCAACAGCAGACGTCCAGACTGCGTGGTTTCCGTACACTGTGCGGAAGTAGTTCGGAATAACGCCTTCAAAAGGCGGGGCCGGGATACCGACGAACGAAGGAATCATCTCACCCCGTTTTGTGGCGATATTATACGCGGTCGCGTAGAGCCCGCACTGTGGGAAATCCCTCCTCAATCTCAAGATGGTCTGCAGATGGCCTGGAAGCCACTCGTCGTCTGCGTCAAGGAAGGCAATCAAGTCGGCGCGCGCCTCGGCAATCCCGCGGTTGCGGGCCGCTGAGACGCCGGCATTCTCCTGATTGACAAGCCGCACACAGGGGTCGGAGTAGCGCTCCACGACTTTCTCAGACCCGTCGGTGGAACCGTCGTTGACAACAATCACCTCGAAGTCCTTGAACGTCTGCGCCAGGACGGAATCCAGGGCCCTCTGAATGTGGTTGACCTTGTTGTACAGCGGGATGACGACGGAGACGGCCGACGTGTCACTCATCGACATCTGGCCTCTCTGGATCTGGCGCTCGACCGCCGAGTCTCATTGAAGAACACGCCGGCATGCCTCAGCTTATTCACCAGACCGCAATAGTCAAACTCGGCCGAGACGCTGCGGGGAACGGACCGAGTTCAGCGCCCTGAACAGATGTGCCTGCAGCCGTCCGCGTATGCACCCGATTCAGACACGGGCATCTCGTGCCAGGAGACGTTCACATCTCCGCACCCATTTCTCAAGCAACCGCGGGACGAATGACCGGAAGTACCAGTACAACCTCGCGCGGCGGAGTCGGACAGTTGGCACGGCGGCTCGAAGGTGCTCCCTCGCTTCCGAGTGGAAGCCTTCGGCTATGCAGAACGCGGCACAGGTGATGTGGAGCTTGTTCCTGTACTCAATGATGTCCCTTGGCGGCACCCCAGAGGGCAGTACCCCTGACTGAAGCGCCTGCTCCATGCTTTCAATCGCCCGGTGGTTGTGGGGCCTGGGGCCGTGCCAGATCCGGTTCTCTGCTTCGCGGTGATACACCCCTCCGACCTGCGTGCTGAGGGCAATCGGGAACCTCAGGGCAATCCGGCACCACATATCGGTGTCTCCGGTGCGCGGCACACCAACGGGAAACAACCCGACAGAACCGAACACCCGTTTCGGGACGGCCACCGTGGATGAATTGAAGGGATCGGGGTCGAGGATGGAGGTGCGGAAGAAATTGGGGATGATTCCTTCCCAGGGTGGCACCGGGATGGTGCTGTAGACTGGCGTTCGGCAGCGTCCGGTCTTCTCTACTATGCGACCCATCGTCGCGTAGGCCCCGCAACCTGGATACCTCCTGTACAGCCGCAGGACGGTCTCGAGAAAACCCGGCAGCCACTCGTCGTCCGCGTCAAGAAAGGCCACCAGGTCGGCCCGTGCCTCCGCGACACCCCGGTTCCTCGCCGCGTGCCCTCCCTCACTGTTTACATGCTCACGGTGAATCACCCGTATGCGCGGGTCGGTGTGGCGCTCCACAACCTTCTCTGACCCGTCAGTTGAGCCGTCATTGACGACGATGACCTCGAAGTCGCTGAACGTCTGCGCCAGTACCGAATCCAGCGCCCGCCCGATGTGCCGGACCTTGTTGTAGAGCGGAATGACTACGGTAATCACAGGATTCCGTGTGGTCTCATGGGTCAAGCGGATACCGACTTGGCGGAGCGCCTCATGATCCTCAGGGCCCAGCGCGCCAGTGTGCCCGGCACGAAGGTCAGAACGTACATGAAACGCCGCGTTCGGCGGAACAGGCCCGTCGAGACTGCTGCACGCAGGTGCTCTCTGGCCTTCATTGAGAGCCCCGCGTGAATGCAGCGACTGGCACAGATGATGTGGAGCTTGTTCTTGTACTCGACAACGTCTACCCTGGGCACCTCTGTGGGCAGTGTCCCCAACTCCAGCGCTCGTTTCAGGCTCTCGATCACGCGGAGTTCGCGAGGTTTCGGGCTATGAGAGATGCGGCCTTCAACTTCACGATGACAGATCTCTCCAACCTGCGTACTGAAAGCAATCGGGTACGTCAGGGCAATTCGGCACCACATATCGGTGTCACCGCCGCGCAGCACGCCCGCGGGAAAGAGCCCAACGCAGTCAAACACACGCTTCGGTATGACCACTGACGACGAGTTTACGGGATCCCCTTCCAACAACACGGTCCGAAAGTAGTTAGGGATGATACCCTCCCATGGAGACTCCGGTATAGTCGCGAAAGCAGGCGTCCACCGCCGGCCTCCTTTCTCGATGATCCGTCGCGCAGTCGTATAGGCGCCGCAGTCGGGAAACCGCTGACGCATCCGCAGAATGGCCTCCAGATGCTCCGGCAGCCACTCGTCATCCGCGTCAAGAAAGGCCACCAGGTCGGCACGTGCCTCGGCGATGCCCAAGTTCCTTGCCGCGTGCCCGCCCGCGCTATTGACGTGCTCACGATGAACAAGACGAATCCGCGGGTCGGTGTACTGCTCCACGGCCTTTCCTGACCCGTCGGTTGAGCCGTCGTTGACGACGATGACCTCGAAGTCGCTGAACGTCTGCGCCAGTACCGAATCCAGCGCCCGCCCGATGTACCGGACCTTATTGTAGAGCGGAATGACGACGGAGACCAATGGGACCGTTGGCACCGTCGGAAACGGAGAGGAGGAAGACGCCCGCAACTGAGCTACTCCGTATACGCTCTGAGCACGACCCGAGCTGTGGTGGCCCAGCTGTAAGCTTGCGCGACTCGATGCGCTCGCTCGCCCATGGCTTCCAGATCCTCGACAGTACATCTCAGCAGTGCGTTGCGCAAACCCAGGGGCTGGTCCGGGTCATAGACGATACCGGCATCTGAAGTAACGAGTTCCGGCAAGCAGCCAATGGCAGGTACCACCACGGGACGACCGAACGACATGGCAAGCATGACCGAACTCGACGTCAACACCGACTCGAATGGGCATACGACGGCGTCGGCCGCGCCGAAGTAGAACTGCATCTCCTCATCCGAAACCCAGCCTTCCCTGAGTATGAGCCGGCCCTCCCGCGCAAGACGCTCCGTGAGGGCTGTTTCCAGCTTGTAGGTCCCGTGTGCCTTTCCGGCAATCACGAGGACCAGCCTGGGGTCCGGAATGCTGCCCAAGATGCGGACAAGCTGTTCTAGTCCCTTGTATGAACGTAGGCCGCCTTGATGGAGCAAGACGAGACTGCTTTCGGGGACTCCGAGCCACCGGCGGGCTTCCGTTCTGGCCACTCGCTGGGGATACACCCCGGCGTAGGTACCCAGAGGAGCTACGTAGATTCGCGAGCGCGGCCTGAACTCGCGCTGCACCAGCTCCCGGGCAGCATTGCAGTGCACGAGGATGGCCTGAGAGTAATGTACCATCAGCCGTCGTACCCACCGGTCGAGGCGCGGATAGCGCTGTTCATGAGGGTAGAGGTTATGCACCGTCCATACGACTCTATAGCCGAGCCACCGAGCATAGGCCAGCTGTGCCCCAAATCTGAGCACCTGGACCAACGATCCATGGTAGGTCTCACGCCTGTATATGTAATACAGCCAATGAAAGTGCAGCACATCCACGCGGCGGCGATTTTTCCTCAGCCAGCCCGCAAGCGGGCGACCCACCTGTACCGGACAAACCTCCACGCTGACCTCCCGCAGGCCGGCTTCCAGCAGGTTCAGATAGGGGTTCTTGCGCCAACTGTTCGGGAAGAAGGCTACGGTAAGAGGCGACATGTCTATACGTGAGTCAACGTGACTTCTGGGTTAGTCTGGCGTTCTCTCGTGAAGTGTCTGCCAAAGCATCCACCGCCATGCCCTCCGGGTCTGGGCTATGCCTCCGGCAATCAGAAGCCATCGTCCTGTTCAGAGAGAGCGATGGCAGCAATGTTGTTCTCGGCCAGCCTTCTGACCGAAGGCAACCTTCCTTCTATCTGCAGTCTCAATGCTCCTCTCCTGTCGATCACCTGCCCCAGCAGCGCGTATAGACTCCCCGGCTGCAGTACTTCATCGGGCGATATTGTGAGACCGGGCAGTCTGAAGTGCTCGTACAGGCCTTCGAACTTGCCTTGATAAGTGACGCTGACAACCGGCACAGCCTGACTTAGGCCCAAGATCGCCACATGCATCCTCCCACTCAGAATCACATCCAATCCACCACAAATCGCCTTGACTTCGGCTGCTCTGTATGGTGTGCCCGGCAACAGACAATGCTGCTTCACGTCATCAGGCAACAAACCGAGTACGTCGTCAGACAAAGACAAGTCACTGGGCGCGCCTCGAAAATCGTGCGGCAAGAAGATAAAGCTGCACCTTCCCGTGTCAAGCCTGAACAGCCTGGCAAGGGTGTCTGCGTAGACATTGACCAATCGCTTAACTGCAGAATCGTCTGGCTTTCTGCCGAGCACCTGAGGGTTAACATTGACCCCAACAAGGACTCTGCTCTCCTTCTTTTGTTGATTCACAAAGGACCTGGCATTGGCGACGACCCGGGCAGCAGGGTCCTCCTTGAGTAAGAAGGCTACGTCAGCAGAGAATCCAACAGGACGACCCAAGTGTTCTTGCAGCCGAGTTCGACTTTTCGGGTCACGGGCAATCAACCGCACCCTGGATGGTAGGTTTCGAAACGCCTGCACCACCTTCTCAGCGGGCCTCTCATTGAAGCTGAAATTCACAATCGCGGTCTGCAGACCCGCGGTCGCCGCCAATGACGCCCAAATCAAGCGGTCCAGAGTACGAACCTCAGAGTATGCCCCGTCCATCACGTCGGCGCCTAGGATGTAGAATCGGTCATACCGCTTGAGTGTCCCCAGAGCTCGAAAGTGATCACGCATCACGATTGGACAAGGAGTCAGGCCCAAGTGTCCCCAATCGTCTTTGGGTGTGTAGGAGACTACAGCGATGCTCGTCGCACCTCGGGCTCTCAGCCCGGACACGAACGCCGTCTCGATGGCCTCGTCCCCAAGACTGCCAGGCGAACTGGGAGGAAGGAACAGCACAGACCCAAAGGACGAGTCGGATTGCCCGGTCCTACGGGTCCTGCCCAGTGCTCCCGCACGTCCAAGCGCGAGTCTTACGAGGAGACGCCGCTTCAGCCCCGCCAAGGCAGGATACAGGCCCAGTGCCTTCACAAATCCAACCAGCATGGCCTTCGACGCGCACCGCGACTGGCCCGCCGCGACCTCTGATACCTGATTGACCTCCCAGAAGAAGGCCGGCAGGAACCTCGCGGGCAGTTGTCGAAAGGGAGGCCAGAGCCTGCTGCTGTAGCGAACAGCGAGCGCCTCCTGCCGGGCCGAGGGCAACTCCGCTTTGCTGACTTCCCGCGAAGTCTCGACCTGCATCATGGGCAACCAGCCCCCGAACGAGTCCTTAGAAACATGCGATGGCGAATGCTCTGCTTCTTGCGCTTCACCTGGTTCTTCTGGCTGGCAACTATGGTCTCGACCGGGCACGTCTGCAGTTCGCAAAGGCCGTCACGACACCCGCTGTTCAGAACCTCCTGCAATTCCGCGTTACGGACAACGACGATGGAAGTACCTCGTGTCTCGGGCAAGAATTCCTTCAGCCATGCATCCATGAAAACTGCATCGGCCATCTCCGCGAAGAGGTCGTCGCAGTAGCTACACGCGTCGCAGGCAAAGAACTGCTTGCTCCAGAAACGGCTTGGCCACCCTTGGAAGCCGACCGAACGCGACCAGCGACCGTCATTCGTCATGGCCTGAAACCGATAGTCAACGGCACTCTCGATCCCTTTCTGCCGGTGGGCCACCGTGCGGACATTCGAACTCTGCACGCCTGCCAGGCCGCACAGGAACTCGGTGTAGTAGCTCCCCGGGCAGTGGTTGCAGACGATCCCGAGCAGGAAGCGCACGCGCCTCGCTAGTCGTGGGTACCTCGTCATGGCGCGACGTACGCCTTGCACAACACAGGGCAGTCCTACAATCGCGAATCGGTGGTCTGCCGAATCCTGCCAGATGCCCCGCAGGGCTCTTGACACATCGACCGGGTAGTACTTGGAGCCTGCTGCCGCACGAACCTGTTCCGCATCCGCGTACTCCTCATACCGGAACAAAGGCTGGCCCCGGTCCTGCACAGCTCCCACCGCGATGACCCGGTCCACCTGTCCTGATTCCAGCAAGCGTTCCAGCAGCCAGGTCGCCATCCCGCCCGACGCGCCGCGCTCGCGCTGGTCGGCAACCTGGGAGTGGCCGATGTAAGCCTTGAGGTAGTATCCCAACGCTTCGTCATACCCAACGTCTTGCTGCTGACCAAACAGGTCCTTCGCCATGCCGTCCCGCAGCAACTCGTGGTCGTAGAAGGGACAGGCGCTCAGGCAGACTCCACAAGAAGCAGAGCACTTCCCGACCAGGCTGGGACGGTACTCACCACTAATCATCCGCATCTCCAGGCAGCCTGCTGGACATACGCCGGCGCAGACACCGCAGCCGCAGCACAGTCCTTCCTTTGCGACCTTATCAACCGTATTCATCAGATGCGCCTCAAGTGTACGCCTATGCCCTGGCGCGCGTGCAGCATTCCCCGACGTTCGCGCATGTTGACTCCACTATTCAGATGGCCAGATACTTGCTTTGCACAGCCCAATTGTCTCCCGGACCGTTCTGCGGCAGAGGGACGCACCAAGCACCACGCCCGCAAAGACACCGAGAACGACGACATGACCGACAATCGTATCATCTACCAGATAACGGCGCACAAGAACTGCACACGCTGCGCCTAGCAGGCTTATGCCAAAGGGCCAGAGAACGGATTTCAATGAAAGTGCGAGGTTCACGGGCGAACCGTGCAAGCAGTATAACTGAGAGGGAAAGAATAGGATGACATTTGCCAACACGTAAGCACCGGCCACCCCTTCAATCCCACGTGAAAGACCGACAATGAATGAAGCCACGTATATGCAGGATGACACAATCCCAACGAGAAGATACCTCCGGGAAAAACCGAGACTGAGCATAACCAGCCCCGCCACTCCGGTAATCGTCTGGAGTGGTCCGACTATTGCGAGAATCCTGAACACCGGCACGGCACCCAGCCATGGCGAACCGAGAACGACCTTTATCAGAAAACCAGCTTCAAGCATACAATACAGCGACAGCGGAAAGGCCAAGGAGCCCAGAATCTCGAGAAGGCGCTGATAGTACCTTGCATAGCGTTCCGGCTGATTGCGCAGTGAACTGAAGACCGGCATCGCGACTTCGTTAAGAGGACCTCTTATCTGGGTTATCGGCATCATGAATAACCCATACGCCTTCGAGTAAAGCCCAAGGGCCCCGGCGCCGATGAATCTGCCAATGAGCATATTGTCCGCGTTCCGGGAGAAGTAATTCACGACACTGAATCCCGTTATGTGGCCACCGAACTTGAGCATCTTGCGCGCGCCTGTTCCCTTCTGCATTCTGCCGGGAACCCAATTGCAGTAGTAGAATGTCAACGCCATGCTGGACAGGGACCCCACGATTGCGCCGCTCACCAACGCCCAATAACGCCATCCAATCAGGGCTAATGCGATCGTCGTCCCCAGGCTGACGACCAGCGATGCGATGAGTATCGTCCTGAGCGCGCCGAACATCATGTGGCGCCGCAACAACGCCCGATGCTGGATGGTCAGGCCGTTGATGATGAACGGAAGCGACAGGGCCGCCGTCACCATTGTGAGCTCCGGTCTCTTGTAGAACATCGAGACCAAAGGCGAACCAGCCAAGATGCAAAGGCCGAGGCCGGCGCTTATGATGACATTGACCCAAAAGAGGGTACTGATTTGCTCCCGTGAGATTTGCTCCTGCTGCACCGTGGCCATTGACAGGCCGGCGGTCTTGAACATCTCAAGAAATCCGGTGACAACAGTTACCATCCCGATCAATCCGAAGTCGGCAGGAGTCAACAGCCGCGCCAGGACCATCGTGCCGGCAGTATTCAGGGCAAATTGGACTCCTTGAGCGGTCATTGTAGTCACCCCGCCGCGCACCGATTTTCTCGCAAGGTCATGGCTCAAGTGAGCCGAATCGAAAAGTGCGCGGCTGTCCAGCCTGGTCATCAGGTGACCCGTCTACTGGTGCGGGCTACAGAACCGCCCGTCAGGAACCTGTCCAGAATCCCTTGCTTTCCCGAGCCAGCCGTTCCTTGAGCGGTCGCCACCAGTCGGGATGCTCGCGGTACCAGTCGACGGTTCGGCTCAGGCTGGTGCCGACAGTGCTGACGGAGAAACCGTGGGACGGATCAGCGGTAAGGAACAGGGAAGGTCCGTGCTCGAAGGTGGACGGGACGCCGGCTGTACGCCGAAGAATCACCACAGCTCTCCGAATCGGAAGTCCCATTTCCTAGGTGTGAACTTCGCGAGGCCCCCGCCGGAGTTCACCGTGATTTCGCCGAACAGAATTATCTCAGAATCGGGAGTGTACAGGTCAACACGGACGAAGTCAAAGCCCACGGAGAGGGACTCCGCGACCTCAATCATCCTGTCAAAGAGGGCCGGCTTCGGCACAGTCTTCCCTATGGGGTAGGACATGCGGAATCCCATGTCCTGCCATTCTCTGTCGTAGCAGTTGAGTGTCGGGCTCGCCGACCTGTCGATGGCGACCACGTACTGCGCTCTTCCATGGAAACAGAAGAACTTGTAGTCCAATGGGACTCTACCATCTCTGTCTTCAAGCAACTTCTCGACAAGAATCACCGGTTGAATACTGTCGTAGTGCGACTCGTAGCTGCGGGTTGCCTTGCCGTATTTCAGACTCAGCCACTCCCGGCACTGCCGTATGACCTCCTGTCGGTCAAGCTTGCTCTTGTCCTTCGCGATGATGTTCCAGCCGCTGCCATGGTTGGCCTTGGTGACAAACCGGTCGGGCAGGTCGTCGAATGGGATCGTCTCCGGGGCGTCAGTGACGAAATAGACCTCGTTCAGGATGTGGGCAAGACCCCGCTCCGCAACATACTCCCGCACTCGCCACTTGTCCGCAACCAGCGAGGCCAGCGGGTTCGGGGCGAACAACTGCCGGTGAGCGATCTTCTCGTTGAACGTCCGCGGGTTGCGGATGTTCGGCCAGTAGCCCAAGTGAAGCCTCATCCTGAGGGACTTGTAGGCTACGGGGCTGAGAGCCGGCCAGAGCTTCACAACGGCGATTTCTGCCAGTCCTTTGGGCCCAGACGCCTTCCAGCGGGCAACGGCGTTTCTCACATACCGACCGGGCAAGGACATCTGTCTGGCAACCGCACTCTGCGTCACGGGCCCCAACGTTTCCTTCCACTGGATTCTGCCCGCCGCAGCCGTACGGCCTTCTTCACGTTCTCAATCCCGCGCTTCACGAGCCGTCCAGAAGCCGCCACTTTCTCGGGTCAAGCGCTCCTTGAGCGGGCGCCACCAGTCCGCATGCTCGCGATACCAGTCGACGGTCCGGCCCAGGCCGTCCTCAAAGCGGATTTCGGGCCGCCAGCCGAGTTCGCGCGTGGTCTTTGCATTGTCGAGCGCATAGCGGAAGTCGTGACCGGGCCGGTCGGGGACGTACTCGAGCCAGGCATCAGAAGACGGGGGACGGGAGACGGGGGACGGGGAGGAGGAACAGGTTGAGGTTGAGGTAGAGGTTGAGGTCAGGTCAGAAGAAGAGGGAGGACGGAGGTCACCGGAACCCAGGCCCATCAACTCGACCACCAGCCTGACGACATCGATGTTGTGCCGCTCTGACTCGCCACCGATGTTATAGGCTTCGCCCGGCTTGCCGCGGTCGAGCACCAGCCCGATTCCCCGGCAGCAATCGTCAACGTGCAGCCAGTCCCGGACGTTCTCGCCCCGGCCGTAGACCGGGACCTTCCGGCCCTCGACCAGGTTCGTTATCATCACGGGGACGAACTTCTCCGGGAACTGGTACGGGCCGTAGTTGTTTGACGGCCGCACGACCATCACCGGCAGCTTGTAGGTCTCCCAGTACGCCTGCGCCAGCATGTCACCGGCAGCCTTGGACGCGGCATAGGGGGAGCGTGGACGAAGGGGTGTCGTCTCGGTGAACCTGCCTTCCTTGCCCAGCGCGCCGTAGACCTCGTCGGTCGAGACGTGGACGAACCGCTTGACGCCGGCCTTGTGCGCGGCGTCGAGCATCACCTGGGTCCCCAGCACGTTGGTCATAATGAACGGCGCGGCATCGGCGATTGAACGGTCAACGTGGCTCTCGGCAGCAAAGTGGACGACGGCGTCGACTCCAGACATCGCCTCCTTCACCTTTGCCGCGTCCTCAATTCGCCCGTGAACGAACCGATACCGGGCATCACCTTCAAATTCCTGCAGGTTCGCCTTGTTGCCCGCGTATGTCAGTGCATCGAGATTGACAATTGAGTCGTCGGTGCCGGCGAGCCGATGGCGGATGAAGTTGGAGCCGATAAAACCCGCTCCTCCAGTCACAAGAAGCCTCATAGGATCATCCACAGATTACAGAGATTCACACAGATTGGGGTTAGGAGTTTCATCCGCAGATTCCGCAGATTACGCAGATTGCACATGTTGAGGGTTAGAAGTATCATCCGCAGATTACACAGATTACGCAGATTGCACATGTTGAGGATCCGGAGTTCGACCCGCAGATTACACAGATTACGCAGATTGCACATGTTGAGGGTTCGGAGTATCATCCACAGATTTCGCAGATTACGCAGATGGTATTCGGTGCAAAGGATGCGACGGAGGCAACTGGGACTCCGAGCCCAATCTTCCGATATCGCTGTAATCTGCGGATTCAACTTCCGGCTTCCTCCACAGGTTTCGCAGATTCCGCAGATTGGGTCAGGACGAGACGCCGATAATCAAGAGCTTTGGCTCCGAAGTTCAGCAGAAGACCGGTCGCGAGGCTGCCGGCTTTCATGTAGTTGAGGACTTGCGCTTCCTCGATGCCGCCTAACTTCGCCAGCGCTTTCAGCTCGACGATCAACGACCCGTAGCAGACAAAATCGGGCCTGTATCCAGTAACGAGTTGCTTTCCCTTGTAGAACACCGGCAGCTCCACCTCGCGCTGATACGGCAGTCGGCGCATGTCGAACTCCATTGCCAGTGCTTCCTGGTAGACGGGTTCGAGAAACCCGCAGCCAAGTTGTCGGTGGACTTCCATCGCGGCACCGATGATGGCGTAGGTTCGTGGGTCAGAAGGAAAGCCAGTATCCACAGATTTCACAGATTACACAGATTATAGGTGCTGTAAAGGACTCAAAACCAGAAGTTCTATCCACAGATTCCACAGATTCACACAGATTATTGGTGGAGTTAAGGAGTCCGCGGAAACAGGTCGGACCCTCTCCAGAATCTTCCTCAATCGGTGTAATCTGCGGATGATACGTCCGGCTTGTTCCACAGATTCGGTCGGACCTTCTGGGCCACCCGAAGGAATCTTCCATAAATCGGCGTAATCTGCGGATGATACTCCGTGTTGGTCCTTCCGGGAGCACCCAAAGGAATCTTCCGCAATCGGCGTAATCTGCGGATAAGCACTTCTCATCAGCGGTTTGCGCGGCATGCATCATCACAGGCCATCTCTCATCTGCGTAATCTGCGTAATCTGTGGATGGCTATCCGCCTCTGCCCTTGCCTCTACCCTGTACGGGCTCTCCGCGTCGTCTTCGTGCCGGATTTCGTCCACCGGCTCCGCTCTGCCCGGGCCCTTGTAGAGCCGGTTTGGGAAGTTCAGCACCCAGCCCTCGACCTTGCCGACGTTGCGGTACGCGTGGACCACACCCGGCGGGACGATGAGCGTTGCCGGCCGGCTCGCACCCAGCACGAAACTCTCGCGCCGGCCGAACGTCGGCGAACCTGCGCGATTGTCCCATAGCGTCACCTCGAAGTCGGACGGTCCGGTGAAGGCGAAGAAATCAGTCTGCTCGCGGTGCTCGTGCGGCCCGCGCACGACGCCCGGCCGGGTCATCGACAGGTAGGCCATCACCGGCAGCGCCTCCGCCATCCCGGCCGCCTCAAGTACGTCTGCGCGAAACAACTCCGCCAGCCACCCGCGCGCGTCGCCTGCGGGGACGAGGAAGTCGAGGCGGACGCCAGGAAAGGTTGAGGTCGAGGGGGGAAGGGAAGAGGAATTCTCTTTCATCCTAGTCTCGCGGCTGCTCTCCGGGCAGGCTCTCAACCTCAACCTTAGCCTTAGCCTTTCCCGCGCGGACCAGCGTCGTCGCGCGGCACAGCGACTCGAACGTGCCGGCGTCGGTCCACCAGCCTTTCAGCACGTCGAATGTCATCGTGCCCCGCTTGATGTAGGCGTTGTTCACGTCGGTAATCTCGAGCTCACCGCGCGCCGACGGCTCGCAGGTCCGGGTAATATCGAAGACCCGCGCGTCGTACATGTAGATGCCGGTAACGGCAAGGTTGGTCCGGGGCCGGGCCGGCTTCTCCTCAATCCCCACGACGTGGTCGCCGCTCAGTTCGGCCACCCCGAAGCGGTGCGGGTCATCGACTGCTTTGAGCAGTATCTTGGCACCCTCGGGCTGGGCGGCAAACGACTTCACAAAGGGGGTGATGTCGTCTTCAAAGATGTTGTCGCCAAGAATCACCACAATCTTGTCGCCTTCGGCAAAGCCCTCGGCCAGCGCGAGGGCCTCGGCAATGCCGCCTTCGCCTTCCTGGTAAACGTAGTGCAGGCGCTCCAGCCCGAAGTCTTTACCGTTACGCAGCAGGCGCAGGAAATCACCGGCGCTGTTGCCCCCGGTCACAATCATGATGTCCCGAATCCCGGCCTGCACCAGTTTCCGGATGGGGTAATAGACCATCGGCTGGTCGAAGACCGGCAGAAGATGCTTGTTGGTGATGCGCGTCAGGGGGAGCATCCGCGTCCCCAGGCCGCCGGCGAGAACAATGCCCTTCATGGTTAGGAGACGGATGACCGGGGACAGGAGACGGGGTTATCAGACCGGGGACCGGAGACGGAGGAATAACCGACGACTGGGGACGGGAAATCGGGATGAAGAGACGGAAGACCGGAGACCGGGGACCGGTATTCGGCTGGTCGTCCGTCGCCCGTCTTCGGTCTGTCCGCGCCGGTCATCGGTCGCCCGTCTTCGGTCGTCCTTTGTCGGTCTCCAGTCATCCGTCTCCCGTCTGCTGTCACCTGCTCAACCTCTACCTTTGCCTTGACCTTCACCTTGGCCTTCCGCTTGGTCAGGCGAGTAGCAGACGCATGGGCTGCAGGGTTCGGTTGAAGGGATTCAGGACCAGGCCGATGATTTCGAGGGTTATGACTCCGAGCAGGGGCTCGTCGCCGGGTTCACCGAGGATAATGGGAGTGTGGGCTTCACCCTGCGGAAGGGCAATGTGGCCCTCAGAGACACGGCGTTCGATCGTGGTGCCATCAGCCAGTGCGAACGCTACGGTCCGTTTAGCCTGCAATCCGATCTGCTCCCATTCGGGCTTCGGCAACAGGGTATAGGTGGCTCCGCTGTCGACCAGGAAACGGACGGTCACTTTCTTGCCCGTCGGGCCGGTCACCGTGCCCTCAATGTAAGTTGCACCCATTGTTACTCCTTGGTCCAAGGAAAGGTTAAGGTTAAGGGAGAGGCATCCATCACCTGTCCCCTGGCACTTCCATCACTCGAATGTCCCGCAGTGTGCTCTGATCGACTGCGTGCCTGGAGAACTCGTATCGTCGCTGACGCACTTTGTCGCGGATGGCATCCAGCGAATTCACACTGCATGATAGACGGCCGATTCCGCAGTGTCAACAGGAGCTAGCGGTTGAGGGCATGGAGCCAGGCGACGGAAAACCGGGGGCGGAGGGGCTGTTGAAGAAGCCGCCTCTTGTCATTCTGAGCGCAGCGAAGAATCTTCGCGATGATGATTCTACGAGAGTTAGAAGACCCTTCACTTCGTTCAGGGTGACATGAATGGGGTTTCTCAACAATCCCCAGAGACGGGGTTTCCAGACCGGGACTGGCGGGTTCGGACGTCTTCCGTCGTCTGTCACCTGATTTGCCTTTGCCTTCGTCTTGATCTTGACCTCTACCTCAACCTTTGCCTTTTGCTGTCTGTTCCCAGAACCACGCGGTTCTCATCATCTCGTCAATCCCGAGTTCCGGCCGCCAGCCGAGTTCAGCCGCTGCCTTTGTGTTGTCGGCATAGACTGCCTCAATGTCGCCAAGTCGGCGAGGCCCGACGCGGAAGCTCAGCTTCTGACCGGTTGCCCGTTCAAAAGCCTTGATTGCCTCCAGAACCGTGGTCCCGGTCCCTGACCCAAGGTTGAAGGCATCGAAGCGGAAGAGATCGAGGGATCGAGGGATCGAGGGATCGAGGGAACTCACCTGATCACCGGACGGCTGGGCCTTTCGGTCACTTCTCCCCTCCAGATAACTGATGGCATCCACGTGGGCGCGGGCGATGTCGGAGACGTGGATGTAGTCACGGATGCAGGTGCCGTCGCGCGTGTCGTAGTCATTGCCGTAAACGACGAACTCCGGCAGCTTGCCGACGGCCGCCCTGGTAATCCGGGGAACAAGGTTGTCTGGGTCGCTGTACGGCACCTCGCCTATCTCACCCGAGGGATGGGCGCCAACGGGATTGAAGTAGCGGAGCGAGATAAAGCTCGTCTCGCTCGTCTTCGCGAAGTCTTGAATGACGTGCTCACCCATCTGCTTGGTCCGTGCATACGGACATTCGGGTTCACCGAATGGCGCATCTTCAGTAACGGGCAGTTCCTTCGAGTTACCATAGACAGCGCAGGAGGACGAGAAAATGAAATACGGAATCCGGTACTTCCGGGTGCATGCAAGGACATTGAGCAAGGAGTTGATGTTGTTGTCGTAGTAAAGAAGGGGTTTCGCCACCGACTCGGGCACGGTCTTGTAAGCGGCGAAGTGGATGACCGCGACCGCGTCCGGGTGCTCGGCGAACACGGCCTCTGTGAAAGGAGCATTGCGCAAGTCAATCTTGTGGTTCGTGACCCGTTTTCCGGTGATACGCTCGACACCGTCCAGAATCGTCTCGCTGGAACGTGAGTTGTCGTCAATCGAGACCGGTTCATGGCCGGCAGCCAGCAGTTCGACCAGCGTGTGGCTGCCGATGTAGCCGCAACCGCCGGTGACGAGGACCTTAGGCATAGGAAAAGGTTAAGGTTGAAGAAGAGAGTTTATCCACAGATTCCACAGATTGACACAGATTGGAGGTCAGGGTCAAGGAACGTCCCTGGGCATCTGGTCCTTGTCGGCGAAAGGTAAAGGCTAAGGCTGAGGTCAAGATTGAGGTTGGGGGCACGGCATCGCCCGACAGAGATTTCGTCATTCTCATCGCATTCTACTCTAACCGGGGACGAAGTTCAAGGTTTGGGACGGCCGGCAGATGGAGTCAGAAGTCAGACGACACGCAGTGAGCGAAGTCGAAGGGTCTCCTCCTGCGGATGCCGGAGGTCAGGACGAAGAGCGGCGAGCACAAACGGAGCACGGCAGTAACGGTGGCGCGCGTGGGCAGAGGGCTTGGCAGACAGCGGCGGTGCTGAATTCCGGCCGCGACGTTTGTAGACTAATAAGTATACAGACCGACAGGCCGATTTTCGAGGCTATCTGCTTGTGCCTTAAGACTTTAGGCATGAGGCCTGCAACTCAACACCCCACCTGGGGAGCGGCTTGGGAAGAAGCCATCGAGTTGGCCCTCGAAGACGTTCTGAAGGAAGTTCTGAGATGAGCTATGAGAGTTGCCTTCTGAGGAACTTTGCACCGAGCTTTCCCGTTAGCTGAGTCACGAGCGGTGTCGGAAGCGGTGTCCTGAGCTCTGGCCGAAGCGGAATGTTACGTGGTCCAGTACGCCGTCGCCGATGCTCTCTATTACGCTCTTTGACCAGCTCTTTGAGGAGCCTTGAAGGGAGCTTTGGGATGAGCTTTCCGAGAAGCCTTCCGGGACGCCTTTAGCGTCCGAAGCGCCAATGACCATTCAAGCACAAATGAAGGAATGGCAGACGAGACCCCTCCTCGGCGTCGGGGTGACGCTTCGCGTCGGTTTGCAGTTGGCAGGGAATCTGTGTAATCTGCGAAATCTGTGGATGATCCTTCGTTCGTCGTTGGTCTGTGGTTCTTAGTTCTTAGTTCTTGGTTCGTGGTTCTGCGTTCTTGGCCCCTCGTCACCAGCCCACGGTGTACGGTTTACGGCATTCGGGCCGCTGCTTGACAAGGGGCGACAGAGTGGTAGAATCCGGTGCTATAAGCATGACAAAGGTCACGAACCGAACGGAAGAAACCGGGGAACTGAAGACCCCGGGCGGGCTGCGCGGGCTGCTGGTGCCGACCGGATGGAAGCGCATCTCGTTCTATCTGGTCACCGATGCGGCCGTTGTCATCGGCGCCAGCGTGCTGACGCATCTTGCCGTAATCCATCATGTCAGGTCCGGCCTCGTTTACTACACGCACGGCGTGCTTCCTTTTGCCGCTGTGGCTCTTGTCTTCCAACTGGCTGTCGGCTTCCTGGTTTCGAGCTACAAGTTGAAATGGTCCACTTTCTCGCTGGTTGACGTTCCGCGCATCGTCTTCCCCAGCATCGCAGCCGGGTTCCTGCTCGGCGGTCTTTCCCTGATGAGAGCTTTCGCCGGCCTGAATGTGTGGTCGATCGCGACGTGGGGACTGCTCTGCGCCTGCGGGGTCGTTGCGGTCCGCAGCAGCAGGCGTTTCTACATGGAGGTCGTCCGCCGGAAATCGGGAAAACGGGCGGTCCTGGTGATGTGCTCGCACAAGGGTTATTTCCTGCTTGATACGCTGCGCAGAATCGACCACTTCAACTACCGCCTTGTCGGCTTTGTTGACCCGGAGCCGAACAACCGGGGTACGGTCAGCCAGGGCCTGCCGGTGCTGGGGACCTTTGAGGAAATTGAGGAGGTTGTCGCCCGGCATCGAATTGAGGCCGCGTTCGTATTCCTGAGTGCCGACCCCGCGTTCGCAATCGGCGAGCTTCATCAGCGGCTTCAGAAGCTCGGTGTCGAAGTTCGGCTGATTCCGTCTTTGGCCGACGTGATTGACGACCGGGCCGACATCGGCGCGCTGGAACGCCTGACCATCCACGAGCTGACCGGTC
>CAZQZR010000043.1:0-24834 GCA_964597845.1 uncultured bacterium | reverse complement strand
AGTATCAGGAGGCTATTCAAAAGGTGAAGCGACTGCTGGACGAATGCGAGGCCGCGGGAGTATTGCCATGACTGAAACTGACCGACGGTATCAGGAACTCACAGAGAAACTGGAGAAGAACCCGGAGTACTGGGTTGAGTCAATGCGCTTCGACTTCGTAGAGGAAGTGGAGCGCATGATGGAAGAACGCGGCGTGAGCCGGGCTGAGCTTGCCCGGCGACTGGACTCCTCCCCGGCCTACGTCACTCAGATGTTCAAGGCCCTGTTCAACCCTACGCTGCTTACGCTGGCCAAGATTGCGCTGGCGTTCGACGCTCGGGTCGAGCTCGCGCTGGTCCCAAAAGACGCGCCTGCGGGCAGACGTGCAGTTCCGCTCCGGACGCCGCGCCGGAGAGAGCGGCAGCATGAGACCGTGGCAGCGGACCGGCCCGCCCGTGCCCGGCGGAGCGACTTCATCGCCTCCGACAAACCGGCCCGGCGTAAGGCGTAGCGCGCCCCAATGCCTCACGGCAAACCTGAACTGACCGGGCTGGCGAAGGACGAACGTGCCTGTTCCTCAGTCCTCAATCTTCAATCCTCCCGCTCCTCGGCCTCTTCCCTCCTCCCTCTTCTCTCCTCCGTCCTCAGTCCTTTTCTCGGCCCACGCCCCGCTGCAAGCATATTGCCTCGCCTGTCCGCAACCCCGCCCGAAATGCGTAGGGCGTCCTCTGAACCCTCAAGTCTGGCCAGCGGAACACCGAGCTTGACTCTGTTACCTTATAGGGTAGCATGATGTTGACCCGTGAGGTATTGCGTTCCGGGCGGCGGTGCACCGTGTTCGCGCTCGTCGTGGACCGCGGGTGCGAGGTCACGAACTATCTAATGGAGTTGCCGGAGGACGTGCGCTCAAAGATGGAGGCAGTCATCAGAGGGCTGGCCGACGAGGGCTTCGTTCCGAACCAGCAGAAGTTCAGGCGGCTGGGCGCGGGGGTGTATGAACTGAAACTGCGAAACCCTCCGGTCAGGCTGTTCTGCTTCCAGGATGGCCGGAACTGGGTATGCACGCACGGACACACGAAGCCGGGGCCGCGTGAACTGCGAACGCACGTCGCCAAAGTCGAGTCGCTGAGGAAACGGTGGCTGGAGGAGTGTTTATGAGCATCAATAGCATCGAACGATATCGGGAGTGGGCACACAAGATAGAGAACGACCCGCGCTTCGTCGCGGAGGAGCTGAAGTTGGCCTTCGCCGACGACCTTGTTCGACTGCTTGAGGCCCGTGGTCTCAAGCGGACCGAGCTGGCCGAGAAGCTGGGCACGAATCGGGGCTACGTGACGCGCGTGCTCAACACCGAGTACAACCTGTCGGTCGAGACGATGGCGAAGATTGCCCTCGCGCTTGACGCCCGCATCTCGCTGCGGATGCTCCCGCGCGAAGAAGTCGAACGTCGCCCCAGTTCAACGGCTCCGTCCCGTACTGTGCGCCGGCGCGAACGGCAACATGAGTTCATTGCCGCTGACAAACCGGCCCGCGCCCGACGGCAGGGAAGCAAGGAATGAGGAGCGTGGGGTGAGAAACGAAGTCCGCGATTCCTCCTCTCTGCATCTTCATTCCTCTATCTTCAATCTTCTTTCCTTCATCTTCTTTCCTCCCTCTTCTCTCCTCCGTCCTCAGTCCTTTTCTCGGCCCGCGCCCCGCCGCAAGCGTATTGCCTCGCCTGTCCGCAATTCCGCCCGCGCGGGCTTGACTTCACCACCTTCAGTCCTATCATTCCGAGTCTAAGGAGCATCATGGCAGAGAATAGAACTGACGCGGGAACGGACGACGGCCAGCCCGAAGTTGCTGCTGTAGCGCTGCCGGAGCAGAAGCAGTTCTTCAAGATTCCGGCGCGGTTTGGGCACGTGCCGGTGGCCGAAGAGCCGATGGGCTATGACCCCGAGAAGCGGTTCGAGCAGCACTACCCGCGCATCGAACTGCCGTTCCAGCTTGTAGACACGGTCGAGACCGCAGCCAAGCGACGTTACACCAAAGACGAACTCTTTCCGAACGGTCTGAACCGACTCTTCTTCGGCGACTGTCTGCACGTCATGCGGATGCTGCCGAGCGAGTGCATTGACCTCATTTACATTGACCCGCCGTTCTTCTCCGGCCGCAACTACAACATCATCTTCGGCGACAAGAACGAGATCCGCTCCTTCACCGACATTTGGGAAGGCGGCATGCCCGGCTACCTCATCTGGCTCAACACCCGCCTGTACGAAATGAAGCGCCTGCTCAAGCCGACCGGCAGTATCTACGTCCACTTGGACGGGCACGCGGTCCACTACATGAAGATCGAAATGGACAAGCTGTTCGGGTACGACAACTTCGTCAACGAGATCATCTGGGAACGTACAACAGGGCGTAAGGCCGGGTCGCGGTTCGGACGCGTTCACGACAACCTTCTGTTCTACTCCTGCGGTCGGGGAATGACGTGGAACCCGCCATCGGTTCCTCAGACCGAAGAGACCGTACGAGGCCATGATCTGATGAGGGACAAGGACGGCACATTGTACCGGGTGTCGGATTTCAGTGGCGCAGGGCCAGGTCCATCGCGTAGGTTCGGTGGCAAGGAGATCTCTCCGCCATCGGGACGCCACTGGCAGTACGACCAGAAGGAAATCGACAGGTTGATGGCGGCCGACCACATCTTCTTCTCCCGTGGAGGGCTTCCAAGGCTGCGCACTCCCTTGGATGAGTTGCCGGGAGTCGCGGTGCGCGACATCTGGACCGACATCGAACCGGTCAATGCTGGCGCCGAGGAACGCATCGGTTATCCAACTCAGAAGCCCGCAGCCCTTCTGGAACGCATCATCCGGACTTCGTCCAACAAGGGCGACGTGGTTGCAGATCTATTCAGTGGAGGCGGCGTGCTGGCGGTCGTCGCGCAGCGGCTTGGGCGCAGGTGGATATGCTGCGACACATCGCGGGTTGCGGTAGCACTGACCGCAGACAGGATTGCCAGGATTCTGGCGCCGAATCTGAAAGAAGCGAAGAAGGCGGCAAAGGTCAAGAAGGGCGAGGGGCTGTTCACCGAGATGGTGCACGATGCGACCCTGACAAGCGTGGACGATGCGAAGAAGAAGAGGGTCGAGGCTTCGCCTTTGACCATGACGGGCTACTCGGTCGAGCATTGGGGCATTTACGAAATCAACCGGCTAACGAAGCTACCGGAAGAGGCATTCCGTATGTTCGTGCTTCAGTGCTACGGAGCGCGGAAGTGGACTGGCTCGGACCCGAATATCCACGGCTATAAGCAGAGTGAGTTGCTCTGGGTCGGTGGGCCTAGGGAATCGGACATCATCACGGCCACGAACGTGCGCGACTTCGCGCAGGCGGTCATCAAGACTAGGAAGCCGGAGGAGCGGCACGCGGTGATGATAGCGTGGGGCATAGACCCAAGGGCCAAGGAGTACGCCGACCAGCTCATGATGATTGGCGAGCAGAGACCGATTCAGTTCATAAAGCTGCGGCTGTGGCCGCTGCCGGGCGAGGAACTGAAGTCGCACGTAACGAGGCGGCACCCGAAGTACAAGGAGTTCTTTGCGTTCATCCTGCCGCCGGACGTTCCGCGAGTCGGCATCACGCGACTTGGCTCGATGCGCTACAAGTTCGACGTGTCTGAGGCGCGTTCGATGAACCCTGGCGGCAAGATTGTGAACGTGCAGTGGGACTTCGACTTCCGCGACGGCATCTTCTCGGCGTCGCAGGGCTATCAACTCTGCCGCACTGAGAAGAAGGGCAAAGGCGAGCACGGCTTCGAGGGCCTACTCGTAGTCGAGTACGAGTTCGAGGGCGTCGAACCGGGAACCGAAGTCGCCATCGCCTGCCGTGTCCAAGACGATCTCGGCGGCGAAGGGACGAAGGTCATGAAGGTGAAGGTGGAGTAGATGCGAGCGGTGACGTTAGCCAAGGACTGGGTGCGGCCATGCTTCGGGCGAGCGAAGCCAGAGAAGGGCGGCTTCGACCCAATAGACCCGAATCATCGCTTTGTGACGAACGGCGACCGTAGGGCGCGCTGCATCTGGCTAACCGCGTCGGCAGCAGCGGTCGTCACATTCGTCGCTGTGTGGACTGCCAACCCTCAGTTCGGGGAAGATGGGCGCTACTACTTGTTGAGTTCGATTAGTCAGATTCTTGCGGCAGTGATCGCGCTCGCGGCGACATTGCCGCTCTTGTTTGCGGGTCTTTCCGATTACCTGCCCTTCTGCGCCAACCGGCTTGTGGCAAGTCGGCACTACAGGTGGTTCGTTGCCGTATTCATCGGCTCGATTATCCTTGCGCTAGTGGTTCTGTGTTTCAAGTGTGCACCTCCAATACTGACCGTGGTATCGCTTGCGACTGCCGCCGGGTGTCTCTGCAGCCTGTTGCCCTACCTCTTCTGGATAGCGGACAGGACTCGACCGAAGAACCACTTCGACGATCTGCAGAGCATTGCTGACGCCATCGCTCGGACGCACGAGAAGGTGACTGACCGGTCCCTTCTTGCCGAAGCTGCGGCCGACGTGTTGGAGTATCTCGAACTCTTGACTCAGGCAGCGTCAGCTGCGACGCTGCGGGGGGGCTCGAATTACTTGGGCCAAGCACTCATCAGCGTGATGGTCTTCTGGTTGAAGTACGACGCCCGTGGTACCGAGTGGGCTGCCAACCGAGGAGCTCTAGCATGGCGCAACTTCCTGGCTGCCAACGATGCGAGCTTTCTTGCCGTTGACACGGCAGCAGAGTGCGCTGCCAGAATCTTCGTCAAGGAGTGCTGGACTGGTACTCTGAAACCATCGGCCGAGGTTTTCGGTTTGGTGGCGGATTCTCTGCCGACGAAGCGACCGACGCAGGACTCGTCCAACCTTGTGGCCATCCGCGGCCAATGGCGACTCGGCGCGGTAGCCCAGCACGTTGAGGCCGACGGCGAGAGACCGCGCGCAGTCGCTCGCTGTGTCGCTGTGGCCATTGGTGACATCCCGGAGGTGAATCTCCAGCCGGTGTGTGCAAGATTCGAGGACCGAGTGCGTCAGTGGTTTCAGGGAATGTACCAGATTAACCCGAGCCCGGAGTTGACTGGATTCCATGCGCTCGTCATCGAGGAGCATCACGCACTGCGGCGGCGGCTGGATGAGGCAAGTAGATGACGCCCAGTCAATCCCCGACGGAGCGTATCAACTGGATCGAGGTGATTAGGCAGGCAGGCGCTCAAGCTGGGCGAAAGCATACTGTGAGGGGTGGCCCCGGTGGCCGCTAGCGGTCAAACGAAGCCAACCTTCGTCGTCTACATCGACGAGTCCGGCGATGAGGGGTTCAAGTTCGAGGCTGCCAATAGCAGCACGAGGTGGTTCGTGCTTGCAGCCGCCGTCCTTCGCAAGGCCGACGATGCGAACTTGGTCGAACTCGCCCGGGAGGTCAGAGCCAAGCTGAACCGCCCGGTCAACTGCCATCTGCACTTTCGCAAGCTCGACCATCAGCCTCGGCTATTCTACGTCGGGCGAATCGCCGAGAGCAAGGTCAAGGTCGTGGCAGTGCTGGTGGACAAGCGCGCGATTTCGTCACCCGAGACATTCAGGGAGGAATCCCGGCTCTACTTCTACGCCGCCCGCTATCTGCTGGAACGGGTATCGTGGTATTGCCGAGACCATAGGACCGCCAGTGATGTCGGGGACGGCAGCGCGAAGGTGGTGTTCTCGAACCGGTCGAACCTGTCGTATCATGACCTGCGGGAGTACATGGCCCGACTGAAGGAGCAGAGCCGGACGGGCGATGTGCGGATTGCCTGGGAAGTCATCCGCCACGAACATGATGGTATCTGTGCGCTTCAGGCAAAGAGCAGCGCCGGACTGCAGGTAGCGGACGCCGTCGCGTCGAGTTTCTTCTACGCGGTCGAACAGTCTGGCCTTGGCTACACCGAAGAACGCTACGCGCGGATGCTGAAGCCGGTTCTCTACAACTACCATGGGAAGTACCTCGGCTACGGCATCAAGCTCTGGCCGCGCGAGGTTGAGAGCAATGTCGCGACCGAGGAGAGGTTCAGATGGATTCGGGAAATGTACTAACGAAAGTGCAGGCCCCGGGCCTCAGGATCCCGCCCACTAGGGGCTGCCATCCTTACGGACGACCAGAGGTAGCTCCCGCGCATGCCTGCAAGTGGAGTGTAGCATTCTTGGGATTGGTTGTCAACAGCTAGCATGTTCAACTCCTTCCAGCCGGCGGTTCTGAAGCCATTCCAGGCTTGGGTCGCGTCCCGGTTCAGGGAGCCGAAAGTCGAAGACTGCGTCCGGGACTACCTCATGCACCTCTCAACTCCGCCGGCGGACCCAAATGACCTGACCCTCTGGCCGCACCAGCGGGAAAGCGTTTTGCGGGCGGTATATGCGAATGAGGTGCTCAAGCCGCAGGATCCGGGATGGAAAGACGTTCTTTTGAATGTCGTGACCGGAGGCGGCAAGACTACCATCATGGCGGCACTGATGGCGTATCTGCGCGTCTGTCACGAAGTCAGGTCGTTCATCGTCCTGACGCCGAACACCATCGTCCGCGAGCGGCTGCGGCTGGACTTCGACCAGCCGAGCAGGCCGGACTCGGTCTGGAACCGGTTCAACCTATTCCCGCCCGAGTACAAGCATCGAGTCCATGACATGACGCTGCACGTGCTGGAACCCGGTTCGGGCAGCGCGGGAATCAGGAGCGCAGCGGTGATCCTGGGCAACATACATCAGCTATACACCTACGGAATCACTGGCCGGGAGAACCTGGCAGTCATTCTCACGCAGATTGGCCGCATCGGCGTCTTCAACGATGAGGCGCACAACACGGTCGCCCCGAAGTACGACGAGGTACTCGACCTGTTCACCAAGTCAGGTAAAACCGTGCTGCGTGTGGACACCACAGCCACACCCGACCGGGCCGACAACGAGCCGGTGAATAGCCGCATGATATACTTCTACGGCATAAAGGAAGCCGTGCGCGACGGCATCGTTAAGACGGTCTATGTCTGCCAGCCCAATATCGCAACCGTTGAACTGACCTATACGGACACCGAGACAGGCGCGGTTGTGAAGGTTGAGGAAGTTCCTTGGGAGGAGATAGACGCCAAGCGTATTCCTGCGACCAAGTGGGTAACGAGCCCGAAACCGCTGCGCCAACAATTAGAGATGGCGAAGCGGCGGTGGATTGAACAGGTGAAGCGGGCGGAAGGCGGCGTCGTCCAGTCAAAGGAAGCGGTCAGGTCCGGCGGGACGTCGTCGTGGCGCAAGTATGATGTCCAGGAGGGCGGGCGCTATCGGCCGATTCTCTTTGTCGTCGCGGTGAGCATCAAGGACGCCTACAACGCCAAGAAGGTTCTGGAAGAGGAATTCGGCATGAAGACGTTCGTCATAGCCTCCAAGGATGAGGAGGAGACGGACATCGACGTGGAACAGCGGAAGCGCGAGCTGAAGACCGCCATGACCATCGGCACCGACAAAGACCCGGAGCAGTACAGCGCGGTTGTCAGCGTGTTGATGCTGCGTGAAGGCTGGGACGTGAAACCGGTTTCGGTCATCTGCCTGCTGCGTAAGTTCTCCTCGCCGGTCTACGGCCAGCAGGTCATCGGCCGCGGGTTGCGGCGTATCTATCCCTGCAAGCAGGATGTGAAGGAACGGCTGGTGGTCGTGGACCATCCGAAGCTGGAGCACGGCTGGCTGTGGAAGCTCATTGACGCCTACGTCAAGGACAATGTCGGTATCCAGCAGGAGATAGACCTAGATGACGTACCGGAGCCCGAGTCTGACGAAAGTCCGGACAGCATCATACCGCCCGAGCCGGACGAGGACGAAGGGGACGAGATTATCCTGCCGCCCCCGGGGGATACCGAGGAACAGGCACTCTCAGGCGGCTGGCAGGAGTACTTGGACAGCATCGTATACCAGCGTGAGAAGGTCGTCGTGACCGACGAGAAGCGTACGGGCGAGAGCGAACGCGAGCTGGCCGGCGATGGCTTTGTGGTGAACGTCGCCTACGACGACGCCGAGGGCAAAGCGCCGCCCGACTACGTTCCGCCATCAGAACTCGTGACGCTCGATCAGCGCAAGGCCGAACTGCCCGACCAGCTTCTTGAAATGGCGCGCGAGCTGCTCTTCAATACGGGGCTGCCGCCCAGTGGCATAAACGTGCTATACCGCGTCATACTCGCGCATGTGAGCGCCAAGTTCCTTGAGGGCAAGACCATCGGGCAATGCGAACGGGAGGGCCAACTCCTGCTGTTGCAGGATAGCCTGCACGACATCCGGTCCAACCTGAATCACCGCCCGCTGCTCAAGGCCATTCTCGACAATCCACCGGCCGAATGAGCACACGCGGCGTGCTCGGCGACCTGAAGCACTGCACGCGCAAGAGCGAGCCCTACGATTCCACCTGGGAACGCGACTACATGATGCAGCTTGACGCCGACGAGACGGTGAAACGGTGGGAACGCTGCCGGTCTTTGCGGATTCCGTATGTAAAGGCGGACGGCACAAAGGCGACCTACAACCCTGACTTTATCCTGGAACGCAATGACGGGTCGAAGGAAATCCACGAGGTCAAAGGCGGGCATCTGCTCGGAGGCGCTGATACCGAGGCCAAGCTGAAGGCCGGGGCTGAGTTCTGCCGCAAGCGAGGCATGGCCTTCAGAGTCATAACGCGGGGGGGCTGACGGCTCAGTACCTGCGCGGCTGGTCGTCGGGCTGGCGCAAGAGCACCCACGGCGGACGGGAGTGGTACGATTCCTCGTGGGAGCTTCGGTACATGGATGAGCTGGAGCGCGACCCGCTTGTCATCCGCTGGACTCGCCACCACGGGTTGAGGATTCCGTACCGAAAGTGGCTCGGCAATCGCGGGCACTACGAGCCGGACTTCTTGGTGGAGCTTGCAGGCGGGGACAAGGAGCTGCGTGAGGTCAAGGGCGAGCACCTTCTGGGTGACAAGAACACGCAGCGGAAGCTCCAGGCGGGTGACGAGTTCTGCCGCCAGCGAGGAATGAAGTTCAAGCTGGTGACCAAGAGCATAGTGGACCCATCAACGTGGCGTCCCGAACCGAGGATTCGGACAGAGGATGCCCTGCCTGCTGCAAGACCGACGCTGGCTGAGGACGCATTCGCGCCCGGCCGCTCCGGATGTCTCGCGATGGTACTGACCCTGGTCGCACTAGCGACGCTTGCCGTCACTGCCTGTCTGCTTCTCATCTTCCGGTAACACAGTAGGCGATTCCTGACGCGCGCTGCGGGCAGGGCCGAGGGGAGCATGGAGGCTGCCAATGTCATGAAGCCGGCGCTGGCCCGGGGAAGCCTGAGGCGAGGAACGAGGAATGAGGAGAGAGGAATGAGGAACGAAGTCGGCGTTTCTTCCATCCTCCATCTTCCATCCTTCATCCTCCGTCCTCGTCCAAGCCCCGTTGAGCGGGCTGATTCTGAGCGGCAGGCTGAAGGAACACGATTCCTGGCAGGTTGTGCGCGGCGAACAGGGTCTTGTGGTTGTGCCGGTTGTTCAAGAAGCGTAGTCGCGGGATCGGGACAGCAGTTGGCCCCGTGGCATGCCCGGCGCGGCATGACAGGACGGGGAGTTACGGGGACGCTCTCCTCAGTCGGATTCCGATACCCCGTGTCAAGGTAGGTCCTGCCGGATTCCGCCCGCGCCGGTTTGACACCCGTGCCTGCCGGCCTAAGCTTTCCGTGACGTGAAAAGAGCTAGGTGATGTGATCCCGAGATGCCTTGGAGTGAACGTTCCCGTCTGGTCCGAGTATCGACTGTCGCGGCAGTGGCCCTGCTGGTGGTCACCTGCGGCAGCGCCACGCGGCATGACACAGAGACATCTCTACGAAGCAACCCGCCGATGAACGATTCCAGTTCAGCAGGAACGGTCGTCGTGCGTCTTGCCGGCCCGGGCGGGATGCCGAAGGCACCCGAGGCTGTGCCCAGAGTTGTGAAATCCGATGCGGAGTGGAAGCGACAGTTGACTGCCGAGCAGTACAAGGTCGCGCGCGGCCGGGGAACCGAACCGGCATTCTGCGGCGGATTGCTGGCGAACAAGGAGCAGGGAGTCTACTTCTGCGTCTGCTGCAGCCTGCCCCTGTTTTCGTCCAAGTCGAAGTTCGAGTCCGGCACCGGCTGGCCGAGTTTCTTTGCGCCGTTCGCGGCGGAGAACATCATCGAGCACGAGGACCGTAGTCTCGGTATGGCGCGGACCGAGATTCTCTGCGCGCGCTGCGACGCGCACCTGGGGCATGTGTTCCCGGACGGCCCGCCGCCGACCGGGCTCCGTTACTGCCTCAATTCCGTCGCCCTGTACTTCACCCCGAACACCGAACTCAAGTAGCTCGGGCCGCCCGTAGCTTCAGCCCGGCGCCGCTAATTGTCGTACACGTGGTGCGGGGCTGCGGCTCAAGTGGGGCGGCCATTGACGGGTGAGGGGACCGCCCGTACACTTTCAGCGTTGGGGCGGCCCGGTCTGCCGGTCCGGTACCCCCTTGTTCGGACGCGAACCGATAGAGAGCGCGACTTTGGGCTTGGTTACTGGTGAGGTTAATTTGAAGAGACACTGTTTGCCGGTCTTCATCTTTTGCTGCATCCTGCTCATGCAGGGTTTCGCGATGCCCCCGCGGGACAATGTAGTCGTCAGCCAGTCCGAGTACGACGACATGGCGCGGTTGGGCGTCAACGTTATCAAGACGCCGGTGCGCCTGCCGGGTATGCGGGGCGTCGTGAACGGGCCGGGCTCGGTCCGGCCGCTGGTCGCGGGCACGATGCGTTTCCCGGTGGTGGCGATCGACTTTCCCGACTTCGGGAACACCAACAGCGTCGCTCAGTTCGATTCGATGTTGTTCGGGACCTGGGCTTCGGGCTCGGCGGTCGACTACTACACGCAGGTTTCGTACGGCCAATTCCATATGACCGGCGTGACGAGCGGTTGGTACACGTCGGACAGCAACCGGGCATACTACGGCTACTCGCAGGGGTTTGAGGCGGCCGCGCGGCTGGTGAAGGAGGCGGCGCAGAAGTCGGATGCCTCTACCGATTACTCGCAGTACGACAATGACGGTGACGGCTACGTGGACGCGTTCACCTGCATCCACGCGGGAACCGGGTACGAGGAGTCGGGCGACGGCGGCGACATCTGGTCGCACTCTTGGAGTCTCTCGGACGCGGGCGTCGGTTCCTACACGACTAACGACCCGTGGCCGGGGCATTCGGGCCAGTACATCAAGATTGACGCCTACACTACCGACCCTGAACGGTCGAGCTACTCGAACCACGGCGGTATGGTTTCGGTCGGGGTTTTCTGTCACGAGTGGGGCCACGCGCTCGGCCTACCTGACCTTTACGACACCGACGGCGGCGGCGAGGGGTTGGGCACCTGGAGCCTGATGAGTTCGGGTTCGTGGGGCGGCAACAACAGTTCGCCTTACTACCCGGCGCACTTCGATGCTTGGTGCAAGATGGAGCTGGGCTGGCTGAACCCGACCGCGGTGCGCCGTCCCGGGCAGTTCACGCTGGGCCAGGTGGAAACGAACGCGAAGGCGTACTGGCTGATGAGCCGGAACCGGACTTTCATGGAGTACTTCCTGGTCGAGAACCGGCACAAGACGATGTTCGATACCCTGCTCTGGAACGAAGGGCTCTGCATCTATCACATCGACGATTCCGTCACGCTTACCCGCTGGGCGGACGGCGAGGTGAACGCGGGCGGCTCCGGTTGGAAATACGGCGTCGCGCTCGAGCAGGCGGACGGCAATGACGACCTGTACAATGGTAATAACCGCGGCGACGCCGGCGACCCGTGGCCGGGCAGTTCCGGCCATACGCAGTTCGACTCGACGACCACACCCGACACCCGTACCAACTATCCCGACTCGCCGCTCTACTCCGGCTGCTGGGCGCGGGACATCCCATCCGCGTCGTCCTCGATGGCCTGTTCGCTGGCCGCGGGCGCGGTGGGCGTGTTTACGGGCGGGCCGGACGCAAGCGGGTATTCGTGGATTGACTCGGATACGACCGGCGGCCCGGCCTATGGCTGGAACGACATCGGCGGCACCGGTACGCTGCTCGGCAACGGCGACGACAGCCGTTGGTCGTTCAGCCTGCCCTACAACTTCAATTTCTACGGCACGGCATACACGACGGTCTGGGTCTGCACGAACGGCTGGCTCAGCTTCGGCGCCGACCCGGGCACCAACAATGCAGCGAACGTTGACATCCCCAACACCGCCGCGCCCAACCGGGCGGTGTTCGCGTTCTGGGACGACCTGAACGTGGTCGCGCCGGATTCGGGGGGTGTCTACTACCAGAACTACGGCACGTCGCCCAACTGCTCGACCGTCGTGATGTGGAAGCACGCCCGAGTCAAGAACTCGATGGACCCGGTGCAGAACCAGGTGTCTTTCCAGGTGGTGCTCTACGAAGGCGGGCGCGTCCAGGTTCGCTACCGTGATATCTGGTTGAGCGATACACTGCACAAATGGGGGCGGAGTGCATCGGTTGGTGTCGAGAACTCGGCCGGTACGGTCGGGCTGCAGTACCTGTACAACGGCTCGCCGACCGGCAACCTGTTGGCGAACGAAAGGGCGATTCAGTTCGCGCAAACCTCGGCCCATGACGTCGGCGCGACCGTGATAACGGCGCCTACCGGCACTATCGACTCGAACCAATCGGTGACGCCTGCCTGCACGCTATACAACTACGGCAACCAAACCGAATCATATCGAGTACGTTTCAAGGTCGGTTCCTTCTACAACGACACGGCGCGCGTGAGCAGCCATGCGCCGGGCACGAAGGTGCGCGTAACATTCCCGGCCCTGGGTGCATGGCCGCGGGGTACATTTGGCGTCACCTGCTCGACCGAACTGGCCGGCGATGGAACACCGGCCAACGACAAGGCGACCGGCAGTGTCACCGTGCGGGTGCACGATGCGGCCTGCGTCTCCCTGCTCGCGCCCTCCGGCAGCGTCGACTCGGGTACGGTCGTGACCCCGGCCTGCTCCGTGGCCAACTACGGCACGGTGGCAGAGTCATACCGGATTCGGATGAAGATAGGCAGCTTCTACAACGATACCACACGAGTGACGAACCAGGCAGCCGGGACCAAAGTCAGAGTGACATTCCCGCAATGGACCGCGCTGATCGTGGGCGGTCCATACGCAGTGACGTGCTCTACCGAGTTGGCCACTGATATGAAAGCCGGCAACGACAAGGCATCAGGCAGCGTGACGATAACGCGGCCCTCGGCCCACGACGTCGGCGCGACCGTGATAACGGCGCCTACCGGCACTATCGACTCGAACCAATCGGTGACGCCTGCCTGCACGCTATACAACTACGGCAACCAAACCGAATCATATCGAGTACGTTTCAAGGTCGGTTCCTTCTACAACGACACGGCGCGCGTGAGCAGCCATGCGCCGGGCACGAAGGTGCGCGTAACATTCCCGGCCCTGGGTGCATGGCCGCGGGGTACATTTGGCGTCACCTGCTCGACCGAGCTCGCAGGAGACGGAAACCCGGCAAACAACAGGGCCACGGACTCGGTCAACGTGCGGGTGCTTGACGTCGGCTGCTCGGTGCTGCTGGCGCCGTCCGGGACAATCGATTCCGGCTTGGCGGTGACCCCGGCGTGCTCGCTCTACAACTACGGGACTGGCAGCCAGGACTACCGCGTACGGATGAGGATCGGCTCTTTCTACTCCGACACGGCGCAGGTGACCGGCCACGCGCCGGGCACGGCGTTGTACGTGACGTTCCCCCAGTGGTCGGTCACTCAAATCGGCGGGCCGTACGCGGTGGCGTGCTCGACCGAGCTGGCCGGTGACGCGCAAGCGGCGAACGACCGGCAATCCGGTGTGGTAGTGGTTACGCGGCCGTTGCGCGACGTCGGCGTCGTGCAGATAATCCAGCCGGTCGACACGGTAGACACCGGCGCGGCGGTGGTTCCGACCGCGGCGGTGCGGAACTTCGGGGAGATGGAAGAGACCTTCCCGGTGAGGTTCAGCATCGGCAGCTTCTACACGGTCGACACCTCGGTGACAATCAGCCCGGGCGTGACTGACACCGTAAGCTTCCCGGCTTGGCTGGTCAGTGAAATCGGCACCCACGTGGTCCGGTGCTCGACCATGCTTTCCGGCGACCAGAACAATGCCAACGACCTTGCCGTGGACACCGTCGTGGTGCCGTCGGTGGGCATCGGGCAGCCCGAGAACAACGCAGTACCGCTGGCGTTCGCCCTGTACCAGTCCCGCCCGAACCCGCTCGGGCCGGGCACCACCATCCGTTACGCCTTGCCGCGGCCGGCACCGGTTGAGGTGCGAATCTACGACGCTACCGGCATCCTGGTGCGGCGGCTGGTGGACGGCGGACAGACGGCCGGTTACAGGGGTGCGTACTGGAACGGGTGCGACGACCGGGGCCGCCGGGTCGCGCCCGGGGTGTACTACTGTCGGTTCCGGGCAGGCGAGTTCCGCGCCGCGCAGAAGCTGGTCGTGCAGCGGTAGAGAGTAGTTAGCAGTTAGGAGTTAGCAGTTAGCAGGCACGGAGCGGGCGAGAGTCCGCCCCTGCGCATGTGACAGTGTTGACAAGCGGGGCGGGGAGCTTAGCATCTAGCCATGACAAGTCGTGACATGCGGAGCTTGGCCGTACTCCTGACCACGGCGCTGGGGTTGGCCGTGTCAGGATGCTCGAAGAACTTCAACCCGGATACGCCACCGCCGCCCACCGGCACGGTGTTGAGCAAGGTCGGAATCCAGTGTCCGTTCAAGGTCGCGGCGAGCGACCCGGACTTTCATCGCGTGTCGGTGCGGATTGACTGGGATGACGGCGACACGTCGGACTGGAGCGAGATGTTCCGCTCCGGGGACAGCATGACGCTCGTTTACGCCTGGCCCGTGTCGGGCAGCTTCAAGATATCGGCCCAGGCCAGGGACGAGAAGGGGGCGGTTTCGGCCTGGTCGAACTGGCACGCGGTTGTCATCGCCGATACCGTCAGTCTCCCGCCGGGAAGCCCGCGCGCACCGGCCGGCCCCGACGCTGGGTACGTCGACTCGACCTACGAGTTCTCGACGCTGGCCGGCGACCCGAACGGCGACCGCATCCGACTGCAGTTCGACTGGGGCGACGGCGACACCTCGGATTGGGGCGGCATGGTCGCGGAGAGCACCCAGGTGATGATGTCGCACGTGTGGCTACAGGCCGGTGAGTATTCGGTGCGGGCCAGAGCGAAGGACGAGAAGGAACTGGTCGGGGACTGGTCGGATGTCCACATCATGGTCGTATTCGGGGACACGACCAATCTGCCGCCGGGGATTCCGCTATTGCCATCCGGACCGGACACGGGATACGTTGACTCGACGTACGAGTTCTCGACCGCGGGCGCGGACCCGAACGGCGACAGTATCATGTTCCAGTTCGACTGGGGCGACGGCGACACTTCGGTCTGGAGCGCACCGGTTGCAGAGAGCACCATTGTCACGATGACCCATGTGTGGCCAACCGCAGGGGACTACTCGGTGCGGGCCAGAGCCAAGGACGTGAAGGACCTGGTGTCGGACTGGTCCGATGCCCATCTCTTGACTGTCAGAGATTCCCTATGGCACCGGTTGCGGATGGTCGGCGGGCCGCGTCTCGTCGCCGATAGCTCAGGTTTCATGATCAACGTGGTGAATGAGGGGAACACGGAGGACACGGTCAACTGGATTCTGTTCAAGCAGTCACCGGACTCGGCCTACATGAGGGAGCTGTGGCTCAACGGTTCTATCCTGACCGGGTATCCAATCCCGCCCGGCAGCCCGGGGATAGCGAAGGGCGACACGGCGAAGGTCAACCCCGCGTACGTCGTGGCGCCGAACATGTCGGAGCAGGTCGAACTCCAGTTCATGAAGTTCTACACCGACCCCCTCGGTGATTCAGTGCTGGGCAACATCAGCGGCGACACGTTCCTTTTTCGCTTCAGTGACAGCTCCGAGATAACGGTCGTGCCCTGACCGTCAGAGATTCGCTGAAGTAGAGCCGCAGCAGACCCGCCGCCGAGGGTACGGACAGAGAACCGCCAAGACCGCCAAGGGTCGGACGGGACTATCCGCAGATTACGCAGATTCAGATTTCCGGTTTGGGATTTGGAGTTTGAAGTTTCCATCCGCGGACTTGTCCTTTGGTTGACTGGGCAGGGTTTCTGAACGATGATTGAGCAGGTTTATGTCAGTCAGAGAATACTCGGCTTGCCTCGTGTTGCTGGTTGCCGCGTTCGTGGGCGCGTCGGCCGCGACGTTCGAGTTCAACGGCCGGGCGTCGGGCTGGCTGGTTGCGAGCTGGGACACGTCGTTTCTTGGGCAGGTCGGGCTGCGCTACCTGCCCGAGGCGCGGGTGTCGGTTCCAGTGCGGGGCCAGCTTGAGTTCGATGCCGAGGCATCGATCAACGCCTTCACTACTGCCGACGTCCGTAGCCGGGCTTGTTCGCTGGCTGCGCGGCTCAAGTCCTACCGCGCGCTGGTTCGCGTTTCGACCCCACGGTTCTATGCGCGCGCCGGGCTCCAGAAGATCAACTTTGGCTCGGCGATGCTCCTGCGGCCACTGATGTGGTTTGACCGCGTGGACCCGCGCGACCCGCTCGGGTTGACCGACGGCGTGTATGGCCTGCTCGGGCGGTATTACTTCCAGAACAACATCAACATCTGGGCCTGGGGTCTGCTCGGCAACAGCTCGCCCAAGGGCTGGGAAGTCTACGGCTCAGAGCGCTGGACCCCGGAGCCCGGAGCGCGAGTGCAGTTCCCGGTGCCTCGTGGGGAGGTAGGTATCACCGGGCATCACAGGGTCGCGTCAGTGGTCTACGGGGGACCGCCACCGCTGCCGACGGACACTAGTTCAGCGGCGGAGACCCGTGTGGGGTTGGACGGCAAGTGGGACGTCGGGGTCGGGCTCTGCTTTGAGGCGATGGTCGGCAAGATGAGCAGTGACCACGTACCGTACGCGTGGCAGCGGATGGCGACGGTCGGGCTCGACTACACGTTCGGCATCGGCTCCGGCCTCGGCGTGACGGCCGAGCACATGCTCGTGGGCGGCGCGGACGAGCCGTTCGGCCGCGGAACCGACGCGCAGTTCTCGGCCCTGGCGGTTTCCCTGCCGCTCGGGTTGCTGGACAACCTGCGCGCGATAGTGTATTTTGACTGGACGAACCGTGACTTGTATAGTTTTCTCGGCTGGCAGCGGACGACCGATAACTGGATGTTCAGCCTGTCCGCATTCGCCAACCCAGACCGCCCGGCCGCAACCGGACGCCCGGGCGCAGGCGCGGCCGGCAAGGGCTTGCGGTTCGACGTAGTGTTCAATCACTAGGGGCAAAGAGGACTAGTGAGAAAGGGAGAGAGTGAGCCAGTGAAGAACGGAAGCGGTTTGGAAGACGGCGTGGTGATTAGTACCGACAAGCTGGTCAGGAAGTTCCATGTCGGCCGGTCCGAACTGGTGGCCCTGAAGGAAGTAACCTTGCAGTTCCGCCGGGGCGAGTTCGCCGGGCTGGTCGGGCCGTCCGGCTCCGGGAAGACGACACTCCTGAACATCATTGGCACGCTTGATACCCCGACGTCAGGCACCGCTACGGTGCTGGGCGAGCGAGTCGAGAAGCTCTCGCCGCGCCAGGCCGCAGCCCTGCGCTCCCGGCAGATCGGCTTCATATTCCAGACCTTCAATCTGCTGCCGGTCTACACTGCGTACGAGAACGTCGAGTTCCCTCTGCTCCTGCTGGGCCTATCCCAGGCCGAGCGTCGCAAGAAGGTGACGGACGCCCTCGAATGGGTAGGCCTGGCAGACCGGGCGAATTCGAAGCCAACCCAGCTTTCCGGCGGAGAGAGCCAGCGTGTGGCGATTGCCCGCGCGGTGGTCAAACGGCCCGAGCTTGTGCTCGCCGATGAGCCGACCGCCAACCTCGATGCCGAGAACTCGCACAAGATACTTCAGACAATGGTCGGCCTGAACCGCGACCTCGGCACGACGTTCCTCTTCTCCACGCACGACGAGAAAGTCATTCGCTACCTGCGGCGTAAGATCTCGCTCATCGACGGCCGGGTCGCAGCCGACGAACAGCAGACAGGTCAGACCGGCCCGACCGCCGGAACGCCATGATTATCCTCCGGCTCGCCATCCGTAATCTGCGTGGTGCGGGCCTCCGCACCTGGCTCAACGCCATCGCCCTGTCGTTTGCCTTCGTGGCCATCATCTTCGGCCAGGGGATGCTGCGTGGAATGAACCAGCAGGCCGAGGATGCCTCGACCTCGTTCGAGTTCGCCGGCGGCCAGTACTGGCAGCAGAACTACGACCCGTACGACCCGCTGACCCTGGAAGACGCGCACGCGCCGGTCCCGCCGGGGCTGGAGTCGCTTGCCGCCGCAGGCAAAGCAGCTCCGATTCTGGTCATCGCGGGCAGCATTTACCCCCAGGGGCGAATCAAGCCGGTTCTGCTCAAGGGTATCGACCCGGCACAGCAAGTCGTTGCCATGCCCACGGCGGCGCTGGCCGACACTACCGAAGACATGCCTTTGCTCATCGGCAGTCGGACGGCGACCACGACCGGGCTTGCCGTCGGCGACCAGGTTACCGTGCAGTGGCGCGACGTGGACGGTACCTTCGACGCCCGGGATGGTCGCGTGGTCCAGATAATGGAAACGAGCGTCGGCACTGTGGATATTGGCCAGGTCTGGTTGCCGCTTGCACAATTGCAGGAACTGGCCGGAATGCACGGCCAGGCGACGCTTGTCACAGTGGCCAAGGGTCTGCGTGACATGCCGGAATTCGCTGGGTGGAGATTCCGGGGGCCCGAATTCCTGCTTTCCGACCTGCACCAGATGGTCGCTGCCAAGACCATCGGCCAGTCGATAATGTTCGTGGTGCTCTTCCTGTTGGCGATGCTGGCCATCTTCGACACCCAGCTCTTGTCGGTCTTCCGGCGCCGACGTGAAATCGGTATGCTCATAGCGTTGGGAATGACGCGGGCCCGGGTCATCGTGCTGTTCACCCTCGAAGGCGCGCTGCACAGCATCCTGGCCGCTCTTCTGGGGATGGTCTATGCCGGGCCGCTCTTCTACCTTCTCAGCCGCCACGGTTTCACTATCCCTGGCGGCGGCTCGTGGGGCTACGCGCTCGGGGACAAACTCTACCCGGCATTCACCGCCGGCCTGATACTGGGTACGACCGTGCTCGTTTTCATCGTCACCGCGTTCGTTTCCTGGTTGCCGACGCGGAAGATCGCCAAGCTCAAGCCAACCGACGCGCTGGCCGGACGAGGGACATGAGGGACAGTTACCAATTACTGATTCCTAATGACCAATTAGTGTCCGACTCGGAAATTGGGGTTTCGTTAGGAATTGGGAATTCGTCATTAGGAATTCTCCCATGCTAGGTTTTCTCGCCAAGGGTCTGTTGCGCGACCGGTCGCGCAGTCTTTTTCCCCTGCTGACTGTTGCCATCGGTGTAACGCTCGTCGTATTCATGGACAGTTATCTGCGTGGTGCAACTGACGCGATGTTCGCTGCCACTGCGAGCTTCGTTTGCGGTCACCTGCGCGTGACCACTCGCGCCTATGCAAAGGCCGGTACCGATGCCACGAACGAGCTTGCCCTGCTTGGCGTCGACAGCATACTTGGGGAACTGCACCGTGATTTTCCGGAAGTCACGTGGACCCTGCGCACCAGGTTCGGCGGCCTGATAGATGTGCCTGACTCTACCGGAGAGACTCGCGTGCAATCGCCGGCTGCCGGCCTGGCCATCGACTTGTCCCCGGGTAGCCCGGAGCGGAAGATACTCCGGCTTGAGCAATCGCTCGCCTCCGGCCGCCTCCCTTCCGCGCCCGGGGAGGTGCTCCTGTCCGACGACTTCGCACGCCGTCTGGGCCTGAGGATCGGCGACAGGCTGACGCTTATCTCGTCCACGATGAACGGCAGCATGGCGACATACAACTTCATCCTTTCGGGTACAGTGCGGTTCGGCGTCAGCGCGATGGACAGAGGTGCCATACTCGCTGACATCAAGGATATTCAGCAGGCCCTCGACATGCCCGACGCCGCCGATGCCGTATTCGGGTTCCTGCCCGGCACCGGCTACGACGACAAACTCGCCATGCGGCTCGCCGCGCAGTACAACGCCGGCCGTGATACGACCGACCAGTATGCACCGACGATGGAGACGATGCGCGTCGCCAGCGGCCTTGGGTCCATGTTTGACCTGATTGGCGCCGCGACGGGCCTGATTGTCTTCATATTCATCGTGGCGATGGCAGTCGTGCTCTGGAATGCGGGCTTGATGGGCAGCCTGCGTCGGTACGGAGAGATCGGCGTGCGGCTCGCAATCGGCGAGTCCAAGCCGGCCGTGTACCGCTCGCTGCTCGCGGAGGCGTTCCTCATCGGCCTGGCCGGCTCCATAGTCGGGACGTTGGCGGGGCTGGGCATCAGTCTCTATCTACAGGAGGTGGGGATAAACATCTCCGGGATGATGCCCAACGCCACCGTGGTCATCGACGACGTGCTGCGTGCACGCATAACGCCCGCCAGCGTCTACGTCGGTTTCGTCCCCGGTCTCCTTGCCACTTTCTTCGGAGCGGCGATATCAGGCCTTGGCGTCTACAAGCGGCAGACGGCGATGCTGGCCAAAGAGTTGGGAAGTTAGGAGTTAGCAGTGAGCGAAATCCCGGGACTGTACCGGATTGCGGCCGCGTCCGCGCGGCCGGGGACTGTCCCATGGGATTTCGCGGGGGAGGAAGCGTGATAGTGTGCAGGTTGGTTTGTGTATTGTGCTTGAGCTTGTGCCTCGCAGCCGAAACTCCGACCGGCGAGTCGATTCTGAACAAAGTGGACGAGAACAACTATGCGGATACCCGGATAGCCGTGTCTGAAATGGTCATCCATCTCGCCCGCAACACGCGTACGGTGCGAGCCAAGTCGTGGGTCAAGGGTTCGGATAAGTCGTTCACCGAGTTCCTCTACCCGCCACGGGACAAGGGTACAAAGATGCTCAAGCTCGGGGACGAGCTCTGGACCTATGTCCCTTCAACCGACCGAACCATCAAGATATCCGGTCACATGCTCAGGCAGTCGGTGATGGGCTCGGACCTGTCATACGAAGACATGATGGAAGACCACAAGCTCATCGACCAGTACTCAGCCGCTGTCGCCGGCGAAGACACCGTGCTCGGCCGGCAATGCTGGGTCGTGGAATTGACCGCAAAGGCCCCGGACGTCAGCTACCACTCGCGGAAGATATGGGTGGACAAGGAGCGGTACGTGCCGCTGCGGGAGAACCGCTATGCCAAGAGCGGCAAGCTGCTCAAGACCACTGAGGTGAAGAGCGTCTCATTGCGCCAGGGCCGCTGGATCGCGGACCGGGTCTCATTCAAGGACGCGCTCAAGAGCGGAGCGGGAACCGAGTTCATCCTCGACTCCCTCCGTCTCAACGTCCCGATTCCCGACTACATCTTCTCCAAGGCCGCGCTGAAGAAATAGCCCGGCGGTGGGTCAGTCGGGTTTCGGTCGGCCGCGCTTCTTCAGTTCGGCCTCGAAGCCGCGGTCGGTCGGGCGGTAGTACTTGCGGCCTTTGAGCGAAGGCGGCAGGTGCTCCTGCTCGACCTGCGCGTCCTTGAAGTCGTGCGCATACTTGTATCCCTTGCCATAGCCCAGCCCTTTCATCAGGCCGGTCGGCGCGTTGCGGAGATGGAGCGGCACCGGTTCGGTTGCGCTCTTGAGCGCGTCCTCTTTGGCCTCGCCGTAGGCGACGTAGAGCGCGTTGGACTTGGGCGCGAGCGCGAGATAGACGACACACTGGGCGAGAGCGGTGTTGCCTTCGGGCATGCCGATGAAGTGGACCGCGTCCTTCGCCGCATTGGCGATGAGCAGGGCGTTGGGCTGGGCGAGGCCGACGTCTTCCGAGGCGAAGCGGACGAGCCGGCGTGCGACGTACAACGGGTCTTCGCCGGCTTCGAGCATTCGGGCCAGCCAGTAGATCGCGCCGTCCGGGTCAGAGTCGCGCAGGGACTTGTGCAGGGCGGATATGAGGTTGAAGTGTTCTTCCCCGGATTTGTCGTAGAGCAGGAACTTGCGCTGGACCACGTCCTGGGCGAGGTCCAGGTCAACGTGCCGCATTCCCTGCTTGTCCGGCTCTGCCGAAGCCACGGACAGTTCCAGCACCGTGAGGGCGGCGCGGGCATCGCCCTGCGAGACCATGACAAGGTAGTCGAGAGCGTCCTCAGCCACCTTGGCCTTGAACGACGCAAGGCCTTGTTCTGCAGTCATCGCGCGAAGCATCACCGCCTTGACCTCGTCCGGTCCGAGTTGGCTGAGAACATAGACCCGGCAGCGCGAAAGCAGCGGGGCGATGACCTCGAACGAAGGATTCTCGGTAGTGGCGCCGATCAGGATGATGCCGCCGGACTCGACATGGGGAAGGAAGGCGTCCTGCTGGGCCTTGTTGAACCGGTGAATCTCGTCAACGAAGAGGATGGTGCGGCGGTTGTGCATGGCCCGTTCAAACTCGGCCCGCTTCATGATTTCCCGGACCTCGGCAACCGAGGACGTCACGGCCGAGAGCTGGATGAAGATGGCTTTCGTGTAGTGGGCAATCGCAAGGGCCAGCGTGGTCTTGCCGGAGCCGGGCGGGCCCCAGAGAATCATCGAATGAAGCTCGCCCTTCTCAATTGTCCGGCGCAGGGGCTTGTCTCTACCGAGCAGGTGGTCCTGTCCGACAATCTCGTCCAGCGTAACCGGGCGCATGCGTTCTGCGAGGGGCGACGAAAGCTCAACGCCTGACGCGGGAGCAGTCAGGCTGATTTCCGGCGTGAGGCGTGAAGCGTCGGGCGTCTTGCGTCTAGCCACAGCCAATTATAGGGCAGTCCGGGGAAAAGAGAAGACCGCCGTCAACCAATCGGCACTCGACAATCCGGACTAAAGTGAACCGCCAAGATCGCCAAGACCCGAAATGACTATCCGCAGATTTCGCAGATTACACAGATGATGGAAACCGTCTGAGCGAAGCGAACGGGTCTTCTCTCCGGATCACTTCCACTGCAAACTGCAACTTGCAGACTGCAAACTCGGGCGCTGAGAGCGTCCCGCAAAGCTCGTCAGAAAGCTCATCGGAAAGCTCCTTCAAGAGCTCATTTGAAAGCTCATTTCAGAGCATCGTTCAAAGCTCATTCAAGAGCTCTTTCAAAAGCTTCTCGCAAAGCTCGGTTCAAAGCTCGCCCAAAAGCTCGTTTCAAAGCTTCTCGCAAAGCTCGTTTCAAAGCTCACGGAAAAGCTCAAGAAACAGCTTGTTTCAAAGCTCTTTTCAAAGCATCGTTCAAACCTTGTTCGAAAGCTAACTCAAAAGCTGCTTAGGGGGCGACCCCTACCCTTGAATTGTCGGCCTTCGATTATCTCCTAACCTACTGACGATGTGAGCGTTAGACCCTATAGTCCTCATTCGCGAAACTGCCGTTTTGTGTATCGGGTTCAGACTGCGAACTGCCAACCGACGCCACGTCGTTCGTTCGGGGCAATCGACACTCGTCACTCGTAACTCGTCACTCGCAACCGGCCTCGTGTCACCAGTATTAGAGGAACCACAACGCCAAAACGTAACATAGCTCGTTCGTTCGTACATCGTGCATCGTTCTTCGTCCATCGTTCCTCGTCCCCGGTTTTGGCTTTTGGCCTTTGCCTCTTGACTTGTCTCTGCAAGTTCTTCTCCTTCCGAGAGTTCCGCCCGCCTCCGTCATTTTGCACTTTGCATTTTGCACTTTGACTTGCCTCTGCGCGCCCGTCCCCTCGACCATTGGGGGAGCCCCAGCCCTCTATGCAGCCCTTATCCCAGCACCCGTAACAGCGTCCGGCCCTCGTCTCGTAACAGTCATCGCTCCGACTCCTGCAACAGCGCCTGCTCCAGCCCTTGCCCCCTTTTTCGCACCCGTCATTCTGCATTCTAGCTTCTGGTATCTGACTTCTGATTTCGTCTAGTCCGCTGTCACTGCCCCCGGTCCTGCACCTGCCCCCTTTGTCGCGCCCAACGGCCGCGCCCGCCATTTTGCATTCTGACGTTTGCATTTTGACCTTTGACTTGGCGGCTGCGCTGCCCCCGCTTCGGCACCTGCACCAACAAACCCCCAGTGGCCGCGTGCTTCCGTTCAGCCACTTCGACCGGGACTTGGTTCCTGACCCTCAATAAGCAATCTGCATTCCGGCCCCAAAATAATGCACCCGCGTATGGCCGACCGTCTTCCGGGCCGAAAAAGAGGCGGTTTCTTTGCGACGCGCCTCGCTAAGTATCCGAATCTCCACAACCTACAATCTAAAATCTAGAATCTTCAATTCCCTTTTGCCCCCCCTCCCCCCCGACAGGGGGAGTGGCTCCAAAAGCGACTCCAAAACCAATTCCAACAGATACTCCACGAGATACTCGGAAAGAAACTCCTTGAGAGACTCCAAGAAAGACTCTGACAGAGAATCCAACAGAGACTCTGACAGAAGCTCCAAGAGAAACTCCAAGAAAGACTCCGCGAGAAACTCCAAAAGATACTCCAACAGAGACTCCAAGAGAGAATCCAACAGAGGCTCCGACAGAAACTCCAAGAGAAACTCCGACAGAAACTCCGCGAGAAACTCCAACAAAGACTCCATCAGATACTCCGTCTTAGACTCCAACAGAGATTCCGTCTTAGAATCTGTCATAGCCTGTTTTCCACGCGTCTCGCGACCTCCGAAATCCGAAACCGAGTGCCCTCTGCCCGAACCTTTGCCAAGACCTTAGTCAAAACTCTACTCCACTCTGTCGTGTGCCACTGAAAATTGACCCCCCTGTGCCATCCAAAACTGACCCCCC
>CAZQZR010000042.1:19729-25000 GCA_964597845.1 uncultured bacterium | reverse complement strand
GAATAGTGAAATCCGAATCCGCCTTTCACAATTCTCAATTCTCTATTCGCTATTCCTCTCATGGAACGCCTTTGGTCAGGTCCGCGATACGCTTCATAGCCGGGAGATGATTCCAGGATTCGAGGATTCCAAGGGTCGAGTGCCGGACGCTAGAATCCTCGATTCCTTGACCCCTTGAATCCGCTGCCTCATCCGATCGAGCAGAATCAGGCTCTCGCCAATCTGCTTGAAGACCGGGCACGCGGCCGTGCCGGCGAATCGCTCCGTTTTCGGTTCGTCAATCAGCACTGCGATGACGTACCGGGGCCGCTCCTTGGGGAAGAAGCCGACAAAGGTCATGCGGGACTTGGTCCGTGAGTACCCTGCGCCGGGTTCGACCTTCTGAGCCGTACCGGTCTTCCCGCAGACCGCCACACCGTCGATCTGCGCGAACGTGCCCGTCCCCTCGGTGACTGCCCTCTCGAGGATATCCTTGATCCGGCGCGCATTCTCCGGCTTGAGGGCCTGGCGCAGCCGGGTCGGGCCGAACCGACGCACCACGCGACCCGATCGCCGCACCGACTCAATCAGGTAGGGCCGGACGTACGCGCCATCATTCGCCACGCAGAGGTACGCCCCGGCCAACTGCAGCAGCGTCGTGGTCACTCCTTGGCCGAAGACGACGTTGGCAAACCGCAACGGGTTCAGTCGCTGGGGAGGGTCAATCCAGCCGCTTCCCTCGTTGGGCAGCCCGATCCCGACCATGTTGCCGAATCCGAACGCCCGAGCCAATTCGTAGTACCGCTCCGGCTTCAACTGCGTCGAGAGCAGGGCGCAGCCCGGGTTTGACGACTTGACGAACAGCCCGGCGAAATCGAGCACACCGTTGTTGTGCACGTCGTGTATCTTGCGGTTGGCGATTTCCACGTAGCCGGACGAAACGTCAAAGGTCTGGCGGGTGATCCGGGCAGAGTCCGGGCTCTCCAGCGCTGCCGCGCAGACGACCAGCTTGAATGACGAACCCGGCTCAAACTGGTCCGACACCGCCGTTGACTTGTAGCGTTCCATGGGAAATGCCGCGAACCGCATCGGGTCGTAGCCAGGATAGTCTGCCAGCGCCAGGATAGCGCCACTCGAGGCATCCATTACGATGGCCGAGCCCTTGAGCGCACCGCACTCCTCCACTCGCCGCTCCAGCGCGTCGTAGCAGACTTGCTGTACGTCGAGGTCCAGCGTCAAGTGGATGTCCAGGCCGGCGACCGGCCGCTTCACCGGCAAACTCGGATATGGAAAAGCCCGGCCAATCGCGTCCTTCTGCAGCAGCACCCAGCCTCCGCTGCCGCGCAATACCGAGTCGAATTCACACTCAAGACCGGCCAGTCCGCAATCTTCGCCCGTGAAACCAACAATGTTGGCGCAGAACTCGCCGTACGGATACAACCTTGCATTGTCGTCATCAACGTACGTACAGTTGCTGAACTGTCTTTCGACCAGGACCCGTCGCAACGAATCGCCGGCTGCGTAGTCAACCTGACGCTTGAACCAGAACAGGCGCTTGCGACGGCTCAATTCCTGAGTAATCGCCTTGCGTTCTGCCAGGCCGAATCCGACCAGGATTCCCGCCAGCGTGTCCTTGTCGCGCGCCCACTGCGGCAGAATCCGGATCGAGCAACACGACCGGTTAAGGGTTAGTGGCCGACCGCCCTTCTCGAAGACCCGACCCCGCGCAGCCTGGAGGCCAAGCGTCTCGCCCTGCTGCCCGAATGCCTCCCGTTCGTAGTGTTTCCAGCGCCCGATCTGAACATACCCAAGGTACGCAAGCAGACCGATCCAGACCGCCGCTGCTGCGGCGATGAGTACCTTCGAGCGGTTAATGGACTGCTTCATCCGCCCCTGTATGCCGCACCAGTGCCACGGGCTGGCCGTCAATCGGACCCAGCCGGTCGACGGGAACCGCAGGCCGCCCCTGTGCAATCCAGAGCGACTCCATCCGGGCAAAGCTCGACAGCTTCACAATGTCAGCGTCGACGCTGTCCAGCTTCTCGGCCAGCAGTTGCCGCTCAGTCTCAAGCCGGGACAGACTGCGGGTCAGCTTCATGCTGTAGTTGTGCTGGTACAAGTAGCCGACCGCCAGGACGCAGAGAACGAAGACCAGCAGAATGCGTCTCGCCGTGTTCATGAAATCACCTCCGCGGCTCGCAGCCGCGCGGACCGCGAGCGTGGGTTTTCCGCCACCTCTTCCGGGCTCGGCCGAAGCGGCTTCGGCGTGAGTACGCGCAGCCGCCCGGCAACCCGGCCCGCCCGCAAGAACTGCTTGACTTCTTTGTCTTCAAGCGAATGATACGAAAGCGCCACCAGCCTGCCGGTTGGAACCAGCACCTGCAGCGCGCCGGCCAGTCCGCGCCGGATGTTCTCAATCTCGCAATTGGTTACGATTCTTAAGGCCTGAAAAACCCGCGCCAGCGCCTTGCGGGCGAACCGCGCCGGGACTGCGCTCCGCACTGCCCGAACCAGGTCACCGGTCGTATGCAGCTCTCGTCGCCGCTCGTGTATCACCCGCGCGATCCTGCCGCTCATCGGCTCCTGGCCGAATTCCCGGAACCAGTCCCGCAACGTCTGCTCCGACGACCGGCGAATCCAATCCAACGCGGTCGGCACCGGGGCCGTCTGGTCGAATCTCATGTCGATTGGTCCGTCGGAGTCAATGGCGAAACCTCGAGGGCCGGAAGTGAACTGGGACAGGCTCGCGCCGAAGTCAAACAGCACTCCGGTCACCGGCCGAATGCCCAGCCCACGCACAAGCGTGGGTAAATCCGCGTAGTTTGCGTGAACGATCTCCATATTACTGAAACCACTGAGTTGCCTTCCCGCCGAGGCTATCGCCTCGGTGTCGCAGTCAATACCTAGCAGGCCACGGGACCACCGACACGGCCCGGCCGACTGGTGATCCGCGTGGGCGGCCGGCTCGTCGCGGCCGACGCATCCTGATCGACTGTCTGCTCCCTCGGGACTCGCGGCGAACGCCTCGAGAATCGCCCGTGCGTGGCCACCTCCACCGAGGCAGGCGTCCACGATGGCGCCGCTGACCGGCCGCAGGTACTCAAGTACCTCACGGAGCATTACCGGCTGATGGTACATCGCGCTGGATCTGCCCGCCGCGTTCCACGACTCTCTCCTCGACCGCCCGCCTGCCATCAAGCCTCTGAATCAGCTCGTCGTACAGGCGGCTGTTCTGAGTCACGAAATCGTCATACTGCTGTGGATTCCATATCTCGAAGAACGGGCCCAGCCCGATAAAACGCGCCTCAGCGCCGATGCCGGCCAGCTCCGTCAGCTTCTTCGGCAACAGCACCCGCCCCTGACCGTCAAGTTCCATCTCGGTCGCACCGGGCAACCAAAGCCGCCTCAGGACCAGGTCATCCTTGTCATACAGACTCAGATTCCTGAGCCGCAGGACATGCACACGCCACTCGGGCCTCACATGCGCCTCAATGCATCCACTGGCTCCGCGCAGCAGGACTACTCGGTCCTCGGTTCCGCTGGGGAAATTCCGCCTGAAGCTCGACGGTATGGCGACGCGGTTCTTGGTGTCCACCGCGTGAGTGTGGTCACCAACGAACAGAAAGTCGTAGCTATCTTCTACCATTTTTCACCACTTAACTTGAATCAACCCTGATTCTACATTTACTTAATCCCCACGTCAAGCCATAACTGACGCCAATGTACTGACGTAACTAATTGATTTACTGTATGTTAACATCGTGGGGCGTGTTCCGCGACACTCAATCAGGGATGGGGGCGTGGAAATGTGCCCGACAAGCGCACGAGAGTCATTTCCAGCGTCTCGCGACGGTAGCGGAAACCAAATGTCGAAAGTATGTCAATCATGTGCTGTGCAGGGGATTTCCACGCTGCGTTGACACTGGAACGAATCCTGGAGGTTGGTTCGTGCCGCAATTATGCAGGCAAGACGGCTTCAGGAACTTGCCTTGGCCGCAATAGGCCCGCACCGCCACGGCCGATGATACTCGAAATCGCTTGACATCCGGCTGGATTATTGTTTGAATGGCCTTTGTGCCGACGGGATGTAGTGCCGACGGCAGAGCAATGAAAAGGAGAAAGCAGCTTTCGATGAATACCACAGCCTATTGGCGTGAGATTCGCAAGTCTTTCCCGAAACTGGCGAAGCGGTACGGTACGCCGTTGTTTGTCGTCAGCAGAACCCTGCTGCTGGCGCAGGTGGCAAAGTTCCGCCGGCTTCTGCCTCGCGTCGAGCCGTTCTACGCGGTGAAAGCCAACCCCAACCCGCAGGTGTTGAAGGTCCTGGCCCAGGCCGGGCTCGGGTTTGACGTCGCGTCGGCACCGGAAATCGAATGGGTGCTGGCCGCCGGCGCCACGCCGGACAAGCTGGTTTACGCCAACACGATGAAGCGGAACGAGTCCATCAAGTTCGCATACCAGCACAAGGTGAACCTGATGACGTTCGACTCCGAGTACGAACTCGCCAAGATAGCACGCTACGCCCCGGGCGCGTCGGTGATGGTACGAATCAAGGTTCCGAACGTCGGCTCGATTATCGAGCTCTCACTCAAGTTCGGCGCCGACCCGGCGGACGCGGTCCCGCTGCTGCTCAAGGCGTGCCGCCTCGGACTGAAGCCGGTCGGCGTCAGTTTCCACGTCGGGTCTCAGTGCACGCATGGCGACAACTACCTTGAGGCATTTGAGCTCTGCAAGATAATCGTCAACGATGCGTTGCTCAAGAAACTGCCGCTGGAGATGATTGACATCGGCGGCGGGTTCCCGATTCGGCACTTCGACACCGACGAGGACTGGTTCGCGAGCATGGCGCCGGCGATAAACATGGAACTCTGCCGCCTGTTCGACCCGGGTATGAGGATCATCGCCGAACCAGGCCGGGCCCTGGTCGGTCCGGCGTGCATGCTGCTGACGAGCGTCGTGGGCAAGTCAATCCGCAACAACAAGCACTGGTACTTCCTGGACGATGGCGTTTACGGCGCTCTGTCGGGCATCATATTCGACCACTGCAAGTACCAGTTCGAGGTCCTGAAGAAGGGACCGACGCAGCTTACGACTCTGGCCGGACCGACCTGCGACTCGCTCGACATCATCTCCGGCGCCGAGGAGCTGCCCGAGCTCGACTTCGGCGACCTGGTCTACGCGCGCAGTATTGGGGCCTACTCGCTGGCCAGCGCCACAACGTTCAACGGCATCCCGCCGGCCAAGCCGGTACTCGTGCCGTAGGACGGAATAGTGAGTCGTAAATGGTGAATA